>NZ_CP160403.1:1248571-1560714 GCF_040782645.1 Streptomyces sp. HUAS ZL42
CTGCCGGTGCTGAGCGGCTGGTACGCCGCGCACGCCCCCTTCGGTCTCGCCACCGTCGTCGCGGTCAGCCGCAGCGCGCCGCGCGATCCGGGCGCCGCCATGGCCGTGGGGCCGGACGACGAGGTCGTGGGCAGCGTGTCCGGGGGCTGTGTCGAGGGAGCGGTGTTCGAGCTGGCCCAGGAGGTCGTGGCGGACGGAGAGGCCCGCCTCGAGACCTTCGGCTACAGCGACGAGGACGCGTTCGCCGTCGGGCTGACCTGCGGCGGCGAGATCACCGTGCTGGTGCGGCCCGTCACGCCCGAGCTGGATCCCGCCTTCGGCGCGGTCGCCGAGTCGGTCGCCGGGAGCCGCCCGGTGACGGTGGCGACGGTGACCGACGGACCCGCCCCGCGCGGGGCCACACTGGCCGTCTGGCCGGACCGGGTCAGCGGCACGCTGGGCACGGAGGGCCTGAACGTGGCGGTGACGGCCGACGCACGCGGCGAGCTCGCCCTCGGCGCCACGGGCGTACGGCACTACGGACCGCACGGGGAGCGGCGCGAGGACACCGTCTCCGTGTTCCTGCACTCCTTCGCGCCGCCGCCGCGCATGCTGGTCTTCGGCGCGATCGACTACGCGGCGGCGGTCGCCCGCATCGGCGACTTCCTCGGCTACCGGGTCACGGTCTGCGACGCCCGCCCGGTGTTCGCCACCCCCAAGCGGTTCCCGCCGGGAGTCGAAGTGATCGTGGACTGGCCGCACCGCTATCTGCGCGGCACGGACACCGACGAGCGCACGGTGATCTGCGTCCTGACCCACGACCCGAAGTTCGACGTGCCGCTGCTGGAGGAGGCGCTGCGCCGGCCGGCCGCCTACATCGGGGCGATGGGCAGTCGCCGTACCCATGACGACCGGACGAAGCGGCTCGTCGAGGCCGGGCTCACGGACGGAGAGCTGTCCCGGCTGCGCTCCCCGGTCGGGCTCGACCTCGGGGCCCGTACGCCCGAGGAGGTGGCCGTGTCCGTCGCGGCCGAGATCGTCGCGTTGCGCTGGGGCGGCAGCTGCGCCCCGCTGACGGCCACGGCGGGGGCGATCCACCCGTCGACCCAAGCCGGTTGAGGAGGAAGAGATGGAGCTGCACCACGAGTTCACCGTGCCCCTGCCCGTCGACGAGGCATGGAACGCGCTGCTCGACATCGAGGGGGTCGCGCCCTGTATGCCCGGGGCGAGCGTGGACGACTACGACGGCAAGACCGTGAACGGCTCGGTCAAGGTCAAGGTGGGGCCGATCACGGTGGCGTACAAGGGCACCGCAGTCTTCGAGGAGCAGGACCCGACGGCACACCGCATGGTCCTCGTCGCGAGCGGCCGGGAGACCCGCGGGCAGGGCACGGCGCGAGCCACCGTGACCAGCACGCTCAGCGAGCACGACGGAACCACCGCCGTGACCGTGGACACCGACCTGACGGTGACCGGGCGTCCTGCTCAGTTCGGCCGCGGGGTGCTGGGGGAGGTCGGCGACCGGCTGGTCGGCCAGTTCGCGGAGCGCCTGTCCGAGCGGCTGGCCGAGCCCCGCACCCGGCCCGCCGAGGTCGAGGAGATCCCCGACGAGCCTCTCGACCTGCTGCGCACCGCGGGACTGCCGGTCGCCAAGCGCCTCGCGGGTGCGGTGGGTGTGGCCGCCGCGGCCGTGGTCCTGGTGCTCGTGTTCGCGCGTCTCCGGCGCCGGCGGCGGGCCTGAACCGGCCGGTCCGCCCGGCCCTCCGGGACCGAGGCGGCCGGGCCGGGGACGGATCCGGCCCAGGTGGCGTCGTCGGCGCCGACCGCCTCGCGGAACACGTCCCGTGCCTCGGCAGGCAGGAACTTCCCGTGTGGGACGGGCCTTGCGGGGTGATCGCCGCACAACGGACGAGGCGAACACGCCTCTGCCCCGTCATGGCAAGGAGGTCCGTGACAGCGCACACTCGCAGCGCCCGGGCCGCATCCGTACGACTGGAGCGGCCCGGATCTTGTCTCTGCGGCCGGACACTGCCCACAGCACGAACGCGGGCAGCATCCCGTATCCGGCGTGGGCTCCCGGGCGGGCCGGAAGGGCGGGCCCGGGGCGCGATCACGCCCGGCCGGTGCTGCCCGCGAAGAGGACGGAGCCGAGATCGGCGTCGAGGGAGGGGCGGATCTGCTGGGCCAGGGAGCCGCCGGTGGCCTCGTCGGCGACCTCGATCACGCAGCGTGCCTCGTGGATCGCCTTCGGATACGTCGTCCCGGCACGTTCGGCGACGCGGACGAAGAACTCCTCCTGACTCATCCGTTCACCCGTGAACGGCTCACCGGGAGCATGGGCCACCCGGCGCAGGTGCTCGCCGATCTCGTGCGGAAGCTGGGCGGCGGCCTTCTCGGCCACGGTGGAAGGCACCCGCTCGCCCAGCGTCTCAAGGCTGGCCCTGGTCGCACGCTCCGCGGCGCCGCGGCTGTCCAGCCGGGCGCGGGACTGCACCTGGCCGATGAACGCGTCGTGCTGCATGACTCACTCCCACCTCGCGGTCGCTTCGGTGTCGGTGCCGGCGGCGGCTCGCCGCCGAGCGGATCGGGTGCCCCGCACCGACGGCGCGAAACGGGCTACGCGCGCGGCGGCAGCCGATGCAGTTCCACGTCCGTGAGGCCGCCGCCGGCCACGGCAGCCGTCATGTACGTGCAGTGGGGCTGGCGGCGGCGGTCGGTCGGGGAACCGGGATTGAGCAGGCGCAGGCCGGTCGGGGCGGTGGTGTCCCACGGGATGTGACTGTGGCCGAAGACCAGCACGTCGAGGCCGGGGAAGCGGGCGGCACAGCGGGCCTCGCGCCCCTGGGCGGGACCGGTCTCGTGGATCACCCCGAAGCGCAGGCCGCCCAGCTCTGCGTACGCCACCTCGGGCAGCCGTGCGCGCAGCTCGGGGCCGTCGTTGTTGCCGTACACCCCGATCAGCCGTCGGCTGCGGCTCTCCAGCAGGTCGAGGGTGGCCGTGTCGACCCAGTCGCCGGCATGGAAGACGACGTCCGCGTCCGGGAGTTCGGCCAGTAGCCCGGCGGGCAGCTCCCGGGCGCGCTTGGGGAGGTGGGTGTCGGACATCAGGAGCAGGCGCACGGTGCCAGGCTAGGGGGCCCGGTGTCCGGGCAGAGTGAAGAGGGCACCCGTACGGCCGTACCCGCCGGACGTCTGCGCACCCGGGGCCGGCCAGGACGTACGCCCTTTCGGCCACCGGACCAGCGGTGTCCGAAAAGGTGGCGCCCACAGCCCGCGGGGTTAGCATCGGGCCACGCGCGCCAAACGCCCGTCCGAAATACGGCAACCGAACCGAGGGGGCCAGGAGCCCATGCCGGTCAAGGTCAGCGTCATCGTCCCCGTCTACAACCCCGGGCCCTACATCGAGGACTGCGTCGAGTCCCTGCAGCGGCAGTCACTGAAGCCCGACGAGTACGAAGTGATCTTCGTCGACGACGGCTCCACCGACGACACCCCCGCCCGGCTCGACAAGCTCGCCGCCGAGGACGCGCGGGTGAGCGTCATCCACCAGGAGAACTCCGGCTGGTCGGGCAAGCCGCGCAACGTCGGTATCGCCGCGGCCCGCGGCGAGTACGTCATGTTCGTCGACAACGACGACTACCTGGGTGACGAGGCACTGGAGCGGATGTACGACTACGGCGTGGCCAACGGCGCCGACGTGGTCGTCGGCAAGATGGCCGGCAAGGGCCGCGGCGTTCCGGTGGAGCTGTTCCGCACGAACCGCCCCCGCGCCACCGTCGACGACGCACCGCTGATCGACAGCCTGACCCCGCACAAGATGGTCCGCCGGGAGTTCCTCGAACGCACCGGCCTGCGCTTCCCCGAGGGCCGGCGCCGCCTGGAGGACCACGTCTTCGTCACCGAGGCGTATCTGCGCGCGGACAACGTCTCGGTGCTCAGCGACTACGTCTGCTACTACCACGTGCGCCGGGACGACGACGCCAACGCGGGCTTCCAGCGGTTCGATCCGGCCGGGTACTTCAAGAACCTCCGGGAGGCCCTCGACGTCGTCGAGCGGTTCACCGAGCCCGGCCCGCTGCGCGACAAGCTGTACCGGCGCTGGCTGCGCGTCGAGATGGTCGAGCGGCTGCGGGGGCGGCGCTTCCTCACCCTGCCCGAGGACTACCGCAAACAGCTGTTCGGGGAGATCCACGGGGTCGTGACCGAGCGGTTCGGCCCGGGCGTGGCGGCCCGGCTCGCTCCGACGCAGCGGGTGGTGGCCGCGCTGGTCGCCGCCGACCGCTTCGGCGACGTCGTGGCCTTCGCGGAGTGGGAGGCCGGCCTGGGGCTCAAGGCGGTTCCGGAGACCGTGGAGTGGCGGGACGGGACGCTGCGCATCGGCTTCACCGCCGAGTTCGTCCAGGGCGGCCGGCCACTGGAGTTCCCGGCCGACCGCGTCTCCCCGGGCGGGCCCCCGCTCGACGTCGCCGAGGCACAGGCGTGGGTGTGCGCCGACGCGGTGAACCGCTTCGCCACGGCGACGGCGGATCTGCAACTGCGTGAACGCTCCACCGCGGCCCCGTACTTCCAGCCGGTCGAGGTCACCCGCGAGGCCGTGCCTGCCGGTGACGGCTCCCGGGTGCGGCTCGTGCTGCGCGCGACCGCCACCGTCGACCCGGGCACCGCGGCGAGCGACGCGCCGCTGGGCGACGGCCTGTGGGACGCCTTCGCCCGCGTCCGTCTGGGCGGCTGGACCAAGGAGTGCCGGCTGGGTCCGGCCCCTCGGGCGGGCCTCACCGCCGGTGTCGTCGCGGGCCGCGTGGTCCTGCCGTACCGGACCGAACGGCACGGCAGTCTGGCCCTGGACGTCGGCCTCGCGGACAAACGGCTCGGGCTCGGGCGGCTCGCACCCGGTGACGCGACGGTCGAGGGCGGACGCCTCCGCGCGCGGCTGCCGCTGTACGTCCCCGGCTCCACCGACGTGCTGTTCCGGCTCACCGGCGCCTGCGTCGACCTACCGGCCACGCTGTCCCCCGCGCCGGCCGGAACGCGTGCGCTGCTGGACGCGCCCATCGACCGCCTTCCGTCCGGGACTTGGCGGGCCGCGCTGTGTCTGACCCCGGACGCCGAACGCCGCCGCTTCCGTATCCTGGGTTTCGCCGTGCGCGTCGGGGGCGGGGGCACACGCGTGGTGAGTCCGCCGCGGCCGCCCGTCGTACGGCGGTTGGTGCGCAGGGCGCGTCGGGCGCTCGGCAGGACGGCCCACCGGCTGGGGATACGGAAGGGGTGACGGCATGCGGCCGTTGGACATCGAGGGCGCCTGGGTGCTGGAACCCAAGGTCTTCCCGGACGAGCGCGGCAGCTTCCACGAGTGGTACCGCGGCGAGGAGTTCCGCGAGGCCACCGGCTACGACCTGACGCTCGCCCAGGCCAACTGCTCGGTCTCACGCCGCGGCGTCCTGCGCGGGGTGCACTTCTCCGACGTCCCGCCCGGCCAGGCCAAGTACGTGACCTGTGTGCGCGGCGCGATCCTGGACGTGGTGGTCGACCTGCGCGTCGGCTCGCCCTCGTTCGGCCGGTGGGAGGCGGTGCGGCTCGACGACGCCACCCGGCACGCGGTGTTCCTCGCGGAGGGGCTCGGGCACGCCTTCCTGGC
This sequence comes from Streptomyces sp. HUAS ZL42, assembly GCF_040782645.1. GTDB lineage: Bacteria > Actinomycetota > Actinomycetes > Streptomycetales > Streptomycetaceae > Streptomyces. The sequence goes on from NZ_CP160403.1 coordinate 1,254,186, forward strand.
GCTCACCTCCGACGCCACGGTGGTGTACCTGTGCTCGACGGGCTACGCGCCCGAGCGGGAGCACGGTGTCCACCCGCTCGACCCCGAGCTGGGCATCGCCTGGCCCGAGGACGTCCCGCGCCTGCTGTCGCCGAAGGACGAGCAGGCGCCGACGCTGGCCGAGGCGCGGAGCGCGGGGATGCTGCCGTCGTACGAGACCTGCCGCGCGTACTACGAGGAAGTGCGCGAGCGCGGCCTCAGCGGCTGACGCCGACCTGCTCCAGGGCGGACCGCAGGGGCTCCCAGCCGCGGGAGCGCCGGACGCCGAGGCTGCGGGCCCGGACGAGCGGTCGCCAGAAGCCCGCCTCCAGCAACGCCTCCGGCTGCACGGCCCCCGCCCGCTCCAGGATCGCCTCGGGCACCTTCTGCGGATCGGGGACGACGTACTCCGCGACGATCTCCTCGTACTTCTCGCGCAGCACCTTGTTGCGGGGATCGGCGCCGAAGACCACGAGCTGCCCGGTGGGCTGGGTGTCGACCAGGACCGTCACCAGGTCGGGGCGGTAGCGGGCCAGTACCTCCCTCACCTTGAAGACGTCCCCGGTCCACGCGCCGGTGTGCCGGTCGCGGGCCGCCTCGTCCCCGTTGCGCGGCATCATGTCGTCGAAGACGATCACGCTGGTCCAGTCGGAGTGCTTCTCGACGTTGATGAAGTCGCGCAGGGCGTACTCGAACAGGTGCATGCCGTCGATGAAGGACAGGTCGAGGGTGGGGCGACGCCAGTGGCCGAGCGGGTGGCGGCCGCGGCGCAGGTTGCGCAGCGGGTGGCGGCCGCCCTTGAGGTGCATGAGGGGGTTGGCCCGGGCGAAGAAGTCGTCGCTGGTGGCCCGCACCAGGTGGACGTCGCAGCGGATTTCCGAGGTCACCTTGAAGGCGGGGTCGATCGCGATGCTGGGGACGCGGGACAGGCGCAGGCTGCGGCCGTCGTTGACGCCGATCTCCAGGTAGTTGCGGTTCGCGCTGACCTTGTGCAGTTCCCGCAGGAACTCATGGCGTTTCACGAAGGGTTCTCCTTGCGGATCAGGGGCAGTGCCTCGTGGAGTGCGGCGCGCCAGTCGCGCGGTGGGGGCAGGCCGGTCTCCCTCCACCGGCCGTGCGCGAGGACGCTGTACGCGGGGCGGGGTGCGGGGCGCGGGTAGGCGTCGCTGCCGGTGGGGTGCACCCGGTCCGGGTCGGCGCCCACGGCCCGGAACACCTCGCGGGCCAGGTCGAACCAGCTGGCCTCTCCCGAACTGGTGGCGTGGAACACGCCGTTGACGCCGGTTCCGACGAGCGGTCCGAGGTCGGCGAGCCGCGCGGCGACATCGGCGCTCCAGGTGGGCTGTCCTCGCTGGTCGTCGACGACGTCGACGGTGTCCCGGCGTGTCTCCAGGTCGAGCATCGTGCGGACGAAACTGCGGCCGTGGACACCGTAGAGCCACGCGGTGCGTACGACGGCGCTGCGGGCGGGGAGTTCGGTGAGCACTGCCCGCTCCCCGGCGAGTTTGGTGCGGCCGTAGGCGGTGCGCGGGGCGGGCGGGTGGTCCTCCGGGTAGGGCGTCGCGCGGGCTTCGCCGGCGAAGACGTAGTCGGTGGAGACGTGCACCAGGCGCGCCCCACTCCCGGCACAGGTCCGGGCGAGCACCCGCGGTCCCTCACCGTTGATGCGCAGCGCGCGTGCCTCGTCCGTTTCGGCGTCGTCGACGGCCGTGTACGCGGCGCAGTTGACCACCAGGTCGGGACGGTGCTCGGCGAAGGCGCGGCCGACGGCCTCGGGCAGGGTGATGTCCAGGGCCGTGTGGTCCAGGCCCACCACGTCCTCGCCGCGACGGGTCAGCTCCTCGACCGTGTCGCGCCCGAGCATGCCGCCCGCTCCGGTGACCAGCCACCTCATGTGGGCCGCCGTTTCAGAGGCTCCCACCAGGCCCGGTTGTCCCGGTACCAGGCGACGGTGGCGGCGAGGCCGGCCGCGAAGTCGTGGCGCGGGCGGTAGCCGAGTTCGGTGCGGGCCTTGGTCCAGTCGACGCTGTAGCGCAGGTCGTGGCCCTTGCGGTCCTGGACGTGCTCCACTCGCTCCCAGTCGGCCCCGCAGGCCTCGAGCAGCAGCACGGTGAGTTCTCTGTTGCTCAGCTCGGTGCCGCCGCCGATGTTGTACACCTCGCCGGGCCGGCCCTGGGTGCGCACGAGGTCGACGCCGTGGCAGTGGTCCTCGACGTGCAGCCAGTCGCGGACGTTGCGTCCGTCGCCGTACAGCGGGACCTTCTCGCCGTCGAGAAGGTTGGTGACGAACAGCGGGACGACCTTCTCGGGGAACTGGCGCGGGCCGTAGTTGTTGGAGCAGCGGGTGACGCGCACGTCGAGGCCGTGTGTGCGGTGATACGCGAGGGCGAGCAGGTCGGAGGAGGCCTTGGAGGCGGAGTACGGGGAGTTGGGCCGCAGCGGGTGGTCCTCGGGCCAGGAGCCCGACTCGATGGAGCCGTAGACCTCGTCGGTGGAGACGTGCACGAAGGGGCCCGTCCCGTGGCGCAGGGCCGCGTCGAGGAGCGTCTGGGTGCCCAGCACGTTGGTGCGGACGAACTCGCCGGCCCCCTCGATCGAGCGGTCCACATGGGACTCGGCCGCGAAGTGCACCACCTGGTCGGCGTCCGCCATCAGCTTGTCGACGAGAGCGGCGTCGCAGATGTCGCCGTGGACGAACTCCAGCCGCGGGTCCTCCAGCGGCAGGTTGTCGGCGCTGCCGGCGTAGGTGAGCTTGTCCAGCACCGTGACACGCGGTGCCGCCTGCTCGGCGAGCAGCATGCGGACGTAGGTCGAGCCGATGAAACCGGCCGCACCGGTGACGAGCACGTTCATGAATGGATCTGCACCTTGCTGTGGTCTCCGAGGACGAGTCGGTGGGCACTGGGCACGCCGGGCGCGGGGGTGACCTCGACGTGCCGGCCGATCAGCGAGTTCTCGATCCGGCCCACCCCGTGGATCGAGGAGTCCCGCAGCACGATGGAGAACTCCAGCTCGCTGTCGGTGATCAGGCAGTTCTGCGCGATGGAGGTGAACGGGCCGACGTAGGAGTCGCGGACCTCCGTGCCGGACCCGATCACGACGGGCCCGACGACACGGGAGTTGACGACGCGTGCGCCCTTCTCCACGACCACCCGTCCGACCGTCTCGGACGCACCGTCCACGTCACCGTCGATCCGCCGTTCGACGCCCTCCAGGACCGTCCGGTTGACCTCGAGCATGTCGCCGACGTTCCCGGTGTCCTTCCAGTAGCCCTTGATGATCGTGGAGCGCACGTCGGCACCGGTGTCGATCAGGTGCTGTATGGCGTGGGTGATCTCCAACTCGCCCCGCCAGGACGGCTCGATGGCGCGGACTGCCTCGTGGATCACCGGCGTGAACAGGTACACCCCGACCAGGGCGAGGTCGCTCTTGGGCTGCCGGGGCTTCTCCTCCAGGCCGACGACCTGCCCGGCGCCGTCGAGTTCGGCGACGCCGAAGGCGCGGGGGTCGGCCACCCGGGTGAGCAGGATCTGCGCGTCGGGCCGGGTCCTGCGGAACTCGTCGACGAGGTCGCGGATGCCGCCGACGATGAAGTTGTCGCCGAGGTACATCACGAAGTCGTCGTCGCCGAGGTACTCCCGCGCGATCAGCACCGCATGGGCGAGGCCGAGGGGTCTGTCCTGCGGGATGTAGGTGATGTCGAGGCCGAAGTCCGCCCCGTCGCCGACGGCTTCGCGGATTTCCGCGGCGGTGTCTCCGACGACCACTCCGACCTCGGTGATGCCGGCCGCGGCGATGGATTCCAGCCCGTAGAAAAGCACGGCCTTGTTGGCCACCGGCACGAGTTGCTTGGCCGAAGTGTGCGTGATCGGCCTCAACCGCGTACCGGCGCCGCCGGACAGCACGAGAGCCTTCATCTGCTTCACCCTAGCCCTGATTGTCCGGGACGGAACCGTCGCCGGAATCGCTCGTTCGATACGACCTTCCAGTGACGCGGCGGTCACGGCAACCCGGCGGCGGGACCGCCACCGGGTTACGGCAGCGGAACCGGAAGACCTTCACCTGCCCAGGGCGAGCTCGCTCCACACCTGCTTTCCGCCGCTGACCGGCACTGTCCCCCAGGCCTCCGACACGGCCTCCACCAGGAGAATGCCGCGGCCGCCGGTGGCCTCCCAGCCGATGTCGGTCGGCTTGACGGGCGTGCGGGGCGAGGAGTCGAACACAGAGACGCGCATCCGTTGGTCGATCAGGGTGAGGTCGAGGCGGATCCGGCCGTCCGTGTGGACGAGGGCGTTGGTGACGAGTTCGGAGACGACCAGCAGGACGGCGTCCACGTCGTCCGCGGCCACACCCCAGGAGCGCAGGGTGCGCCGGGTGAAGCGGCGGGCGTGCCGGGCAGCCTCCGGGACGCGCCACACCGTCCAGCTGTCGCGCAGGGGGCGCACGGCCATGCCGTCGTAGCGCATGAGAAGCAGCGCCACGTCGTCGCTGCGGTGGGCGCTGCCGAGCAGCGCGTCGGCGACGGGCCCCAGGTGGGCGGGGTCGGACGCGGCCAGTTCGTCGGCGAGCCGGTCCAGGCCCTCGTCGATGTCGGCCCCGGGCGACTCGACGAGACCGTCGGTGGTGAGGGCGACCACGGTGCCGGGGCGCAGGCGGAGCTGGCTCATCGGGAAGTCGGCCTGCTTCAGCACGCCGAGCGGCGGGCCGCCGTCCGCCTCGGCGATCTCGGTGACTCCGTCGGGGTGACGCAGGACCGGCGGCAGATGCCCCGCCCGGACGCACCACGCCGAGCCCTCCTCCATGTCCACGTCGACGTAGCAGCAGGTCGCGAAGAGATCGATCTCCAGGTCCATGAGCAGCCGGTTGGCGTGCGAGACCACCACGTCCGGGGGGTGTCCCTCGGCGGCGTAGGCGCGCAGGGCCGTGCGCATCTGGCCCATCAGGGTGGCGGCGGCCGCGCTGTGGCCCTGGACGTCGCCGATGACGAGGGCGACGTGGTTGTCGGGCAGCGGGATCACGTCGTACCAGTCGCCGCCGACCTCCAGACCTGCCGTGGTGGGCAGGTAGCGGGCGACGGCGACCGCGCCGGGCAGCCTGGGCAGGCGGCGCGGCAGCAGCTGGCGCTGCAGCATGCCGACGAGCTCGTGCTCGGCGTCGAAGGCGTGCGCGCGCATCAGGGCCTGGCCCGCGAGACCGGCGGAGGCGGTGAGCAGTGCGCGTTCGTCGGGGCTGAAGTCGTGCGGGGAGTCCCAGCCGATGAGACAGGCACCGGTCATGCGGTTCCCGGCGGGCAGTGGCAGGACGGCGAGGCCACCGGGGCCGACCTCGGCGAGGGCCGGTTCGAGTTCGGTGCCGGCCGGCCAGATCTGGGTCCGGCCCTCGCGCAGGGCGGTGGCGAGGGTGGGCATGGCGCGCACGGGCGCGTCGGGCCACTCGCCGCGCCACTCCAGCTGCCACAGCTCGGGCCACGACTCCGGTTCGGGCGGGTCCAGGACGGTGACGACGAGCCGCTCGTTCTCCAGCTCGGCGAGCGCGATGCGGTCGGCCCGCAGCGGCTTGCGGAGGGCCGCGACCACGGCCTGGCTGACGTCGCGGACGGTGCCCGCGGTCGCCAGGGCGGCCGCCAGCCGCTGGACGCGGGCCACGTCGGTGACGTCGGAGCGCAGCGTGGAGGCGTCGGCGACCGTGCCCACGAGCCGTGCCGGGTGGCCCTCGCCGCCGGCCAGCAGGCGGCCGCGCAGCCGGAGCCACTTCGGCGGGCCTTCGGGCTGCAGAACCCGGAACTCCAGTTCGCGGTCGCCGATGGACATGTGGTCGGCCTCGACGACGGACATCAGCGAGGGCAGGTCCTCCGGGACGGTGAGGCCCAGCAGGGTCTCGACCTTGCCGTCGAAGTCGGGCCGGGCGAGACCGAACAGCTCCAGGATGTCGTCGCCGACCTCGACGCGGCCGGTGTCCATGGCGAGGCTGAAGGCGTTCGACAGGAGCTCCTCCCCGACGGCGGGCTCGGCCGGGACGGGGCAGGCGACGGCCTCGGCGATCAGCTCGAGGCAGGCACGGTCCTCGGTGTCGAAGCCGTCGGGGCTCTCGCTCACGGCGAGCAGGCAGCCGCCGCGGGCGTCGTCGCCGCGCACGGCCAGGGCCGCCAGGAAGACGTCTCGGGACGCCATCCGCCGTGATTCGGCGGAGTCGGCGAGTTCCTCGGGGTCGAGCCACACCGACTGCCCGGTGCGGTGGGCGCGGGCCGCCGGGGACCGCCCGGCGACGGCGTAGCTGTCGCGCAGGCCGTACAGACTCCTCGGCACGCCGACCGCCTCGACCAGGTACAGCAGGTCGTTGTCGTCTCCTGGCGTGTACACGGCGGCGACCGACGCACCTGCGAAGACGAGCGCCTGTTCGAGGGTGCGGCGCGTCCGCTCGTATGAGCCGAGATCGGCCGCGAGCGTTTTGAGGGCAACTTCGGCACGCAGCGTTCTCGATCGGCGTCCCGTATTGCCCTCACTGACCACGTCGGTATTACAGCGCTTATGGGACGCATTCGCAGCCCCTGTGACCGTTCCGCGGGCGAGGCCCGCGGAACGGTCACAGGGCGCGCCGCGCGGCGTGCGGCGCGCTCGCCGTGCGCGAGCGGCCTTCAGGGGGCAGATTTGATCCCTGGGGACCCGCGCGGCCGGGCGAGGAGGTGGTCGGCGTGTCCGAGGGGCAGCCGTCACGGCAGGCGCCGGCGGCCGACAGGACCCCGGTCGGCCTGCCCCTGCTGTCGCTGACGCTCACCACGATGATGGACGCCGTCCACGCGCACTCCGGTGCCGTGTACCTGTCCGCGGCGGACGAGCCCGTGCTCGAGATGGCCGTGATGGCCGGCCTGCCCCGCGCCTTCGCGGCGCCGTGGGAGCGCGTGGGGCTCAGCGCGCCGATCCCCGTCGCCGAGGCGGCCCGCGAGCGGCGGCTGGTGTGGGTCGGGGGCGAGGAGGACATGGCACGCCGTTATCCGCGCATCGCCGTGGTGCTGCCCTATCCGTTCGCGCTGGCCGCGGTGCCCGTGGCGACCGCCACCACCGTGTACGGCGCCGTCTTCGTGACCTGGCCCGGCTCGCATCCGCCCGACCTCTCCGACCAGGAGCGGGAGCAGCTGACCACGGCCTGCGACCGGCTCGCGCTGCGCCTGGAGCGCGCCACGGCGGAGGACCGCCCACTGCGCCCGGAGCCGGATCTGCTCGGCGCCCCGGCCGCGGGCGGTGTGGCCGGCACGCTCGGTTCCGTCGAGGCGGCCCGGATGGTCGCCCGGCTGCCGTACGGGCTGTGCTCGCTCGATCTGAACGGGCGGGTCGCCTTCGCCAACGCGGCGGCGGCCGAACTGCTCGGCGCGCCGGCCGGGCAGCTGCTCGGCACCCAGCTGTGGGCGTCGGTCCCCTGGCTCAACGACCCGATGTACGAGGACCGCTACCGGGCCGCGCTGATCAGCCAGCACGTCACGTCGTTCGTCGCGCTGCGCCCGCCCGGCGAGTGGCTGTCGTTCCGCCTGTATCCGAGCACGACGGGGCTGAGCGTCCGCATCAGCAGGGCGCGGGCCGTCGCGGAGATGAGCCGGGCCGCACCGCAGTCCGGCGACACGCCGTCCCGGCTGGTCACCATCTCCCAGGTGCTGAGTCTGGCCGGGGCGCTCACCGAGGCGGTGGGCGTGCAGGACGTGGTGCAGCTGGTCGCGGAGGAGCTCGCCCCGGCGCTGGGCAGCCAGGCGCTGGTCCTGCTCGGTTCTCGGGCGGGCCGGCTGCACGTGCTGGGGCAGCGGGGGTACCCGGACCCGCACTTCGTGGAACGCTTCGACGGGATGCCGCTGAGCGAACCGACCCCGGGGGCGCACGTCCTCAGCAGCGGGGTGCCGGCGTTCTTCGAGTCGCGGCATCAGCTCGAGCGCCTGTATCCGACCGCGCGGGTCACTCCGGACGGCTTCGCAGCCTGGGCGTACCTGCCGCTGATCGCCTCCGGGCGGCCCGTGGGCACATGCGTGCTGGCGTACGCCGAGCCGCACTCCTTCCCCGCCGACGAGCGGGCGGTGCTGACCAGCCTCGGCGGGCTGATCGCCCAGGCCCTGGACCGCGCGCTGCTCTACGACGCCAAGCACCAGCTCGCGCACGGGCTGCAGGAGGCCCTGCTGCCGCACTCGCTGCCGGTCCTGCCCGGCATCGAGGCGGCCGCCCGCTATCTCCCGGCCACGCGGGGGATGGAGATCGGCGGCGACTTCTACGACCTGGTGCCCACACGTCCGTGGGCGGCTGCCGTGATCGGGGACGTACAGGGGCACAACGTGACCGCGGCCGGGCTGATGGGGCAGATCCGCACCGCCGTACGGGCGTACACGACGGTGGGTCAGGAACCGTGGGAGGTGATGCGCAGCACCAACCGGCTGCTCATCGACCTCGGTGCCGATCTGTTCGCCAGCTGTCTGTACCTGCGGCTCGATCCGAGCTGGGGGCGTGCGGTGATGGCCCGGGCCGGGCACCCGCCGCCGCTGCTGCGCCGACCCGACGGCCAGGTGCGGGTACTCGATCGCGCGGGCGGACCGCTCCTGGGCATCGACGGCTCCGCCCGGTATCCCACGACGGAGGTCGAGTTCACGCCGGGGTGTGTCCTCGCCCTCTACACCGACGGGTTGATCGAGGCCCCGGGAGTCGACATCGAGGACGCGGTCGCCGACCTCGGCCTGCGGCTCGCCGAAGCCGGGGACCAGCCGCTCGACCAGCTGGCCGACGGTCTCGTACGGCACTACGCCGCCGCGGAGGAGCGGATCGACGACGTGGCGCTGCTGCTGTTGCGGGCACGGGCGGACCGCTGACGGGGCCTCGGCGGGGCAGGGCGGTGGACCCCGGGGAACAGGACGGTCCGGCCCTCCGGTGGGATGGAGGGCCGGACCGTGTTCCACCTGCCGGCCGGAACCGCTGGTGCGGCCGAATCAGGGGGTCTGCGTCAGCCCGGTGCCGTCCTCGGCGCCCGCGCCGGACTGATCGTGGCCCGCACCGGCACCGTCGCCGGCACCGGCTTCCTCACCGCCTGCTTCCTGGCCGGCTTCCTCACCGCCTGCTTCCTGGCCGGCTTCCTCACCGCCGGCCTCCTGGCCGCCTTCCTGACCGCCGGCTTCCTGACCGCCGGCTTCCTGACCGCCGACCGCCTCGCCACCGGCACCGGCCTCCTCGCCGCCCGCCTGGTCACCGGCGCCGGCCTCCCCGCCGCCCGCCTGGTCACCGGCACCGGCGCCCGCGTCGCCGAGGGTGGCGCCGACCGCCGCCAGAGCGGTGGTGACCGGCTGGAAGAAGGTCTCGCCGCCGACCTGGCAGTCACCGCTGCCGCCGGAGGTCAGGCCGATCGCGCTGCCGTCCTGGGTGAACAGCGAGCCGCCGCTGTCGCCGGGCTCGGCGCAGACGTTCGTCTGGATGAGCCCCGTGACGGTGCCCTCCGGGTAGTTGACCGTGGCGTCGAGTCCGAGGACCTGACCGTCTGCCAGGCCGGTGGTGCTGCCCATCCGGAAGACCTGCTGACCGACCGTCGCCTCTGCGGCCTGGGCGATCTGGACGGTCTGCCCGTTGCCGACGTTGACCTCGCTCGGCGCCTGGGTGTTCGCGTCGTCGTACTTCACGAGCGCGAAGTCTCCGTCGCCCGGGAAGGTGGCCTGGTCGACCGTGGCGATGGGCTGGCCGTCCTGGGAGTCCGACCACTGCTCGGCCGCGACCCCGCAGTGACCGGCCGTCAGGAAGGCCGGGCTGCCGTCGCCCGCGGTGACGTTGAAACCGAGGGAACAGCGCGCGCCGCCGCCGAAGATGGCGTCACCGCCCGACACGAACGTCTTGAAGGTACCGGCGGACTTCTTGATGGTGGCCATGCCCGAGCCGAGGCTCTCGACGGTCGACTCCAGCTGGTTCCACTTGTTGCCGGTGACCGTGCTGTCGGCGGTGACCAGAAGCTTGTTCGTTCTGGGGTCGATCGCCCACGAGGTGCCCGGGATGGTGGCCTCGGCCTTCAGCGTCTGCGCGCCGGCCTTCAGCTCGGAGAGGCTGTTGTCGACCTTGCGTACGGCCGCGCCCGCCTTCTTCACCTGGATGATCGTGTTGTTGTCGCCGTTGACCACGTTGACGACGAGCTGCTGCTTGTCGCTGTCGTAGTAGGAACCGGCGAAGGCGTCGCCGAGCAGGTCCGCGAGCTGCGAGGCGAGATCCGAGGCGTCCGTCGCCTTGAGGGTCCTGGGGGCCGCGCCGGCGTCCGACGCGCCGTCCTGGGAGGCGTTGGCGTTGGGGAGCAGCAGTGCCGCCGCTCCGAGGGCCGCCACACTGCCCGCCGCTATCGCGGCCTTGCGCTTCGGAATTCGCTTGTGACTCAAACTTCTCGACCTCCTGGGGGGACGGGGTCTTTGCTGCCTGTCGACAGCCCGTACAGCGGCGCCTGGATGGCTGTAGGTACGCACGGGGCTCGTGGTGCGTTCAATTCCGTTTGCCAACTTCCTTTGCGAAACACCGAATCGGCCCTTGCCCGGCCGTGGCACGGGCATCACCGGCGTGCGTCGGGAACAATCCCCCATATGACGATGACCACCGCCGAAGCCGACAAGATCCTCGCCGACAACTTCGCCCCTTGGGTCCTTGAGCTGGGCCTGTCCGTCCAGGCCTTGGCAGACGACCGCGCGACCCTGCGTCTTCCCTGGTCGCAGCGGCTGGCCCGGGAGGGCGGGGCGCTCTCGGGGCAGGCCCTGATGGCCGCCGCCGACACGGCGACCGTGATCGCGGTCTCGGCGGCCCGCGGCGCCTATGTGCCGATGACGACCGTGCAGCAGTCCACGTCCTTCCAGCGTGCGGTGACCGGTTCGGATGTCCTGATCGAATCGGTGATCACCAAGCTGGGCCGGCGGACGGCGTTCGCCGACATCCTCATGACCGACGCGCGTTCGGGTGAGCTGGCGGCCCGGGCGAGCACGGTCTACGCCCTCCTGGGCTGACACGGTCCGCGACCGGCCGGCGACCGTCCGTCCCGGACGGGGAGCGGAATCGCGGCTTCAGTGAATCTGCACATCGATTGCCCAACCAAGTCACCGGCGCTGGCGGATCTGCACAAGTCCGCGGCGCCGGTGGCGTCTTTGGGGCGGGAGTGTCGGTTTCCTCTCCGCACCCGCAAGGGCCGGTGTGAGCCGATGCCGTGACGCGTGTGAAGAAGTCGCCAGCACGGCGTGCGCGCGCCTGCACGGAATGGTGCCTCTGGAGCTCAAGTGCCCTGGTAGGGAAGGTGGTTGATTGGATGCGCGGGCCACAACCTGCTTTGATCCATCGCACCGCGGGAGCCGCACACGGCTCCCGGAAACGGGCGCCCGGCGCCCGCGGTCGCGGCCGTCCATCTGTCCCCCAGAGGGGCCGCTCCCCCTTGTGAGATATCCATATGAAGGGAAGTTCCATCATGAACTCCACCCCCCAGGTTGAGACCGTCGAGATCTCCGACGCCGAGCTCGACCACGTCTCCGGCGGCCTGTCCGTGAACGCCCTCGGCACCGTCACCGGCCTGGTGGACGGCGTCGCCCCGGTTTCCGGCGCGGTCGACACGGTCGTCGGCACCCTCGAGGGTGTCACCGGCCTGAACACCGCCCCGGCCGCGAACCTCGTCGCCGGTCTCTGACCACACCGCGTGCCGCTGAGTCCCGGAGCCGCTTTCCCGGCTCCGGGGCTCTCGGATGTCCCGAAACTCTCCGACAGGTGAGGGAAGTTCCGTGCAGTTCCGCCAACAGGCCCTCGCCAAGCTGCAGTCGCCCGAAGAGCTCGACCTGCCGGTGCGTTTCGCCCGGCCACAGGGCTGGCTCGTGCTGTCGGTGACGGTGGTCGCGATGGCGGCCGCCTCGGTGTGGGCGGTGAGCGGCTCGGTCGCCTCCACGGTCAGCGCGCCTGCCGTCCTCACCCACGGCGAGGGAAGTTACATCCTGCAGAGCCCCGCCGGGGGCCAGGTGACCGCGATCCTCGCGAAGGAGGGCGAGCGGCTGGCGGCCGGCTCCCCCGTCCTGAAGGTCCGTACGAGCGAGGGCGACACCGTGGTCCGGACGCTCGCCGCCGGCCAAATCACCGCACTCGCCGCCACGATCGGCCAGATCATCCAGACCGGCGCGAACGTCGCCGCCGTCGAGAAGGTCGCCCACCCCGGCGACCCGCTGTACGCGACGGTGTACGTCCCGGCGGAGAACGCCTCCTCCATCCCCGCGAACGCGGCCGTGGACCTGAGCGTGCAGACGGTGCCGGCTCAGCGGTACGGCGTACTGCGCGGCCATGTGAAGTCGATCGACCGGACCGCCCAGTCGGCACAGCAGATCTCCGCGTTCCTCGGTGACGGCCGGCTGGGCGAGCAGTTCACGAAGAAGGGCCGGCCGGTCGCCGTGCTGGTCCGCCTGGACAAGTCGTCGTCGACGAAGAGCGGTTACGAGTGGTCGTCGGCCGACGGACCGCCGTACGCCCTGACCTCCATGACCGAGGCCACGGGTTCGATCCGGCTGGCCGATCAGCGTCCCGTCGATTGGCTGCTCCCGTGACCACCGCACAGCAGACCCGGGGCAGGCGCCGCGCCGCGCCGCCCGGGCGCTCCGTCCCCAAGGGCCGGGGGAAGACCGTCCGTACGCCCACCGTGCTCCAGATGGAGGCCGTGGAGTGCGGCGCCGCCTCCCTGGCGATGGTGCTCGGCCACTACGGCCGGCATGTCCCGCTGGAGGAGCTGCGCATCGCCTGCGGTGTCTCGCGGGACGGTTCACGGGCGAGCAACCTGCTGAAGGCGGCACGCAGTTACGGCCTCACGGCCAAGGGCATGCAGATGGACCTGTCCGCCCTGGCCGAGGTGAAGGCACCGGCGATCCTCTTCTGGGAGTTCAACCACTACGTCGTCTACGACGGCATGGGGCGCCGCTTCGGCCGCCGCGGGGTGTTCGTCAACGATCCCGGCAAGGGGCGCCGCTTCGTGCCGATGGAGGACTTCGACGGCAGCTTCACCGGTGTCGTGCTGGTGATGGAGCCGGGCGACGGCTTCGAGACGGGCGGGCGCCGGCCCGGGGTGCTGGGCGCGATGCCCGCCCGGCTGCGCGGCACGGCGGGCACCATGCCGGCCGCCGTGCTGGCGAGTCTGCTGCTGGTCGCGGTCGGCGCGGCGGTGCCCGCGCTCAGCCGCACCTACATCGACACGTTCCTGATCGGAGGTCAGACCTCGCTGCTGGGCGTGCTGTTCGCGTCCATGGCCGGGTGTGTCGTCCTGACCATGGTGCTGACGTGGCTGCAGCAGGCGAACCTGCACCACGGCCGCATCATCTCCTCCACGCTCTCCAGCGCCCGCTTCCTGCGCCATCTGCTGCGGCTGCCGGTCACCTTCTTCTCCCAGCGCAGCCCGGCCGATCTGGTGCAGCGCCTCCAGTCGAACGACGCGGTCGCAGAGACCCTGGCCCGCGACCTCGCCGCGGCGGGCGTGGACGCGGTGGTCGTCGTCCTGTACGCCGTGCTCCTCTATACCTACGACCCGCAGCTGACGTTCGTGGGCATCGGCGTGGCGCTGCTCAACATCGTCGCGATGCGGGTGGTCGTACGGCTGCGCGCGACCCGTACGGCGAAGCTGCGCGCGGACAGCGCCCGGCTCACCAACACGGCGTACACCGGGCTGCAGTTGATCGAGACGATGAAGGCGACCGGTGGCGAGGACGGCTACTTCCGCAAGTGGGCGGGGCAGCACGCCACCACGCTCGAGGAGCAGCAGCGGCTCGGGGTGCCGAGCGCCTGGCTGGGCGTGGTCGCGCCGACGCTGGCGTCGCTGAACAGCGCGCTGATCCTGTGGATCGGCGGGATCCGGGCGATCGAAGGCCATGTCTCGGTCGGTCTGCTGGTCGCCTTCCAGGCGCTGGTGACCCGCTTCACCGCCCCGCTGACCCGGCTCAACGGCGTCGCGGGCCGCATCCAGGACTTCGCGGCCGACGTGGCCCGTCTGAAGGACGTGGAGAACTTCCGGGCGGACCCCCTCTACGATCGCTCCGGTGGCGCCGACTCCACCCGCCGTCTGCACGGTCACGTCGAACTGGAGAACATCGCCTTCGGGTACAGCCCGCTGGACAAGCCGCTGCTGTCCGGTTTCGACCTGACGGTCGGGCCGGGACAGCAGGTGGCGCTGGTCGGCGGCTCCGGCAGCGGCAAGTCGACGGTCTCCCGGCTGATCTCGGGCCTGTACACGCCCTGGGAGGGCGTGATCCGGATCGACGGGCAGCGGTTGGAGGACATTCCGCGGGGTGCCCTCGCCGCCTCCGTCTCCTTCGTCGACCAGGAGGTGTTCCTCTTCGAGGGCACGGTCCGCGACAACGTGGCGCTGTGGGATCCCTCCGTCCCGGACGAGACGGTGGTGGAGGCACTGCGGGACGCGGCCCTGTACGACGTGGTCGTACGTCGCCCGGGCGGCATCCACAGCCGGGTGGAGCAGGACGGGCGGAACTTCTCCGGCGGGCAGCGTCAACGCCTGGAGATCGCGAGGGCGTTGGTGCGCCGGCCCAGCATCCTCGTCCTCGACGAGGTGACCAGCGCGCTCGACGCCGAGACCGAGCTGGTCGTGATGGACAACCTGCGCCGGCGTGGGTGCGCCTGCGTGGTGATCGCACACCGGCTGAGCACCGTGCGCGACAGCGACGAGATCGTCGTACTCCAGCACGGCACGATCGTGGAGCGCGGGCGGCACGCGGAGCTGGTGGCGCGTGGCGGCGCGTACGCGGCGCTGGTCAGGGAGCGTTGAGATGACGACCGTCGGCGAGGGGGACCTCGTTCTCGGCGCACTGGGATCGCTGGGCAGCCGGATCGACTGTGCGGGCTTCAACCGGCTCGACCTGGAGGGCCCACAGGTGCTGTGGCTGGTCGCGGCCGGTGCGGTCGACCTGTTCGCTGTCGGCGCCGAGCAGCAGGGCCACTGGCACCACCTCGGCCGGCTGGAGGCGGGTTCGCTGCTGCTCGGCCCCGTGGCCGGACCCCGGCACACGCTGGTCGCCCGCCCGTTGCGGGACTGCGTGGTGCACCGGATCGGCCTGCGCGAGCTGTACCAGCCGGCCCACACCCAGACCTGGTCCTACGACGAGTACGGCAACCCCCGGTACGTACCGCCGACGACGAGTCCGCTGGAGTACGCCCTCGCCCTCGGAGTGGGCCGCAGCCTGTCCGTCCTGTTCCAGGCCCCCATGGCGACCGAGCGGGCCGCCGACTTGACCGACGACGACGTCTTCTGGATGCAGGTGCCGCCCGGCAGCGTCCAGTACGGCTCGCTGTACGGCGCGGAGGCCGCCGCCGACCTGCTGATGGACCCGGCGGTGTGGCAGAGCATGGTCGACCAGCAGTACCGGCTGCTGACCACGCTGGACCGCTGGATCGAGCAGCTGGAACGCACCCACGAGACCCGGACGGCCGCCGGTATCAAGGCCGGTGAGGCGGTCCGTGCGCAGGCCGACCGGACGCTGATGGCGGCCATCGGCAGGCGGTCCGCGAAGCGCACGACGGCCGCCGACGCGGACGCCACGTATGCCGCCTGCAAACTGGTCGCCCGCGCGGCCGGGATCACTCTGGCCGGGCCCGCGCAGAGCGGCACCGGCGGCGATCGCCTCGACCCGGTCGAGCAGGTGGCCCTCGCCTCGCGCGTACGCACCCGGGCCGTACGTCTCGACGGCCGCTGGTGGCGCGACGACGTGGGTCCGCTGGTCGGTCACCGGGCCCTGTCCGGGGCGCCGGTCGCGCTGCTGTGGCGACGGGGCGGGTATGTCGCCGTCCACCCGTCGACCGGCCGGGAGACACCGATCGAGAGCGCCAACGCGGAGGAGTTCGAGCCGCGCGCGGTGATGTTCTACCGTCCGCTGCCGGAGCGGCGGCTCAGTCCGCTCCGGCTGCTGCGGTTCACCCTGCGGGGCGCCCGCGGCGACCTGGCCAACCTGCTGCTCAGCGGGCTGGTGACGGTGGCGATCGGCGCGCTGGTGCCGGTCGCGACGGGCAAGGTGCTCGGTGAGTACGTGCCGAAGGCGCAGCAGGGACTGATCGTGCAGGTGTGTCTGGCCGTGATGGTCGGCAGCCTCGTGGCGGCCGCCTTCACACTGATGCAGAACCTCACCGTCCTGCGCCTCGAGGGCCGCATCGAGGCGACGCTCCAACCGGCCGTGTGGGACCGGCTGTTGCGCCTGCCGACGAGGTTCTTCGCCGAACGCTCCACCGGAGAGCTCGCGAGTGCGGCCATGGGCATCAGCGCGATCCGCAGGCTGTTCGCGGGCATCGGCCCCTCGGTGGCCCAGGCCGTCACCGTCGGCGCGATGAACCTGGGGCTGCTGCTCTGGTACAGCGTCTCCATGGCGATGGCGGCGATCGGCATGCTGATCGTGATCGCGGCCGTGTTCCTGGGGCTCGGGCTGTGGCAGGTGCGCTGGCAGCGGCGCCTGGTGGTCCTCGGCAACAAGCTGAACAACCAGGCGTTCCAGACCCTGCGCGGTCTGCCGAAACTGAGGGTCGCGGCGGCCGAGAACTACGCGTACGCGGCCTGGGCCTCGGAGTTCGCGCGCAGCCGTGAGCTGCAGCAGCGGCTCGGCCGGATCAAGAACCTCAACACGGTGCTGGGTGCGGTGTATCTGCCGCTGTGCTCCCTGCTGATGTTCATGCTGCTGGCCGGCCCGGCGCGCGGCACGCTGTCGGCGGCCGACTTCCTCACCTTCAACACGTCGGTGACGATGCTGCTCACCTCGGTCACCCAGCTGACCGGCGCGTTCGTCTCCGCGGTGGCGGCGCTGCCGCTGTTCGAGGAGATCAAGCCGGTGCTGGAGGCGACACCGGAGGTGCGCGCGGCCAGCACCCGGCCGGGTCCGCTGTCGGGCGCGGTCGAGGCCCGCCGCCTGTCCTTCCGCTACTCCGACGACGGCCCGCTCGTGCTCGACGACGTCTCCTTCGAGGTGAGGCCGGGTGAGTTCGTGGCGGTCGTCGGTCCCAGCGGCTGCGGCAAGTCGACGCTGCTGAGGCTGCTCATCGGCTTCGACCGGCCGCTCTTTGGCAGTGTGCTGTACGACGGGCAGGATCTGGCGGCCCTCGACCAGTCGGCCGTACGCAGGCAGTGCGGGGTCGTGCTGCAGCACGCCCAGCCGTTCACCGGCTCCCTCCTGGACGTCATCTGCGGCACCGAGGCGTACACGCCGGAGGAGGCGATGGCGGCCGCGGAGATGGCGGGGCTCGCCGAGGACATCAGGCGGATGCCGATGGGCCTGCACACGATCGTCTCGGGCAGCGGGTCGGTCTCCGGCGGCCAGCGTCAGCGCCTGATGATCGCCCAGGCCCTCATCCGCCGCCCGCGCATCCTGTTCTTCGACGAGGCGACCAGCGCGCTCGACAACGAGACACAGCGCACGGTCATCGAGAGCACCCGCAAGCTCAACGCCACTCGCATCGTCATCGCACACCGCCTGTCGACGGTCATGGACGCCGACCGCGTCATCGTCATGGAGAACGGCAAGATCGCCCAGCAGGGGCCGCCCGCCCAGCTGCTCGCGGACACGGGCGGGCGACTGCACGAGCTGGTGCGGCGGCAGATGACCTGAGTGCCGGACCCGACACCACCGCCCTTAACGAAACGTTGCCGTTTCGTCGACGATGGTCTAGCCTCGCCGTGTACGAAACCGTTTCGTTCAAGAAGCGGCACGACTTTCCCTGGAGTGGTCCCCGATGCCTCAGAAGACCTTGACCGACGACACCCATGCGGGTGCCACGGAGGCGCCGCCGGCGGCTTCCGCGAAGCGGTGGTGGATCCTCGCGGTCGTCGCCGTCGCGCAGCTGATGGTGGTGCTGGACGCCACCATCGTGAACATCGCCCTCCCCTCGGCCCAGGCCGACCTCGGGTTCTCCGACGGCAACCGGCAGTGGATCGTCACGGCGTACGCACTCGCGTTCGCCTCCCTGCTCCTGCTCGGCGGACGCATAGCCGACCTCTTCGGCCGCAAGACCGCCTTCCTCGTCGGCGTGCTCGGTTTCGCCGCCGTCTCCGCACTCGGCGGTGCCGCGACCAACTTCGAGATGCTGGTCACCGCGCGCGCCCTGCAGGGCGCCTTCGGCGCACTCCTCGCGCCCGCCGCGCTCTCGCTGCTCAACACGACCTTCACCGACGCCCGGGAGCGGGCGCGGGCGTTCAGCGTGTACGGCGCCATCGCCGGTGCCGGCGGTGCGGTGGGTCTGCTGCT
This sequence comes from Streptomyces sp. HUAS ZL42, assembly GCF_040782645.1. GTDB lineage: Bacteria > Actinomycetota > Actinomycetes > Streptomycetales > Streptomycetaceae > Streptomyces. The sequence continues at coordinate 1,272,427 of NZ_CP160403.1, forward strand.
CGGCGGCATCCTCACCGACGCGCTCGACTGGCGCTGGACGCTGTACGTCAACGTGGCCATCGCCGTCGTCGCCCTCGTCGGCGGCTGGCTGCTGCTCAGCAACCACCGCGACGCCGCGAACTCCAAGCTGGACGTACCCGGCACGATCCTCGTCGCGTCCGGTCTCTTCGCGCTCGTGTACGGCTTCTCCAACGCCGAGACCCACGACTGGGGCTCGGCGCTGACCTGGGGCTTCCTGATCGCCGGCGGTCTGCTCCTGGCGGCCTTCACCTGGTGGCAGACCCGGGCCGCACACCCGCTGCTGCCGCTGCGCATCCTGCTCGACCGCAACCGCGCGGCCTCGTTCCTCGCGGTGCTGATCTCCGGCGCGGGCATCTTCGGCGTCTTCCTCTTCCTCACCTACTACCTGCAGCTGAACCTGGGCTTCAGTCCGACGAAGACGGGCGTGGCGTTCCTGCCGATGGTCGGCGCGCTGATGGTGGCGGCGCAGCTCGGCACCACTGCCCTCGTGCCGCGGATCGGGCCGAAGGCGGTCATCCCGCTGGGCTTCGCGATCGCCGCCGTCGGCATGGCCTGGCTGACCGGCATCGGGGTCGGCTCGGACTACGTCAGCTCCGTGCTGCCGCAGCTGGTCGTGATCGGCCTGGGCCTCGGCCTGGTGATGCCGCCCGCCATGCAGCTGGCCACCGGCGGGGTGGCGGCCGAGGACGCGGGTGTCGCCTCGGCGACGGTCAACGCCATGCAGCAGGTGGGCGGTTCGATCGGTACGGCACTGCTGAACACGCTGGCCGCGAGCGCCGCGACCGACTACCTGGCCGGCCGGGACGCCACCAGCAAGCTGGTGCAGGCACAGGCGACCATCGAGAGCTACACCACCGCCTTCTGGTGGTCGGCGGGCTTCTTCACCGCCGGTGCGCTGATCGCCTTCCTGCTGTTCCGCCGCGGGGTGCCGCAGCAGGACGCGAATGCCGCGCAGGTCGTCCACATGTGAACCGCCCATGCCGGAGAGGGGCTGCCGTCCGCAGGGAGACGGCAGCCCGTCTTCGCTGTCATGGTGACGGTATGCGCAAGGCGTCGGCGGCACTCGGCACATCGCTGTTCCTCGCGCTCGCCCCGGGGACCGTGGTCGTCCTGCTGCCTTGGTGGCTGACCGGGTGGCGGGCCGGTGACTGGTGGCTGCCCGCACGCCTTCTGGGACTGGTGCCGCTGACGGCCGGAGCAGTGGTCCTGCTGTCCGCGTACGTCCGGTTCGTGATCGAGGGCCTCGGCACCCCGGCACCGGTGGCACCGCCCGAACACCTGGTGGTGGGCGGGCTGTACCGGTACGTGCGCAACCCGATGTACGTCGCGGTGGTCGCGGCGATCGCCGGCCAGGGCGTGCTGCTCGCCCGGCCGGTCCTGCTGGTGTACGGCGGATGCGCCGGGTCGGCGATGTGGGCGTTCGCGAAGTGGTACGAGGAGCCTGCCCTGACCCGCCGTTTCGGCACCGACTACGAGCGCTACAGGCAGGCGGTGCCGGGATGGTGGCCGCGGCTCACTCCGTGGCGCGGCGGGTGAAACCGACCTCGGAAAAGTCAATCGCCCAAACCGAAATTCACCGGGTCGAGTGAACTAGATCTTGCGGACGGCTCCGCAGGGGTGTCACCCGCCGCGTCGGGGTAGCACCGGGATCAAATGCGCCCCGTGGCGAGGTGGAGCGGACATGACGCCGGAAGCCGACAACCGTGCTCCTGAACCGTCCGCCGTCACGGGTGCGCCAGTCAACGGATCCGGGTCGCCGTCCGCGAATCCGTACGCCCGCACCCGCGTGAGCGGCGCGTTCACGGTGATCGAGGCCACGGGCGAGATCGACGTGGCGACGGCGGGGTTCCTCGGGGAGCACCTGGACGCGGCGACCGCGGGAGCGGCGCCGGACGTCCTGGTCGATCTGCGGTACGTGGACTTCTTCGACTGCTCGGGGCTGCGCGTGCTGTGCCGGGCCGGGACGCGGGCCGTCGAGCGCGGGGGGCGAGTGCGCGTCGTCTCCGTCCAACCGCGCATCCGCAAGCTGCTCGGCGCCGCGGGACTGCTCGGCCGCTTCCCGCCGCTCCCCGCGATTCCCGGAGAACGGGATTGATCGTGGGACTGGAACGGCCCCGGGGCGGGAATGACCCCAGGGGCCGGCGGGCGGCCCCACTCCGCCCGGCCGGCCCCTGGGTACGAGATCACAGGGCCCCGCGTCACTGACCCGCACTCCCCACCTGCGAGCCGCTTGCGGCGCTCACGGGGACCGTGCGATCCCGGTCCCTCAGAACGTGAAGACGCTGCTCTCCTGGGCGTTCTTCACGCACTCGTTGGCGAAGGTGCGCTCGTAGGAGACGCGCTTGCCCTGCCAGACGCCGTCCACGGTGACGACGACGGGGTCGTACTGCTTGGTGCACCACACGTCGCTTCTCGTCCCCAGCGCGTCGAAGTCCCCGCCGGTGCCGCGCAGTTCGGCGCAGGCCCGGGAGACGGCCGGGTGCGTGCCGGAGGCCGTCGGCGCACAGGACAGGGTCACCGCGCGGGCCGGAGTGAAGGTGGCCGCGCTGTCGCCGTGACCCACGGTCAGGACCAGCGCGGACGGGGCGTAGAGCGAGGCAGGGGCGGCGAGCGCGGCCCCGGTCAGGGGCCCGCAGACAGTGGTGGCCGCAAGGCCGAGAGTCGCTGCCCAGCGCGCGGTGTTCCGCATTGTGTGCATCCTTCCGCTCGGGAATGAGGGTTGTGCCGGGTCCGGCTCGGTCGGTGCCGGAGCGGCGAGCGCGAGTCTGCCGAGTCCGCCGCCGAAACTCACCTCGACCCCACGCGTTTCAGTAACCTTGCGTGTTGAATCAGTGGCGTGAAGTTACGGAATTCGATCGTTTCAAGACCGACAGCAAGCGGTTCTTGATCCCCCGGATCGGCCGGATGGCCGGATTTCACCTGCTCGTTAATCGTCCTGAAACATTCCGCTTCCGCTCTCGGCGGACTCTCCCCCAACCCCTTGTGTTCATGTCCGAGTCGAGTAATCGTCATTACATGATTACTAGCGAGCAGCAAGAGAAGCTTCGCGGCTGGTTCGCAGGCCGGCTGCCGGACGACCTCTTCGAGGAGCTGACCGAGGTGACGGTCGACCGCGAGGAGATCACCGTGATCGGCCGGATCCCCGAACCCCGCCTCACCGAGGACGCGCCGGCCGCCGAGCGGGAGGCTGCCCTCGAGGGCCGGATGCAGGAGTTCCGGGAGCGCACCCGGGAGGCCCGGATCGGGGTGGCCCGCGAGGCCGAACACCGGTTCCGCCGGAAGGTCTCCTGGGGGGTGGAGTGCGGCGGGCGGCGCGCGCTGTTCACGCACGTGGCCGCGCCCGTCATGACACGACTGCGCCAGCCCGAGCGCCAGGTCCTCGACACCCTGATCGCCGGGGGCGTGGCCCGCAGCCGCAGTGACGCCCTGGCCTGGTGCGTCCGGCTGGTCCAGCGCCACACCGACGACTGGCTCACCGAGCTGCGGGAGTCCCTCGCGCATGTCCAGCGGGTGCGGGCCCAGGGCCCGGACGCCGAGCCGCAGGACGCGCCCGCCGACGAGGGCTGAGCGACGGAGGTGACCGACTCATCCGGCACAGACCCGAACTGACGGCCCGTCACTGTCAGACCTCTCCGCTACGTTGCGGGCATGACTCGATTCGTACTCGTGGCAGGCACATGGCTCGGAGCGTGGGCATGGGACGAGGTGACGGCCGAACTGCGCGCGGCCGGGCACGACGTCCATCCGCTGACGCTGTCCGGCCTCGCCGAGAGGCAAGGTGCGCCCGCCGGACAGCAGACGCACGTGCAGGACATCGTCGACGAGGTCGAGCGGCTCGATCTGCGGGACGTGGTCCTGGTCGGGCACAGCTACGCCGGCGTCCCGGTCGGCCAGGCCGCCGAGCGGATCGGCGACCGGCTGCGACGTGTGGTGTACGTCGACGCGAATGTTCCCTTCGACGGGGAGTCGTTCCTGTCGGGCTGGCCGAGCGACCACGTGCGCGCGTCGATCGAGAACCACGACGGCTTCTGGCCGCCCCTGGACGCCGACGACTACGCGGGCCAGGGACTCACCGACGAGCAGATGTCCCGCATCGTCTCTGCCGGGACTCCGCACCCGGGCTCCACGCTCACCGAACCGGCGGTGCTGAAGGGTTCGCCCGGCGACCTGCCGTCGACGTACGTCAAGTGCCTGCTCGACGGGGACGAACCGGCGCCCGCCGTGGCAGAGCTGCTCAAGAACGAGCGCTGGGAACTGGTGGAGCTGGACACCGGCCACTGGCCGATGTTCTCGCAGCCGCGTGAACTGGCACGGATCCTGGGCGAATCGGCGGTGTCCCCCTGAGTCTCCGCCCGACGTACCGGCCGGTATCGTCAGCCTGCGGACGCGGGCTCGACGACGAGAGGCGGGACGTACGGTGGCCAAGCACTGGGCGGACTTCCAGTACGAGATCTACCTGAACGGGATGTCGGGCGCGGTGCCCCGCCTGCCCACCGATCTGACCCGGCTGGAGGAGCTCACCGAGCGGCGGCTCGGCCCCGGCCCGGTCGGCTATGTGGCGGGCAGCGCGGGCGACGGCAGCACGGCGCGGGCAAACCGGGCGGCGCTGGAGCGCCGGAGGATCGTGCCGCGCATGCTGCGGGACGTGCACGAGCGTGATCTGTCGGTCGAGGTGCTCGGCCGCTCGCTGCCCGCCCCGCTGGCCCTGGCACCGGTCGGCGTGCTGTCGATCATGCATCCGGACGCCGAGTCCGCCGCGGCCCGGGCCGCCGCCGCGCAGGGCGTGCCGTACATCCTGTCCTCGGCGTCCAGCACACCGATCGAGCAGGTCGCGGAGGTGATGGGCGACGCCGAGCGCTGGTTCCAGCTGTACTGGTCCAAGGACCGCGAGGTGACGCGGAGCTTCCTGAGCCGGGCCAGGGCATCCGGGTTCACCGTGCTCGTCGTCACCCTGGACACACCGCTCCTGGCCTGGCGTCCGCGCGATCTCGACCAGGCGTATCTGCCGTTCCTGCACGGCGTGGGCACCGCCAACTACTTCTCGGACCCGGCCTTCCGGGCGGGCCTGGCCAAGCCCGTGCACGAGGATCCGAACGCGGCCGTGCTGCACTTCGTCGGTCTGTTCGCGGACCCCGGCAAGACCTGGCCCGACCTGGCGTTCCTGCGGGAGAACTGGGACGGCCCGATCGTGCTGAAGGGCATCCTGCACCCGGACGACGCCCGCCTGGCAGCCGACGCCGGCATGGACGGTGTGGTGGTCTCCAACCACGGCGGCCGTCAGGTCGCCGGGTCGGTCGCGGCGGCCGACGCGCTCCCCCGGGTGGCCCGGGCGGTCGGCGACCGGCTCACGGTCCTGTTCGACAGCGGCATCCGCACCGGCGACGACGTCTTCAAGGCGCTCGCGCTCGGTGCGCGGGCGGTGCTCGTGGGCCGGCCGTACGTCTATGGCCTCGGCCTCGACGGACAGGCCGGTGTCGAGCACGTGATCCGCTGTCTGCTCGCCGAGTTCGACCTCACGCTCGCCCTGTCCGGTCACGCCGGTCCGGCCACGGTCGGCGCCGCGGATCTCCTGGAGGAGGACTGATCCGCGGACGTCGGCCGGGGGCCCTCACGACATCCGGTCCGACAGTTCGACCGGCTGCGCGGACGAGGTCTCGCTCCCACTCGACAGGGAACCCGGGTCGGCCGTCACCGGGTCGGTCACCCAGCGCTGTCCCGTGGAGCCGTCGCGCACCTTGACGACGATGTCGGCGCCCGGTTCCCCGGTGGTGGAGGTGAGGGCGAGGGCATCGTCCCACCGAGGCAGCAACTCCCCCTGCGCAGTGAGGTCGTAGCGGACGTCGTCGCCCCGCCTGTCGTCCTCCTGCGCGCACTCGCCGAGGATGACGACGCCGGCGTCCGCATGCGAGTCCAGGCACAGTTCGGGGTTCGCCACGCTGCGCAGCTGTCCGTCGTCGGCGTACGACCACTGCTGGCTCCAGTCCGAGGAGCACGCCGCCAGCTCCGCCGCCGCGCCCGCCTTGGCCTCGCCCCGGATGTCCAGGCAGAGGTCGGCGTCGGCGTTGCGCAGCCTGGTCTGCCGGGGCGCGTTGGGCAGCTGGGCCGTGCCTGTCGGCCCGGAGGAGTCGGTGGTGGGGCTGCCGCCGGTCGCGCTGGTGGAGGCGGCCGGGTCGGCGCCGCCGTCGTCCGACCACAGTCCCGCGGCGAACAGGGTCGTCAGCAGCCCGGCGGAGGCGAGGCCGACCCCCGTGAGCAGGAACCGCGACGAGTTCGGTCCCCCGGGCAGGCCACGGCGGGGGGACGGGATCCGGGACAGGAGCCGACGGCCCGAGCCGCCGCGGGGTCCCCCGCCGCGGTGCCGGGCGGCGCCGCGGACGCGCACGGTCTGCTGTCCGTCGCGACCCGGGCGCGAGTCGAGGTAGCGGCGGGCTCCCCAGCCGAGTACCGCCTCCGCCAGCAGTACCCCCAACCCGCCTTCGAAATGACCGAGTTGTTCGGCGGCGGAACGGCAGTAGCGGCACTCCGCCAGATGCCGCTGGACATCCGGCAGCAGGGCACCGCCCCGGCGAATGGGGACGTCGAGAAGGCGGTTGTAGAAGCGGCAATCCTTGGACGGCGCGAGTTCCCGGTGCGCGCGGACACAGCCCTCTCGGAGTTTTTCCCGGGCCTGTTCGTGGGCCGCCGACGCGTTTTCGGTGTCCATGCCAAGAAGGCCGGCGGAAACGGTTATCGGTTCCGCCTCGACCTCGGTGTGCCACAGCAGGCAGCGGGCGACCGCGGGAAGGCCCTGAAATGAACGTTCGGCGAGCACGCGATTTTCGGGCGTCATGGACTTGGCGGCGCGCAGGCCACGCCCTCCGGCGGGTTTCTCCAAATCCGGCAGAACACCGGATATTCGCTCTTCGGAGGACCACAGCCGGACCGTGTCGCGCACGGTCACCAGCAGACGGGGCCGCAGCGCGGCGCCCGGCTCGCCCAGGGTCAGCCGGTCGAAGACCTGATGGAAGGCGGCTGCCGTGACCATGGAGGCGACGCTCGCGGAGGAGGCGAGGCAGATGACCGCGTACTCGTGCACGGGCTGCCAGTGCCGGGCGATCAGCAGAGCGGTGGCCTGGGCGACTTCGCCGTCCGGGCCGCCGCGCATCCGCACGGCGAGAGACTCGTCGGATTCTCCCGATTGGCCGCCGGGCGGCGGATAAGGAGGACGAGGGGGGTGGGGGGTGGGCACTGAGCGGATTCCTTTGATGCGTACCTGTGCGGTGCGGGTGCGGGGAGCACGAATTCACCGACGGCGATTCGGATCCGGTCCGCCGAGGGACGTTTGCGGAGTCCCGAGCCTTTACCCCCCGCCCGGGTGGTTCACCCTTGCACAACTTACTCGTGCGCAACAAGACGCCTGGGCAACATGGGCCTCATTGAAGCAAAATCAGACACGCAGGCCCATCCGGTCTCACTCGCACCGGTTTTCGAGATGTGTTTTCCCCTGCTGTCCACCGGGGGCGCGGGCCGTCGGTTCTCCCGCGCCCCGTGTGAACCACGCACACTGGCCGACGCGCCGCGCACGCTCCCGGCGTGCGCCCCGGGGTAGTCCACTGGAAGCGGCCGATCCTCGGAGGCCCCGCGCAGGACGGCGGCTCTCCTGCGCGAAACGGCCGCCGACCTTGCTCCTCCCGCCCTCGGTCGGCGGCCCAGAGCTCCGCCCGGGGATCAGCCCCACAGGGCCTGCCCGACGGGCCCTAGATCTGCCAGGAGCGCAGCCGGTCGGCCGCGCCGTAGACGTCCGTCTTGCCGTCGATCAGGTCACGGGCGAGGTCCACCAGCGCGCCGTACGGCGGGTCGATGCCGACGCCGCTGACGAACATGTACGCCACCGCCGTGGCGCAGGCGAAACGCGCGTTGGACGAGGGCAGGGGCTTGAGCAGCGCGAGAGTGTGCAGCAGGGCGGCGGCCCGCCAGGCCGGGTCGGAGTCCACGCCGAGGCGGGGCGGATCGACTCGGTGGCGGGCGACCGCGGCGACCAGCGCCGAGAAGTCGTTGATCGTGGGCTGGTCCGGCAGGACCTCCTCGTGCCGCTGGAGCAGCCAGGGCACGTCTATGTGGATGACGGGTGCCATCGGTCAGGCGACCCTGCCCTCGCCCCTGGCGGGCGCTTCGTCGTCGGGGAAGGCGGCGGCGAACTCGTCCGCGTGGGACGCGAAGAACCGGCGGAAGGCCTCCGCCCCCTCCTGCAGCGCGCGGTGGCGCGCTATGTCGGCGGCGGCGGCCTCACGCACGAGAGCCTTCATCGACGTGCCGCGTTCCTTGGCGATCTGCCGAAGGTCCTCCAGCTCGCGATCGCTGAATTCCACGTTGAGGGCTGGCATACCCCTCACGGTACCGCCCGGGTACTTACTCGTAAATATCCCCAGGTCAAGAGGGAGGCGGGAAGGTACCGAAGGGGTATGCCCCGGGAGTGTCAGCCCTGGTCCGCCACGAACGACGCCATCCGGGTCAGCGCCGCGTTCCAGTTGATCGCGGTCTCGTTGGTCGACCAGGACTGGATGTCGTCGATGTAGCAGAACTGGCCTACGCAGCCCTGGAGTTTACTCTGCGCGTAGGGGTCCTGGATGCTCGAGTTGGGGCCGCCCGCGAGCGTGCCGTGCGGCGGGTTGGGGAGACCGGGGTCGAGCTCGTGGGCGTACCAGCGGCTGTGCTGGTTGTGCGCGTTGGCCTCGCCGTAGCCGGTGATGTACGACATGTTCAGCGCGTTGCGGCCGAGCACGTAGTCCATGCTCTGCAGGGCCCCGTCGCGGTACTTCGCGGCGCCCGTGATGTCGTACGCCGTCGCCATGACCACGGCGTTGTTCAGCACCTGATGGCTGGAGCCCCAGTCGTACAGGTTGCCCTGCGGGGCGTACGGCATACCGTACGGCTCCGACTTCAGCGTGGCCAGGTACTTGTCCGCGCCCCCGACCACCGACGCCCGCACCTTGTCCCGACCGGGCAGCCTGCTCGGGACGGTCGCCAGGTCGAGCCGGCCCGCGGCCGCAGTCCTGCCCCAGTCGAAGCCGAGGCTGCCGAAGATGTCGGCCGTGTGGACCGGAGAGTTCAGGACGTACGTCTCGAACTGCTTCTCGCCGGTGGTGAGGTACAGCTCCGCGGCCGCCCAGTAGAACTCGTCCGTGGCGTTGGTGTCGGGGTAGGCCCCGCCGCCGGTGCCGTCGTCCGGGTCCGCGTACACCTCGGGGTGGGCCAGGGCCGCCGCCCACGCCTTGCGCGCCGACGTCAGCGCCTTCGCCGCGAACGCCTTGTCGTACGGGCGGTACAGACGTGCCGCCTGCGCGGCCGTCGCCGCGAGGTTAAGGGTCGCCTGGGTGGTCGCCGCATGCAGCTCGCGCTTCTGCGGGTCGTCGCTCGGCAGCAGCGGCAGGCCCGTCCACTGCTGGTCGTGGATCTTGTGGTGCGCCATCCCGGCCAGTGGCTGCCCGTCTGGCACCTGCATCTTCAGCAGGAACTCCAGCTCCCAGCGGGTCTCGTCGAGGATGTCCGGCACCTTGTTGCCGCTCTCCGGGATGGCGAGGGTGCCATCACCGAGCCTGGCCGGCCGCCCTGTGCGGGCCGTCAGGGAGCGCTCGTACGTGCTCAGCAGCTCCCAGACGGAGATGCCGCCGTTGACGACGTACTTGCCGTGGTCACCGGCGTCGTACCAGCCGCCCGTCACATCGAGCGTGTAGTCGCACTCGCCCGGCCGGCAGGGGACGTCGGCGTCGCCCTGGTTGGGGGCGAAGTTCACATGGCCGGCCGGGCGGGCGTAGCCAGGCCGGAGGTCGTCCCGGATCGCGATGCCGCTGCGCTGCGTGTAGTAGTACTTCACCGCGTCGAGACGCAGCCGCTCGTAGGCGGCGGTCCCGATGTCGAACGGGCGGCTGGTCTCGCCGTCGGCGATCAGGGTGAGGTCCTTGCCCTGCTTCCTGTAGGAGCCGAAGTCGATCGAGTGGACGTTCTGCCCGGAGGAGACGTCGGTGCCGCGCGGCAGGGTCCAGCCGTGGGCGACCACGGTGCCGGAGGCGCTCTTCAGCTGCCAGGGCAGCTTCGCGGTCGCGTCGGTCACCAGGGTGGCGTTCTTCGGCCCTGCGGGCAGATAGGCGACCTGGTTGACGCGCACCCGCGGCCCGGTGTCCGGCTCGTACACCTCGGGCGGCACACCGCCCAGCAGCGACACGTCGTCCATGCAGAAGCGCCAGGCCTCCGCGCTGCCGCCGAGCTGGAAGCCGACCTGGCCCAGGGTGGTGTCGACGGGTGAGGTGAAGGTGTACGAGTACGAGTTCCCGGAGGCGCCGAGCTGCGGGCTGACCTCGAACCAGGTGTCGTACGGCGACACCGACAGCCCCACGATCGCCCGCACCACGTGCCCTTCGGGCGAACCGTTCGCGGTGAAGCCGAACCTGTACGACTCCCCCTTCACCAGGGTGATGTCGTTCTGGCCGACGGCGGCGTCCCAGCGGTTGGTGGTGCCGCCCGGTACGTCCGCGCACATCCGGCCGTCGGACAGGCCGGCTGTGACGTTGCTCGTCGTCCACCACGGGTCGGTGGTGGTGTCGAAGGTGCCGTTCTTGAGCTGCTCGACCTCCTCCGCACCGGCCGGTGCGGCCGGGAGGGCGGTGAGGCCCGCCGCTAACAGGGCTGTCAGGGACACGAGGACGGTGCTGCGTCGTTTCACGTCTGGCTCCTCGGGAGAGGTGCGGGTGACGCCCGCGATGGGAGCGCTCCCATATGCGGACTCAGGCCATGCTTGTTCCAGGCATGACACCCCGTCAACGGTCCGGACGGGACGAATCCGCCCGCCCGGACCGTACGGTCCGGTCAGCCGACCGGCACTTCCAGCCTGCTGATCCGTACCGCCCCGCGGACCTCGCCCGGGTGGCTGCTGGTCAGGGCGAGCCGCAACTGGGAGCCGCGTACCGGGTCGAAGGTGATGGCGGTCGGCGCGTCCGAGGCGGTGGCCCACTCGACGGCCGTCCCCTCGACCGGCACACGGCGCCCGTCCCAGACCGCGACCTCGGCCTGCGCGGGCAGGGTGTGCGTCGCGTCCACCGTGAAAGGGACCTCCACCCGATCGAAGGTCCGGGTGGCACGAAGTCCACCGAGACCCAGTCCTGCGGCCTGGCCCCGTTGAAGGCGGGCAGCAGGGCCGTGGCGGCCTTGGAGAAGCCGTTGGACCAGCCGGTGGCCGGGTCGCCGTCGAGCATCGCGGCCGGGAGGGTGTCGGGGCGTCCCAAGTAACTGGCGTCCGCGTAGGGGTAGTTCGGGGGCGCAGGATAGTCGGGGGCGAACACCGTCGCCGGCGTGGTCGCCACCGAGCGGGCCGCGGTGGTGCGCACGGTCGCGGTGCCCTTGTGCAGACCCTCCGCACTCGCGGTCACCTTCAGCGCGCCCAGCTCCGTGCCGGAGCGCACGATCGCGAGGGCCATGCCGTGGAAGGCGGTCCGCGTGCTCGCCTGGTAGCGCTCGGCGCTCTCTTCGCGGCCGTTGTCGAGCCCGGCGAGGGAGCCGCCGGTCACATCGAAGGCGATGAGGTGGTCCGCGTCGGGCACGACGACGCCACGGGCGTCGACGATCTCGGCGGTGACGAAGAGCAGGGAACGCCCGTCCGCGGCAAGCGACTTGCGGTCGGGCGCGAGGCGCACGGCGTGCGGCTCGCCCGCAGTGCGCAGGACGTCCGTGGCGGCGGCCTTGCCGCCCCTGCCGGCCACCGCCTTCAACACGCCGGGCTGGAACGGCACTTTCCATGTGAGGTGGAGTTTGCCGGTGCTGCCGTCGGGGCTGGTGTAGCTGCCCGGGTAGGGGCCGCCTTGTCGTCTCCGGTGGCCTCCGTGGTCTCGAGGTACTCGCGGCCGTCGACGGTCTCGAAGGCGAAGCCGGTGCAGCCGTAGGGGTGGCGGCCGGCCTCCGTGCCGTTGCAGTAGACGTACGAGTCCAATGTAGACGCCGTCGAACTCCACCGAGATCCGCCTTGCCGGCGTACGCGGGCGGCAGGGTGAAGGCGAGGCGGTACCAACCGAGGCCGCCGGGGAAGAAGCCGGTGCCGCTGGTGGTGCCGTGGTCGGTGGTGGGTGCCTGCTCGATGCTCCAGTCGTGCGGGACCGCGACCCGGCGCCACGCCGAGTCGTCGCAGTCCGGGTCGGCGGCGCGGGCGTAGGCGCGGTCGGATCGGTGATCCCGCCCGGGTTGACCAGCGCGAAACGCCAGCCGTCCCGTAAGGCGACCGTGCGCCGGCCGGACGCGCTCCCGGTGGCCTCGGCCGCATGGGTCGCCGGGGCTGCCAGGAGCGCCCCCGCCGCCAGCGCGGCCGTGGAGGCGATCAGAACCGATCTGCGAGTGACCGTCGTGGCGGCTCTCCCTCATCAGGGCCCAGAAGTACTCACAACTGATCGTTACCGAACAGATTCTGACGGGGTGCCACGCGGGCGCGTCAAGGGTGCGGCAGTGTCCGCGCCCCGTGATCGGGAACGGTTCGCCGTCGCGCCTGAGCCGGACCCACTAGGCTGGAACTCAAGTGACGCGCCTGTTCACTGTGAGTGTCCGCGATGGAGTGGGGACGATGAGCCCGGACTACCCGTTCGACGATGCCTCGGCGGCACGGGCGGTCATCCTCGACGACGGCACGCTGACCCGGTGGAACGAAGGCGCTCGCCGTCTGCTGGGCTGGGACCCGTCCGAGGTCGTGGGCCGTCCGGCCGCGCAGCTGCTGGCCGGCGGCGGTGAGGGCGGGCCGCCCGGGCCCGACGAGGACCGCTGGAGCGGCACCCTGACCCTGCGGCACCGCGACGGCGGCACCCTCTCCGTCTGGGTCCTCGCCCACCGCAGACCGCCGGAGGACGACGGCCCGGCCCAGTGGCTCGCGGTGACGCCGCTGGACGGCGGAGACTCCGAGTTGCCGAACGACCCCCTGGTGCGGGCAGCCCTTACGCAGTCGCCGTGCGCCACGATGATCTTCGACGAAGAGCTGCGGCTGCGTGGCGTCAACGACGCCATGGCCGAACTGATCGAGCTGCCCCCGGCCCGCATACGGGGCCTGCGGGCCGGTGACATCGGCACCAGGCCGCAGAACACGGAGATCGAGGAGCACATGCGCCGGGTCCTGGCCACCGGGGCGCGGCAGGAGATGCACACCTTCATGAAGGCCACGGGCGAGGAACGCGCGCACGCCTGGCTGGCCCGGCTCGCGCCCCTCACCGACGCCGCCGGACAGGTGCGGGGCATCTGTGTCACCGCCCACGACTTCACCGAGCACTTCCTCGCCCGCGAGCGGCTGCAGCTGGTCAACGAGGCGAGCGTGCGCATCGGCAGCACGCTCGACGTGACCCGCACCGCCCAGGAATTGGTCGACGTGTGCGTGCCCACACTGGCCGACTTCGTCAGTGTCGACCTGCTCGAGCCGCAGGAGCACGGCGGTGAGCCCACGGGCCCGCTGACCGCGCCGGTCCGCCTGCGGCGGGCCGCCCACCAGTCGATCAACCCGGGCACCCCGGAGGCCGTGGCCGAGCCGGGACGGGTGGACGCCTACCCCGGCCCCTCTCCGCAGGCCGCGTCCCTGGTCGCGGGGCGCACGGTCGTGGCCGCGGTGCCGTCCGGCGACCTTGACGAGTGGCGCGCCTGGGACGAGCAGCGCGTAAGGCGGGTCGAGGAGTACGGCATCCACTCCACGATGTCCGTGCCCCTGCAGGCCCGTGGCACGACCCTCGGCGTCGTCGTGTTCACCCGCTACCGGCGCCCCGACCCCTTCACCCACGACGACGTGCTGCTGGCCGAGGAGGTCACGGCCCGGGCGGCGGTCTGCATCGACAACGCACGGCGCTTCTCCCGCGAGCGCGAGACCGCCCTCACCCTGCAACGCAGCCTGCTGCCCCGGTCGCTGCCGCGCTCGGCCGCCGTGCAGGCGGCCTCCCGCTACCTGCCGGCGGCACAGGCGGGAGTGGGCGGTGACTGGTTCGACGTGATCCCGCTGTCGGGCATGCGGGTCGCCATGGTCGTGGGCGACGTGCTCGGCCACGGCATCCAGGCCTCGGCCACCATGGGCCGGCTGCGCACCGCCGTGCGCACCCTCGCCGACATCGACCTGGCCCCGGACGAGCTCCTCACCCACCTCGACGACCTCGTCGTACGGCTGTCGCAGGACGCCGGCGGCGAGGGGGGCAGCCCTGGTGAGGTCGGCGCGACCTGTCTGTACGCCGTCTACGACCCGGTGTCCAGACGCTGCACCCTCGCCCGGGCCGGGCATCCGCCACCCGTCCTGCTCCCGCCGGGCGGGGCACCCCGCCGGGTCCACCTGCCCTCCGGTCCGCCCCTGGGGCTGGGCGGGCTCCCGTTCGAGTCGACCGAGCTGGAGCTACGGGAGGGCACGGTCCTCGCCTTCTACACCGACGGGCTCATCGAGTCCCGTGAGCGGGACGTCGACGCCGGTCACGCCCTGCTGTGCGCCGCGCTGGAGGCCCGCACCGACTCGCTGGACGAGACCTGCGACCGCATCCTGCACGCCCTGCTCCCCCCGGGCGGGGCGCCCGACGACGTGGCCCTGCTCCTCGCCCGCACCCAGGGCCTGCCCGCGAACCAGGTGGCAACCTGGGACATCCCCGCCGATCCGGCGCTCGTCGCCCCGATCCGCAAGCAGGTCGTCGAGCAGCTCGCCACCTGGGAGCTGACCGAGGCCACGTTCACCACGGAGCTTGTGGTGAGCGAACTCGTCACCAACGCCATCCGGTACGGCGCACAGCCCATCCGGCTGCGGCTGATCCACGACGCCGCCACGCTGATCTGCGAGGTGTCCGACACCAGCCACACCGCTCCGCACCTGCGCCGCGCCAAGACCTGGGACGAGGGCGGCCGGGGCCTGCTGCTGGTCGCCCAGCTCACCCAGCGGTGGGGCAGCCGGCACCACACCGAGGGCAAGACGATCTGGGCGGAGCTGTCACTGGTCGAGGAGTCCTGACCTCTTACCGGCGCTGCCGTGGCTGCCGGTCATCGACGGCCGTAGCCGTAACCCCCGTAGCCGCCGTACCCGTACCCATAGCCGTAGCCGCCGGATCCGCCGTACTGGCCGTTCCACGAGCAGTAGTACGGGTTTTGCGCACAGGGGTCGGCCGTGGACGGCGAACTCGTCGGCGCCGGCTGTGCGGTGGTCCGGGTCGCGGAGGGCGTCGGGGTCGGCTTGTGCGCGGCCTTGGGGGTCGGCTTGACCGAGGACGTCGTCGAGGCGAGGCCGCTGTCCGTGCCCCAGTTGACGATCTGCATCCGGAGGTTGGGCTTCGAGGTGTCGATGACCCAGCGCTGCGGCGTGCCGTCCGCGCGGGCCTTGAGGACGAGGGCGCCGGAGCCGTCGGTGGCGGCGGGCGCCAGCGCGAGGTTCTGGTCGAAGCGCGGCACGAGCGTGCCCTGGAGGGTGAAGTCGTAACGGACGTTCTTGGCATCCGGGTGGTCGGCGTCCACGCAGGGGGCGAGCCGCACCGAGTAGCCGAGGCGGGAGTCCAGGCAGAGGGCGGGGTCCTCGTCGCTGCGCAGCAACCCGTCGGTCTCGTACGACCACTGCTGGTCCGCGGCCGAGGAGCAGGCGGTCAGCTTGGTCTCGGCGCCCTCGACGGCCTTGTCGCCGACGACGCCGACGCACAGCCCGGAGACGACGTTGTGGAGCCGGCCGCTCAGCGTGCCCTTCGCCCCTTCTCCGGTTCCGATCCAGGACGGGTCGCCGGTCGACTTGCCAGAACCGGAGCCGGGAGCCTCGGAGGTCTTGCCGTCGGCCGTGCTGTCGCCGTCGCCGGAGCCGAGGGTCCACAGCGCCAGCGGGAGGACGATCAGTCCGCTGACGGTGAGGACGGCGGCGGCCAGGTTGCGGCGGCGGGCGCGGCGGGCCCGCTTCTGTGCCGAACGGCGTGAGTGAGTACGGCAGTTGCTGCGGGTCGCCCTGGCCTCGAAGGCTTCGCCCGCGAAGGCGGGGAGCTGAAACTCAGCCCCGTCGGGGCTCTCGTCGTCCTGGTGCGCCCTGGCCTCCACATAGGCCCGTGCGCCCCAGCCCAGCACGCCCTCGGCAAGGGCGACGCCGAGCCCTTCGTCGAACTGCTGCAGCTGGTCGGCGGTCTGCCGGCAGTGCCCGCACTGCTCGAGATGCGTACGCAGATCGGGGTCGATGTCGATACCGCCGCGCCGGTAGGTCACGTCCAGCATCCGGTGATAGCGGCGGCACTCCTGGTCGGGGGCGAGTTCGCGGTGGACGACGAGGCACTCCTCACGCAGCCGCTCGCGTGCCCGGTCCAGTTCGACGCGCGTGTCCTCCTCCCAGCCCAGCAACGCCGCGGGTACCTCCAGCGGTTCGGACTCGACCTCGATGTGCCACAGCACG
Organism: Streptomyces sp. HUAS ZL42; assembly: GCF_040782645.1. Lineage (GTDB taxonomy): Bacteria > Actinomycetota > Actinomycetes > Streptomycetales > Streptomycetaceae > Streptomyces. The sequence goes on from NZ_CP160403.1 coordinate 1,288,820, forward strand.
CAGCGGGCGGACTGGGGCAGCCGCTGGAACGCCCGGGCCAGCAGCCCGTACGACGTGGGCAGGAGCCGCGCCGCCGCCCGGCTCCCGCCGTCGTCGGCGCGCAGTGCGGGATGGAGCAGGTCGCGTCTGCCGTCGGCGTCCCACTCCGCGGCGATCCGGCGCACGGTGACGAGGAGTTGGGGCCGCCATGCGGACGACGGCCCGTTCTGCCGGAGCGACGCGCCGAAGAGTCGGGTGAACGCCGCGGTGGTGAGCATGCCCGCCGCCCGTGCGCTGTCGGTGCACAGCCGCGCGTAGGCGAAGGCCGCCTCCCAGTGCCGGTCGAGCAGTTCACCGACGGGATGCAGTGCGGGTGACGCACCTGTCCATTTCTTCAGCTCGGCGCTCAGCTGTTCGTCGGTGGCGTCGAACCGGGGAGCGGGAGTCGGAGAATTCGACAGGCCTGCGTCCTTCACAGCGGCGTTCCTCCCAGGACGTGCGGCGTCCAAGTCCATACCAAGGGGTATGCGACCCCGCCGACGGCGCGACGGAGTCCACCCATACAGAGTTCGGCGTCTCCGACATCCGCCTGGGGCAGCTCTTTTGAAGCACCGGGGTGGAATGGGAGGAGCCTCGTACGCACGGGGCCAAAAGTATGTCCGTACGTCGACAGGGCACACCTTTGCACAGGTCAGGGACCGTGAACAAGAGATCACGAGCAGTGCCGATCGCCGGATGTATTCGTCCGGGTGGGCGCCCGCGCCCCGAAAACCATTGACGGCCGACGGCCCAGCAGATCACGCCGGTGCTGCTTGTTCACCGGCGCCGACAACGGGACCGTTGCGAAACCAATAGCCGAGTGCCCCGACGCCGCGGTCAGCCGCCCTGTGCGGCCCGGTATGCGCCCGGCGGCATCCCGTACCGCTCGCGGAACACCCGGTTGAAGTGGAAGGGGCTGGCGAACGCCGAGGCTGCGGCGACGCGTTCCACGGACAGGTCGGTGCTCTCCAGCAGCCGGGCGGCATGACTCAGACGTGCCTCGCGCAGGGCCCGCATCGGTGACAGGCCGAGCTGCTGGGTGAACAGGTGCGCGAAACGCGAGGGCGACAGCGCGACACTCTCCGCGAGTGAGCGGACCGTGTGCGGGGCGCCCGGATCGGCGGCGATCAGCGCCTCGGCCCGGCGCACCCGGGCATCGACGCCGGGCGGGGGCTGCGGTGTGCGAGCCGCGGCGGCCGTGAGGAGGACGACCTCCTCCAGCGCGCACAGGGCCAGTTCGCGTGCGGCGGTGCCGTGGGCGACGGCGATCCTGTCGTCCGCGGGTGTGGTGGCGGGAGGCGGTCCGGTCTCCGGCCGGCGGGCATCGGCGAGCATCCGGCGGAACGCCGAATCGACGCGGCTGTGCAGGCCGGCCGGGACGGGGGTGACGGCGTACATCCCGTCACCCGCGTCGTACGGGCGCAGCCATGACGTCCAGGTGGGCCGTGCCTGGCAGTGCACCCACCAGAACCGCCAGTGCGGTGCGCCGGCTTCGACCGCGTAGCCGTGCCGGACACCCGGCGCGAGCACGACAAGGTCCCCCGTACCCGCCGTCGTCCGGGCGCTCCCCTGGCGCAGTCGGCCCTGGCCGCCCGTCGTCCAGGTGAACAGCCAACTGTCGGAGCCCCTGGGCCGGTTGACCGCGTACCCGGCGGGCTGGTCGAAATGGCCGACGACCACCAGACCGGGCGGCGGGGAGGGGTCCCCGGGCACAGCAGCCACAGGCAAGTCGTCAGCACGCATGGGCATCCTCCCGTCCACCGCGTCGGCCTAGCGTGACAAGCCGAGGACACCGCACCGAGGAGAAGACACATGACGGTCACGGACATCGGCGCCGCCGGCGCACCCATACTGACGCGGGAGGGGCTCCGGCAGTGGCAGGAGGACGGTTTCACGGTCGTCCGCGGAATGTTCGGGCACGACGAGATCGACCGGCTGTGCGACGGGTTCGCGGCGCTGCACACGGCGGGGCGGCCCGTGCCGGGGCACTTCGAGCCGCGGCCCGGATCCGATCCGCTGGCCGGGTATCCGCGGGTGATGCACCCTCACGTGATCAACCCCCGGGCGCGGGAGGTGCTGCTCGACGCGCGGCTGCGGGACGTGCTGGAGCTGCTGCTCGGCGAGGAGGTCCTGGCCGCGCAGAGCATGTTCTACTTCAAACCGCCGGGGGCCCGTGGTCAGGCCTTGCACCAGGACAACTTCTACCTGCGGGTCGAACCGGGGACGTGCGTGGCGGCGTGGATCGCCTGCGATGTGATCGACCGGGAGAACGGGGGGCTCGAGGTGGTCCCCGGCACGCATCGGATGGACTTGTTCTGCCCGGAGGAGGCGGACGAGGAGGTGTCGTTCGCCCGGGAGTACGTGGCGCCCCCGCCGGGGCTGGAAGCGGTGCCGGTGGATATGGCGCCGGGGGATGTGTTGTTCTTCAACGGGAGCGTGGTGCACGGCTCTCAGCCGAACCGTACGGCTGATCGGTTCCGGCGGTCTTTCATCGGGCATTACGTCGGTCGTTCGGCCGAGCGCATCGGCCAGTACTACCGGACGTTGTCGATGAGCGGGGAGCGGGTGGCTCTGGCGGAGAGTGAGGGGGCGGGGCCGTGCGGCACTGAGTTCGCACCGCACGGGCCCCACTAGCCCACGCTTCAGTGACCGACGATCGGGTGGGGAGCGTAGGGCTGTTGCAGTTCCTCCAACTCCTTGTCGGTCAGCCGGAGTTCCTCCGCCGCCACCGCATCCTCGATGTGAACCTGCTTGGCCGCGCCGACGATCGGTGCCGTCACCGTGTCCTGGTGGAGCAGCCAGGCGAGGGCCACCTGGGCGCGGGGAACGCCGCGTTCGTTCGCGATGCGGGTGACCGTTTCCACGATCGCGCGATCGCCCTCGGGGTAGAGGGTGCTGCCGAAGGTGTCGGTGGCGCTGCGGTTGGTCTCGGTGCCCCAGTCGCGGGTGAGGCGGCCGCGGGCGAGGGGGCTCCAGGGCAGTACGCCGACGCCCTGGTCCGCGCACAGCGGCAGCATCTCCCGCTCCTCCTCGCGATAGAGGAGGTTGTAGTGGTTCTGCATGGACACGAACTTGGTCCAGCCGTGCCGTTCGGCCGTGTACTGCATCTTGGAGAACTGCCAGGCGTACATCGAACTCGCCCCGATGTAGCGCACCTTGCCCGCCTTCACCAGGTCGTGCAGCGCCTCCATCGTCTCCTCGACGGGGGTGTGCGGGTCGAAACGGTGGATCTGGTAGAGGTCGACGTAGTCCGTGCCGAGGCGGCTGAGGCTGTGGTCGATCTCGGCCATGATCGCCTTGCGGGACAGGCCGCCGCCGTTGGGCCCGGGCCGCATCCGGCCGTGCACCTTCGTGGCGAGCACGATGTCGTCGCGGTGGGCGAAGTCGCGCAGCGCCTTGCCGACGATCTCCTCGCTGGTGCCGTCGGAGTAGACGTTCGCCGTGTCGAAGAAGTTGATCCCGGCCTCGAGCGCCTGCCGGATCAGCGGGCGCGACGCCTCCTCGTCGAGCGTCCACTCGTGTGCGCCGCGGTCGGGAAGTCCGTAGGTCATGCAGCCCAGACAGATCCGCGACACGTCCAGACCCGTCGAACCGAGCTTCACGTACTGCATCGTTGCTGCTCCTGCCTTCGGAGTGGGGTACCTGGGGAGCGTACGACTTCCTGTGCGCTCAGGGTCGGACGTGTCTGCTGGGGCTGACGACCTTTCAGAGGCAGTGCAGCTGTGCCGTGGAGGTGACGGCCCGACGAGTCATCCCAGCAGATCCAGCGCCCGCTCCCACCCGAACCCCGGCCGCCCGCCGTCCTCCCCCGCCTCACCGGCGTACGGATCCCCGAAGCGGATGCCCATCCCGCGCAGACGTGTCAGGCTCTCCCGGTAGGCGGGGTGGGCGGCCAGCGCGTCGGCCACACAGGGCAGTACGGCGATCGGGACGCCGAGTCCCGACACCTCGCAGAGGGTGCCCACGGCGAGGGTGTCGGCCAGGCCCGCCGCCCATTTGTTGATGGTGTTGAAGGTGGCGGGCGCGACGACGACCGCGTCGGGGGCCGGGAAGGGGCGGGGGTCGGCGGGCCGGCGCCAGGCCGAGCGGATGGGGCGGCCGGTCTGGGCCTCGACGGCGTCGGTGTCGAAGAAACCGTTCATGGCGAGGGGCGTGGCGATGACGCCGACCTCCCAGTCCCGCTCCTGGGCCGCAGTGATCAACTTGCTGACCTCCACGGCGATTCCGGCCGCGCAGACGACGACGTAGAGGAAAGGCTTCCCGTCCTGTTCGGTCACGTGTGAACCCTACTGAAGCGGGAAGGACCGCCCTCGTTCGGCCTCGGGCGCGGCTCGAAGAGGCGGCGCTCCTTCTGTACGGGTCGCGGGTGTTCCAGGCGTCCTCGGCGGCCTGGAGCTTCTGCTCAAGCGCCTCTACCAGCTCTTCCCCGCGAAGGAGCAGCTGGTGGAGGCGATCTGGAACAGCGTGACGTGCGCCGCCCTGGCGGCTCGGGGAGTACGTCGGGCGGCACGAGGACCCCGAACTGCGGATCCTCGCCGTCTTCGACCGGCTCGAGCGGTGGTTCGCCGAGGACGGCTTCCGCGGCTGCGCCTGGATCAACTCGTACGAGGTCAGCGTGGCGGACCGGGTCCGTGCGCACACGCGGGCGTTCCGCGACTGCCCCGCTGCTCCGGTGACCGGCGCGGGGCTGCCCACCGCGCTCGGCGGCCGCCTGTACCTGCTCGCCGAGGGGGCCATGGTCACAGCGGGCATCACCGACGGCACCGGCCCCGCGGCCGAGGCACGCGAGGCGGTACGGCTGCTGCTGCGGGCCCGGTGAGGTGACGTCCCCGCCGGCGCCTCACTGCGGGAGACGTCCCTGCCGGGGACTCGCTGAGGTCTCGCCCCTCGTCAGCGGCTCGGCTGCCGTGTCTCCCTCTGCGCGTGACGCCCGAGGCGCGCGGCGGCGCGGCCGGTCTTGGATCCGTCCGATCCAAACGCGCTGGCCTGCGCCGCCCGATGTCAACCCACCGTGTCCGACAGCGTGATGGCGCCCACCGGGCAAGCCCGCGCTGCTTCCCGGAGCATCGGGTCGTCGGCGCCGTGCGCACGGCCCGGCAGGAGGGCGCTGAAGCCTTCGTCGTCCTGGGTGAAGACGCCCGGCGCGGCCAGTGCGCATTGGCCTGCGCCGATGCAGACGTGCTTGTCGATCTCGATGTGCATGACCGGAGTCCCTACCAGGTCACGGGGAGTTCCAGCATCCCCTGGATCGTGTCGCCGGGTTTGAAGGGGATCTCGTCGGCGGGAGCCGCGAGGCGCAGGCGGGGCAGGCGCGCGAAGAGGGTGCGCAGGGCGATCTCCATCTCGGCGCGGGCCAGGTTCTGGCCCAGGCACTGGTGGATGCCGAACCCGAAGGCCACGTGGTGGCGGGCCGGGCGGTGCCAGTCGAGGGTGTCCGGGTCGGTGTAGAGGGTCTCGTCGCGGTTGATGACCGAGGTCGCGAAGACCACGCCGTCGCCGGCCCGGATCGTCGTCCCGGCCACGTCGATGTCCTCGGTGGCCAGCCGCAGCAGCCCGTCCGCGATGGACAGCATCCGCATCAGCTCCTCGACGGCCGCGGGCAGCAGCGTGGGATCGGCCCGCAACTCGGCCAGCCGCTCGGGGTGCTGGAGCAGCGTGTAGGTGCCGAGCGAGATCATGTTGGCGGTCGTCTCGTGACCCGCGACCAGGAGGATGATCGCCAGGGCGATCAGCTCGGCGCGGTCCACCGTGCCGTCGCGCAACTGCTGGTGGACCAGATCGTCCAGCACTCCTTCGCCCGGCGGTTCCTTCTGCTTGCGCTCGATCAGCTCACCCAGGTACGCCTCGAGCCGGCCGCGGGCGTCCAGTGTGTCGGCGGGGTCAGGGCCGCGCAGCAGCCGCCGCGACTGCTCCTCGAAGAACTCGTGGTCGGCGTACGGGACGCCGAGCAACGCACAGATCACCATCGAGGGCACGGGCAGCGCGAAGGCGCTCACCAGTTCGGCGGGCGGGCCTTGCGCGATCATCGCGTCCAGCCGCTCGTCGACGATCCGCTGGATGTCCGGCCGCAGTTCGGTGGCCCGTTTCAGGGTGAAGCTCGGGACCATCATGCGGCGCTGGGTTCGGTGTTCGGGGTCGTCGACGCCCAGGAGTGCGGTCCTGAGGTGGCGCACGGCCGCGAAGCGTGCGGTGGGTGCGGGGAAGCCGGGGCGGGTGCGGTCGGTCGACAGGCGCGGATCGGCGAGGAGGTCACGGGCGGCGCCGTGCCCGGTGACCAGCCAGACGGGGCGGCCGTCGAAGAGGGTGACGCGGGCCAGGGGGCGCGCGGCGCGCAGTGGATCGTAGGCGGTGGGCGGGTGGTAGGGGCAGGTGCGGTCCTGGGGAAAGGCGACGGGTTCCGACAGTTGCGTCATGGAAGACCTCGCAGACGAAGGATGCGTCGTGCCGATCTTCATTAGATGCCTCGGGCATCTATAAGGCGACGCAGAGTTCGGCCAGATCGGCGAACCCGGCAGACTGGCCGGAGTTCACCGCTGCGCTGCGCCGAGCCGGCGGCACCGCACCCGTCCTCGGCGCCCTCACCCGTGTAAATCGGTTGCCGCCGCTGCTCCGCGCCCCTCAGGATCGCGCCATGCCTGCGACCGATGCCTTTCTGCCGCCGACGCCCGCCGCCGTTCGTCCGGTGCGCGGGCGGCAGCAGCCCGGCCGTCCGCGGAGGCCCGATCCCGTCCGATCGTGACGGCCGCGCTCGTCGCCGGCCTGGTCGCGGGCTACGGCATCGCCGTACCCGTCGGCGCGGTCGCGACGTATCTCGTCTCCCTCACCGCCCGTACGTCCCTGCGCACCGGTGTCTGCGCCGCGCTCGGCGTCGCCACCGCCGACGGGTTCTACGCGCTTCTCGCCACGATCGGGGGCTCCGCCCTGGCCGCCGCGCTGCGGCCGGTTCTGGTCCCGCTGCGCTGGGCCGCCGCCCTGGTGCTCCTCGCGCTGGCGGTACGCGGTGCGGTCAGCGCCGTACGGCACTACCGCGCACACCGGCTCGCAACCCGTTCGGATCCCCCTCCCCCGAACCCCGCTCGGGCCTATGTGGGACTGCTGGGCATCACACTCCTCAACCCCACCACCGTGATCTACTTCGCGGCGCTCGTCCTCGGCACGGGGGCGGCGGACGCCGTACGGCCCCTGGAGCAGGGCGTGTTCGTCCTGGCGGCCTTCGTCGCCTCCGCGAGCTGGCAGCTGCTGCTCGCCGGTGGCGGCGCGCTGCTCGGCCGTGCACTCACCGGTGGCCGGGGACGGTTGACGACGGCGCTCGTGTCCAGCTCGGTGATCGCCGCGCTCGCCGTGCGGATGGTCGTATGAGGACGGGAGCGGTGCGGATGAAACACGCGGGTACCGGTGTTGAAGAACCGGACGAGTCACCGCACGGCACGACGAAGACGAAGGGGAGGGATGCCATGCCTCTCGAGGGTGAGTACGAACCCAGCCCGACGCAGTGGGTGCGTGAACAGGTGGAGGTGTACGAGAGCTCCGGCGGCACGCGGGGGACGACCCTGCTGGACACGGGCATGCCGGTGATCCTGCTCACGACGCGGGGCGCCAGGAGCGGCAAGATCCGGAAGACGCCACTGATGCGCGTGGAGCACGAGGGACGGTACGCCGTGGTCGCCTCCCAGGGCGGGGCGCCCACGCACCCGGTCTGGTACCACAACATCAAGGCCGATCCGCATGTGGAGCTCCAGGACGGGCCGGTGAAGCAGGACATGAAGGCCCGCGAGGTCACCGGCGAGGAGAAGGCCGAGTGGTGGGAGCGTGCCGTCGCGGCCTATCCGCCGTACGCCGACTACCAGAAGAAGACGGCGCGGGAGATCCCGGTGTTCGTCGTGGAGTCCGCCGACGGGCACTGACCTGCGCCGACGGCGGGGCGGAAGAATTCCGCGGAAATATTCGCGCTGGGACGCATGAACCCGTTCCCGCCGGGCACCCGAGCGTCAGGCCCCGCCGCGTTCCCCCGTCGCGGCGGGGCTTTCCCGTGCCTCGCGCTCCGGCCGGTCGGTCACGTCGAGGAAGATCTGGTCCGCCTCGGGCACGGTTCGGAAGATGGACCGCTTGATGCGGTCGGCGACGTCCTCGACCCGCTCGCTGTCGAGGCCAGGAACGAGGTCGACGCGGGCCGCCACCAGCGCGGTGTCCAGGCCGGTCTTCATGCTGAACAGCGCCTCCACGCTGTCGATTTCGGGCTGCGCCTCGAGCAGCGAGCGGATCCTGCCGCTCGCCTCCGGGCCTGCGGCCTCCCCGATCAGCTGGTCGCGGGCGTCACGCCCCAGCCGGTAGGCGACGAAGACGAGCAGCGCACCGATCGCGAAGGACGCGGAGGCCTCCCACACGACCAGCCCGGTGACCATGTGCAGGACCATGCCGGCGAAGGCGAGGGTCACGCCGAGCACCGCCGTGCCGTCCTCGGCGACGACCGTGCGCAGGGCGGGGTCACGCAGGCCGCCGGCCGTGCCGCCCTGCTTGTGCACCTGGTGCAGGGCCCGTGCGAGCGAGGCGCCCTCGGCGACGAAGGCGACTCCCAGCACGATCAGGCCCGCCACGTACCCGCTGAACTTCTCCTCCGCGCCGTTCCGTAGCGCCTCGAAGCCCTGGAAGAAGGAGAAGCAGCCGCCCATGACGAAGATCCCGACGGCCGCGAGGAGTGACCAGAAGAACCGCTCCTTGCCGTAGCCGAAGGGGTGGCGCGCGTCGGCGGGTCGGCGGCTGCGGCGCAGCGCGGCCAGCAGGAACACCTCGTTGAGGCTGTCGGCCACGGAGTGGGCCGCCTCCGACAGCAGGGCGGGCGAGTGCGCGATCAGGCCTCCGGCCGCCTTCGCGGCGGCGATGACCAGGTTGGCCGCCAGCGCCACCAGTACGGTCACGCGTGTCTTCCGGTCCGCTTTCCGATCAGACGCTGCACCGCTCACCTTGGCCGACTGCCCCGGGCGGCGGCGCTCACACCGTGCCACCCGCGGAAATCGGGGAACCCGGACAGGGCAGCCGGTACAACACGCAGGTCACGCACTACGACAGGAGGAAATCATGAGTGGCGGGGGCAACGGCAACCGCGCCTACGGTCACACGACGTTCAAGCGGTCCAAGAGCCACTTCACGGACCGGATCACCACGGACGGCCGGGACGGCTGGCCGGTGGAGAGCGGACGCTACCGTCTCGTGGTCAGCCGGGCCTGCCCGTGGGCGAGCCGGGCGGTGATCTCGCGGCGGCTGCTGGGTCTGGAGGGCGCCCTGTCGATGGCGATCGCCGATCCGATCCAGGACGACCGCAGCTGGCGCTTCACCCTCGACCCGGACGGCCGCGACCCCGTGCTCGGTATCCGCTACCTCAGCGAGGCCTACGACAGGCGGGAGACCGGCTATCCGGGCGGGGTCAGCGTGCCGGCCGTCGTGGACGTACCCACCGGCAAGCTGGTCACCAACGACTACCAGCGGATCACCCTCGACCTTGCCACCGAATGGACGGCGCTGCACCGGGAGGGGGCGCCCGACCTCTACCCCCAGGCGCATCGCGACGAGATCGACACGGTGATGGCGGACGTCTACGAGGACGTCAACAACGGGGTGTACCGGGCCGGCTTCGCCATTGAGCAGGAGGAGTACGAGGAGGCGTGCGAGGCGGTGTTCCGGCGGCTGGAGCTGCTGACGCCGCGGCTCGCCCGGCGGCGCTATCTGGTCGGGGACACGATCACCGAGGCGGACATCCGGCTGTTCACCACACTCGTGCGGTTCGACGCCGTCTACCACGGTCACTTCAAGTGCAACCGCTGGAAGTTGACGGAGAATCAGGTCCTGTGGGCGTACGCCCGCGACCTCTACCAGACGCCCGGCTTCGGTGACACCGTCGACTTCGACCACATCAAGCGGCACTACTACCAGGTGCACACCGGCATCAATCCGACCCGCATCGTCGCCCTCGGCCCGGACCCGTCCGGCTGGCTGACGCAGCATCACCGCGCGGAGCTGGGCGGGCGCCCGTTCGGGGACGGGACACCGCCCGGGCCGGTGCACACCGGCGAAGAGGTCCCGCCCCAGGGGCGGCCCTGATCCACTCGACCCACCCGCACCCCAAGGAGGCGTCCGTGGCCAAGAAGAAGAAACTCTCCCTCGTCTACCAGCCCGTCGGGTTCGCGCTCGGCTGGGCGAGCGGGGCGCTCGCGGGGCTCGCCTTCCGCAAGACGTGGAAGGCTCTCCGGCACGAGGACGACGCGCCCGACCCGCTGGACCCGGACCGCGGCTGGGGGGAGATCCTGCTCGCGGCCGCGATCCAGGGCGCGATCTTCGCGGTCGTACGCAGCGCCGTGGACCGCTCCGGCGCGAAGGCGATCGCACGGTCGACCGGGGCGTGGCCGGTCAAGGAGAAAGGGGGTCGGGCCTGATCAGACCGTGATCGTGCAGGGCCCGCGGCCGCGGCGCGGGTGCATCGTGCGGGCCGGCTGATGCCGCGGGGTTGCCAGCTGCTCGCCAGGGAGCGTGCGCGAGGGCGGTTTAACTCGATCGTGTGATGGTCGGCTTCCGGGCTTGCGGCGTCCTGGGCCGTTCGGGCTACGGTGATCGTGCGATCTGGGACGCCGGGTACGGCGCCAGCGTGCGGGGGCCCCCGCTCCACCGGAGTGATGGTTCGGGGCCTCCCCGTCGCCTCTGCCCGCAACCACATGGCCAGGTCGTGAGGGAACCGGCCTCCCGGGATAGGACCACGGACAGGATCCGTGTCGCTGCCCCGGGGTCGAGTACGCCGGGGACCAGTGCGCCCAAGACCGTTCGGGGCGTGCGGCTGAGCGGAGTCACTTCTACTCAGTCCACAGGAACGGTGGGTTGCTTCGTTCACCCGCGCTTGCGGGTCCCGGGGACCGGGCCCGCGGCCCGCGCGGCCCCCTCACCCCTGCTTGGGGGCCGTCTGCGGAACCCGGCGCAGGGTGAAGGAGTGGCCGGCCGGGTCGGCGTAGCCTCGTTCCTCGTACCGGCCCGCGGCGTCCTTCGTCTCCAGTGGGCGTCCGCCGAGGCCGATGATCTTGCGTTCCGCCTCGTCCAGGTCCTCCACCACGAAGTCGAGGTGGACCTGGAGGGAGTTCTCGGGCCGCGGCCAGCTGGGCGGGGTGGCGTTGACGTCGCGGCGGAAGGCAAGCCGGGTCCCGCCGGCGCCCCTGATCTCCACCCGGTTGGCCGACGCGCCGGTCTCCTCGGCGTCCAGCAGTTGCCTGTAGAACTCGGCGAGCTTCTCCGGCTCGGCGCAGTCGAGCACGACGACGCCCGCTTTCACCACTGCCATGTCTCCTCCGCAGGTTCGTGGGGCATGGGCGGACGAGCCCGCCCCCGACCTTGCGGTTACCCCGGTTTCAGCCGCCCACCAGCCACTCCCCGCCCCGCATCAGCTCCCGCCCCTCCAGTTCGTCGGCCTCGCGCCAGGCCTGCACCCGGCACGGCAGGACGCGGAAATACAGGTAGGGCGTGGCCAGCCGGCGCGGATCGAAGCCGGTCTTGCCCGCGAAGATCTCGGCGTCCTCCTCCGGCAGCTCGGCGGGCGGCACGGCCTCTACGGTGCCCTCGACGAGGACCACGTCACGGGTCGGACCGATACCGAGCCGCACCCTGCGGGTGGCCAGCAGGTTCCGTCCGGTGGGGCTGGCGGCCGGCGTGGCGAACAGGAGGGTGGCACCGTCCCAGACGAAGGACAGCGGGACGAGGTACGGCGCACCGCCCTGCTCGTCGGCCGTGGCGACCCAGGCGTCCACGTCGTGTTCCAGGCGGTGCAGCGTGTCGTGCTTGCGCTGCTCGGCGGGGCGTGCGGGTGGTGGGGTCATCGTCGGACAGCCTCCTGAGGCACCTGAAAGGAACGGCGTACCCCCCTGACGGTCACGCGCCTCCCAGTGTGACCGTCACTCCCCCGTCCGGGCCCGGATCTCCGCCAGGCGCGCCGCCGCCGCGCTCAGCAGGAACTCCAGGGCCGCCGGGTATGAGCTGTGCCGCATGGCGGCGACGAGGTGGCGGGCCGTGGCGGCGATGTGCGGGTGCGACTCGGCGGGCAGCCGCGCGTACGTCGCCCGCCACACGTCCGCCTCCGCCTCGCGGGCCTCCCTGGGCAGCGCGGTGTTCGCGGAGTCGAGGGCGCCGAAGGCGAGGGCCTGGTCGACGAAGGCGTGGTAGATCGCCACCGCCTCCGCGTCGGGGAAGCCGGCGCCCCGCAGCACGCCGAGGATCGTCTCCACAGCCTGGATCTCATGGACGCCCCCGGTGACGCGATAGGAGCTGAGCACCGACGCCCGCGGATGCGCGAGTGCCCCGGCGTGCATCCGCAGACCGAGGTCGCGCAGGTCGGCGAGCCAGTCGCCGGTCGGACGCCAGATCCGCAGCGTACGGCCGATGAGCTCGTCGGCGATGGCGAGCATCAGGTCGTCGGTGTGGCGGAAGTAGCGGTAGAGGGAGCTGGGGTCGGCGCCGAGGGCGCGGCCGAGGCGGCGGACGGACAGCGCGTCGGCGCCGTGCTCCTCGATGAGCCTGAGGGCCGTCTCGACGATCAGTCCTTCGGAGAGGACGACGCCCTGCTTGGTGGGGCGCCTGCGCTGCCGGGCGGCGGGCGGAACGACGCGATCACTCATGGCTGGCCTCCCAGGACTGGTGCCGGAACCTTACGACAACACCGTTGACCTGTTAAGCCCCCGGGCAGTTTCATGTGCGTTCACCGGGGCCGACCAGGCCCCCCGGTGCAAGCGGAGTGCTGGCATGACCGACAAGCCCTATGTCGTCCCTCCCACGCGGCCCGTGCTGCGCAAGTCCCTCGGTGTCCTGGACGGCGTCGCCATCGCCGCGTCCAGTACGGCGGCCACGACCAGCATCGGCATCGGCCTCGGCGTCACGGCCGGGGTGGTGGGGCTGCATCTGCCCGCGATCATGCTGCTCGCCTTCCTGCCGATCCTGGGCATCGCGGGCGCCTACTCCCGCCTGAACAAGGTCGAACCGAACGCGGGCAACGGCTATGTGTGGGTCGGCCGTTCGCTGACGCCCTGGCTCGGTTTCATGGTCGGCTGGGTGAACATCGTGGCCACGGTGGCCTTCCTCGCGTACACCACTGCGGTCACCGGGTCCGCGCTCCTGCAACTGGCCGGCGACGCCGGCCTGCACCGGCTCGGCGGCCTGGGCCTCGATCCGGGCTCGACCGCACAGACGACCGCCGTGGGGCTGGTGGTCCTGGTCCTCGTGACGCTGACCGCCGTCACCGGCATCCGTACGGCGGCGCGGCTGCAGACCGGGCTGCTCGTCTTCGAGTACGTCGTACTGCTCGGGTTCTGCGGATACGGCATCGTCACCGGCCCGCACGCATTCAGCCTTAGCTGGTTCGACCCGTTCGCGATCCCGTCGGCGCAGGCGCTGGCACAGGGTCTGCTCCTGTCGGTGTTCTGTTACTGGGGCTTCGAGGCCGCCTTCAGCGTGAACGAGGAGGTGCGCGATCCCCGCGACGCGTCCCGGGCCGGCATCACGACCCTGGTGACGATGCTGGGCCTGTTCCTGCTCGGCTCGATCGCCTTCCAACGGGTGCTGTCCGAGGAGGAGTTGGCGGGCCACGGCGCCCAGGGCCTGGCCTACTTCGGCGAACGGCTGGCCTCCCAGCCGCTGGCGGTGCTGCCGCTCGTGGCGCTGATGTTCTCGGCGGTCGCCTCGCTGCAGGCCGGGGTGATTCCCACGGCCCGGGCGATGTTCGCGATGAGCCGGGACCGTACGCTCGGGCCGGTGTGGTCCAAGGTCAGTCCGCGGTACGGCACGCCGGCCGCCGGAACGCTGCTGATCGGGGCACTGGCCGCGGCGGTCGCGACGCTGGCGCTGATCATCCCGCGGCTCGCCGACATGATCATGGCGACGGTGAACGCCGTGGGCATCGTCGTGGCCCTCTCCTACGCCCTCACCGCGCTCGCCGCGGCCGTACGCTTCCGCGCCCTGCTGCGCGAGGACTGGCGTCAGGGCGTACGCGCGGTCGTGCTGCCCGCGCTGAGCGCGACGGCCCTGCTGTCGCTCGGCGGTTACCTCGGCTGGTCCTTCTACACCTCCACCGACCACCTCGAACTGCGTGCGGACAACGGGTGGTTCCTGCTGCTGACTCCCCTGGTCATGATCGCGTCCGGTTTCGTGGCCGCCGCGTGGGCCAGGTGGGTGCGCCGCTCCCCGTACTTCCGCACCGGCGACGGCACGGACGCCGACGCGCCGCAGCTGCTCGCCACGACCCGCTGACCCCCACCAGGAAACGGACCATGCACGCAGATCTCCTCTTCACCGGCGGCCCCGTCCTCACTCCCGAGGGCCGTACCGCGACCGCCGTGGCCGTCGCAGGCGACCGCATCCTCGCCGTCGGAGGCGAGGAGGTGCGCGAGCTCGCCGGGCCGCGCACCGAGGTCGTCGACCTCGCCGGGCGGCTGCTGCTGCCGGGATTCCAGGACGCGCACGTCCATCCGGTGCCGGCCGGCCTGGAACTCACCCAGTGCGACCTGACCGGGGCGAAGAGCGCCGAGGAGACCTTGGCGGCGGTCCGCGCGTACGCCGCGGCGCATCCGGAGCGGGAGTGGATCACCGGCGGCGGCTGGTCCATGGAAGCCTTCGAGGGCGGTACGCCGACGAAGGAACTGCTGGACGCGATCGTCCCCGACCGGCCGGTCTATCTGCCCAACCGTGACCACCACGGCGCCTGGGTCAACAGCCGCGCCCTCGAACTCGCGGGCGTCACACGGGAGACACCCGACCCGGCCGACGGGCGCATCGAGCGCGACGCTTCGGGCGAGCCGAGCGGGACGCTGCAGGAGGGTGCGATGCGGCTGGTCGGGCGGCTCACGCCGACGGCCACTCCGGCCGACCTGCTGGCCGCGTTGCTGCACGCCCAGCAGCACCTCCACTCCCTCGGCATCACGGCCTGGCAGGACGCCCTCGTCGGGAACTTCCTCGGCATGCCCGACCCCTCGCAGACGTATCGAGCGGCGGCCCTCGACGGCTCGCTCACCGCACGCGTCGTGGGCGCGCTGTGGTGGGACCGCGGGCGCGGCGCCGAGCAGATCTCCGAGCTCGTCGAGCGACGCGACGAGTTGAGCCATGGCCGCTTCCGGGCCGGCAGCGTGAAGCTGATGCTGGACGGGGTCGCCGAGAACGGCACCGCGGCCCTGCTGGACCCGTACCTCGACAAATGCGGCGGCGCGACCGCCAATCGGGGCACCGCCTTCATCGACGCCGCCCATCTGCCCAAGTACGTCACCGAGTTGGACGCGCTCGGCTTCCAGTGCCACTTCCACGCGCTGGGCGACCGTGCCGTACGCGACGCCCTGGACGCGATCGAGGCCGCGCGGACCGCGAACGGGCCGAGCGACACCCGGCCGCATCTGGCGCACCTGCAGGTGGTGCACCCCGACGACGTGCCCCGCTTCGCCCGGCTCGGCGCGAGCGCGAACATCCAGCCGCTGTGGGCGGCCCACGAGCCGCAGATGGACGAGCTGACGATCCCCTTCCTGGGAGCCGAACGGGCCGGGTGGCAGTACCCGTTCGGCGCGTTGCTGCGGTCCGGGGCCAGGGTCGCGGCGGGCAGCGACTGGCCGGTCAGCAGCCCCGACCCGCTCGAGGGGATCCACGTCGCCGTCAACCGCGTGACGCCCGGAGGCGACGCCCCGGCCTTCCTGCCCGCCGAGCGCATCGGCCTCGCGGAGGCGCTCACGGCGTACACGTCCGGTTCGGCGTACGTGAACCACCTCGACGACACCGGTGAGGTGCGCTCGGGGGCGCTGGCGGATCTCGTGGTGCTGGACCGCGATCCGTTCGACGGGCCTCCGGAGGCGATCGCGGACATCGAGGTGGATCTCACCTATGTGGGGGGCCGGCGGGTGTACGCGGCTCATTCCGCGTGAACCGGATTGTCACCGGACGACAGTCCGCGACCCCACAACTGTCCGCCGTTGATGAGCCCTGATGTGTTACCGGCGGGTATCGTCGCCGCGTGCCGAAGAGAGCCGCAGTGGTGGACGAGGAGACGGGGGGCCCGTTCAAGGCGTTGCCGACGGGCCTGCACGCCCGGCTCAGACCGTACTTCGCCGACATCACCGAGGAGGTCGTGGAGGCGATCCGCACGGAGATCCCCGAGTACGCGCGCCCGGCGGACGACACGTACATGCAGGGCGTGCACCGGGGCGTCGACCATGCGCTGCGTGGGTTTCTGGAGCGCATGGCCAAGCCGGACACCGACTGGGAGCCGGTGAAGGCGACGTACCGGCGCATCGGCCGCGGGGAGGCCGAGGAGGGGCGCAGCCTGGACTCGTTCCAGTCGGCACTGCGGCTCGGGGCGCGGGTGACCTGGCGCCGGGTGAACGCCCTGGTGGACGCCGACCTGCTGCCGCGCAGTGTGCTGGGCGCGTTCGGCGAGGCGCTGTTCGTGCACCTGGACGAGATGGCGGCCGCGACCACCGCGGGGTACACGGAGGCCCGCTTGCACGCGGCCGGCGAGTTACAGCAGCGGCGGACCCGGCTGATCGACCTGCTCACCGCCGATCCTCCGGCCTCGGCCGAGGCGATCGCGGATCTGGCGCACAGTGCGCGCTGGCCGGTGCCGCGCGGTGTGGCGATGGTCGCGATCGGCCACGGAGCGCCGACCGCCACGCCGCCCATCGTGCCGCCGGAGTTCCTCGCCCGGTTCGACGTGCAACCCGCCGTGCTGGTCGTGCCCGACCCCGAGGGGCCGGGTCGGGCGCGGGCCGTCGCCGTGGCGTTGCAGGGGATGCGCGCGGCCATGGGTCCGACGGTCGCGCTGCAGGACGGCGCGCGGTCGCTGCGCTGGGCGGCGGAGGCACTCGACCTGATGAGGCGCGGCATCCTCCCGGACGCCGGACTGGTGCGCTGCCAGGACCACCTGTCCACGCTTCTGCTGCTGCGCGACGACGCGCTGACGGACGCGCTGGCCGCACGATGGCTGCGGCCGCTGGAGGGGGTGCGCCCGCCGCAGCGCGAGCGCCTCGCGGAGACCCTGCTGAGCTGGCTGGGCTCGGGCCGCAACGCGAGCGAGGTCGCGGAGCGGCTCGCCGTGCATCCGCAGACCGTGCGCTACCGGATGCGGCAGCTGGACGAGCTGTTCGGCGCCCAACTCCACGATCCGACCGCCCAGTTCGAGATGCAGCTCGCGCTGCGGGCACTGCGGCTGCGCGGGGGCGTCAGAGAGGGCGCCGCAGAGTGAGCGCCTGCGGCGCGAAGCCGTTGCGTTCGCAGAAGCGGATGGCGTCCGTATTGGAGGAGTAGGCGGCCACCTCGACCTGCCCGGCACCCGTGCCCCCGGCCCAGGCGAGGAACTCACCAACGAGCGTGCCGCCGGCGCCGGCCCGCCGGTGTTCGGGTCGGACGTGCATGCCGATCAGCGTGGCGGACCTGACCGGCCGCATGGCCGAGGCCCCGGTCACTGAGCCCGTCAGGTGTCCCACGATCCGCCCTTCCCGCTCCGCCACGAGCACGAGGCGTGCCCCGTCCGCCGATGCGGCCGCGAACGACTCGGCACCGTGCTCGCGCGGCCAGTCGGCGTTGATGCTCGGGTCACGGGTCCCGCCGTCCTCGGCGAACAGACCCGCACTGGACGCCACGAGCCCCGGTATGTCCTCGGCTCGGGCCCGCCGCACCATCACCTCTTGCTCAGCCATGGCCCGGAGGCTGGTGGACGCCTCTGAACAACTGGACTTCCTGGACAGATGTCCAGCTATAGTGGACACCTGTTCAAGAATCGAGGGAGACGATGGAAGCGCTCGCGAACGTGCTCGTCGGTCTGGTGGCCGCGCTGCACGCCTACATCCTGGTGATGGAGATGTTCCTGTGGCAGAAGAAGCCCGGCAGGGCGCTGCACGGCTTCGACCGGGAGATGGCCCGGGCCACCGCGCCGATGGCCGCCAACCAGGGGCTCTACAACGGCTTCCTCGCGGCCGGTCTGGTCTGGGGTCTGATCGCCGCCGACCCGACGGGTTTCCGCGCCCAGGTCTTCTTCCTGTCCTGCGTGGTGGTCGCGGGCGTGTTCGGCGCGGTCACGGCGAACCGGCGCATCCTGTTCGCGCAGGCACTGCCCGGCGCGCTCGCCCTGGCCGCCGTCCTGATCGCGCAGTGACCCGAGCCGCGCCCGAGGACCCGCGGGCCGCCCGCACCCGGGCGAGGCTGCGCGAGGCCCTGCTCGCCGAGTGCGCCGAGCGGCCCCTCGAGGAGGTCGGCGTGGCCGCCCTGGTGCGCAGGGCCGGGGTCGGCCGGGCCACCTTCTACGTCCACTACGACGGCCTGGAGGCGCTGGCCGTCGACGCCTGCGCGGACGTCGTACGCGAGGCCGTGGAGGCGCTGCACGCCTGGCGCGGGCGACCGGACCCCGTGCACGCGCCGCCCGCGCTCGCGGAGTTCTTCGCCTCGCTCACCCCGCACGCCGCCCTGTACCGGGCTCTGCTGGGCCCGGGCGGGGGCGGCCCGCTCGGCCGGGTGCTGCACCGGGACCTGCGGGCCTACAGCCTCCGCGAGCGCGAACTCGCGGGCGCTGCCGACGCCCCACTGGTCGCCTCGGCGGTCGCCGCCACGTTCGCCGGCGTGCTGGCCGACTGGCTGCACGGGCTGCTCGACGCCGGGCCGGCTGAAATCGCCGACCAGGTCTGGCAGTTGCTCGTGGCGCTGCACGCGAGCCGGTGACGGGTCACCTGCAGGCGACCATCTCCTTCGACCGGGGCCAGGCCTCCACACCGTCGGGTGTGCGGACGTACGCGGTCGACCGGTCGTCCGTCAGCCACAACTGCCAGTCGTCCAGGCGGTATCCGGTGTCGTGGGCGTCGGCCGGCATACGCACGTCGCCGTCGTACGGGGCGGTGAGCATGCCGCTCTCGAGCACCCCGTCGGGATCGCGGACGTACTGCCGGTGGTCCTTGCCCCGGCCCGTCCCCAGGAAGTGCGCGCTCTGCCAGTCGCAGTGCTCCGCACCGGCGTGGCTGACCAGCGTGGTGGTCGGGACCCGATTCCCGTTCCGGTCGGTCCAGATCTCGTACTCCTTGGAGTCGGTGAGATCCGCCGGGAGTTCGGCCGGGTCGCAGGAGGCGTTGGTCTCCGGTCCCCAACCCGGCCGGTTCTTCTGGTCCTTGGCGACGACGATCGCGACCTTGGTCCTGCCGTCGACGTCGAAGGAGTACAGGACGCGGTCGCCCTCACGGCGCTCCATGCGGTAGCCGGACCGGGGTTCGTCCGCCTGCTCGAGGTCGAAGTACAGCTTCAGGCCCTCTTCCGGCGTCGAGCCGCCCTCGTTCCTGCCCCACTCCCCGCCGCCTTCGCCCGAGTAGACCTCCCCGTCGCACTCCAGCGCGCGCCCCGCGGCACCCGACCGCATGAGTACGGCTCGCTCGCTGTCCTCGTCGATGTCCTTCGTCGGCACGTACAGCGGCCCGCTGTAGGGCGTGGGCGCGGGATCACCGTCGACGATCGGGTTCTCCTCCTCGGCACCGCACCCCATGGCGGCCATCGCCACCAGCACCGTCAACGTCACGAGCCCTCTGCCCATCCCCACCCCTGTTGCCGAGCCGCTGTTCCGTTCCTACGACGTGACAGCGGCCCGGAACGTTCGCCGGTGCGACTGCGGGGACACCCCGATCGCCGCGTGGAGGTGCCGGCGCCGGGGGGGCAGGCCGGGCGGTAGTCGGACCTCTCATCAGCGTCTCCAACGGCGCCTCTCGGGCCCGGTGGCACCACCCCCCAGGTCATCCGTTCGACAGGGGGGAACAGTCATGCCGGGCCCGGAGGCCAGCGGCCCTCTTGCAGGACCGCGAAGAAGATAACGGGGGGGCGCCCGTCGCGAAGCCGGCCGGGCCGGCGATCTGATCCATCGAGAGGCCGCCGGCCTCCAGCCGGTGCCGGGCCCGGGCGACGCGCTGGGAGGCCGGGCCGCTCGGCGTGCGCACGGTGCGCATGCTCATGGACGCCGAACGGGCCGGGATGGGCGCGATCGCCGAACTGCTCGAAGGCGGCAGGCTGCGCGCCACGATCGCGGGGAGGTTCCCGGCCGGTGCCGCCGAGGCACACAGGCTCGGCGGCACCGGCCGGACCACCGGAAAAGCTGGTCCTGACGGTGGACTGACGATCAGTCAGAAGGTCAGGACAGGCTTGATGGTCTTACCCGAGGTCATGTCCTGGACCGCCTGGCCGATTTCCGCGAAGGCGTAGGTGCCGATCAGGCGCTCCAGCGGGAGCCGTCCTTCCTTGACCAGCTTGACGAGGGCCGGGATGAAGGTCTGCGTCTCACTGTCGCCGAGGGTGAGGCCGATGACCTGCTTTCCGCCGAGCATTCCGTTGACGTCGAGGGCGACTTCGGTGCCGAAGGCCGGGGCGCCCACGATGACCAGGGTGCCGCGGGCGGCGAGCGCGTCGACGCCCTGGCGCAGGACGGAAACGGCGCCCGTGGTCTCCACGATGCCGTCGGCGCCCTGCCCGCCGGTGATCTCGGCGATCGCCTCGCCGAGGACGGCCTGACCGGCGTCGACGGTGTGGGTGGCGCCCAGCTCCTTGGCCAGCTCGAGGCGTTCGGCGACCTTGTCCACGGCGATGATCGTGGTGGCCGGGGTGAGGGCGGCCGCCATGACCGCCGACAGGCCGACGGCTCCGGCGCCGAGGACGACGACCGTGCTGCCGGTCGCCGGCTTCAGCACGTTCCAGACGGCGCCGACGCCGGTCTGCACACCGCAGCCCAGCGGGGCGATCGACTCCAGCGGTACGTCCGGGTCGACCTTGACGAGGCTGCGCTCGTCGACCAGTGCCCGTTCGGCGAAGGACGACTGGCCGAAGAAGTGGCCGCCGAGGGGCGAGCCGTCCCGGCTGATGGTGCCGCTGCCGTCGGCGCGGCGGCCGCCGATCAGGTTCAGCGGCAGCCAGGTGGCGCAGTAGGCCGGGTGGCCGCCGTGGCAGTTGCGGCACTCGCCGCAGGAGGTGAAGGACAGCACGACATGGTCGCCGGGGGCCACGCCGGTGACGGCCGACCCGACCGCCTCGACGACGCCCGCGCCCTCGTGGCCGAGGACGCCGGGCAGCGGGAAGGGCAGTCCGCCGCTCGCCACGCTGAGGTCGGTGTGACACAGCCCGGCCGCCACCAGGCGGACGACCGCCTCGTGCGGTGCGGGGTCGTCGAGAACGACGTCGCTGAGGGTGAAGGGGGCTCCGCCGGACTCGACGACGGCGGCACGTGTGGTGATGGGCATTCCTGCGAACTCCTGGGCTGCGGGTCTCAGTCGAGCGAGACGACGACGGACTTGACCTTGGTGTAGGAGGTGAGGGCCTCGGGGCCGTACTCGCGGCCGAAGCCTGAGTCCTTGACGCCCCCGAAGGGGACCGCGGGGTCGAGCATGGCCCAGTCGTTGATCCAGACGATGCCTGCCTGCAGCCGGTCGGCGACGCGGTGGGCGCGGGCCAGGTTGCTCGTCTGCACGCCCGAAGCCAGGCCGTACGGCGTGGAGTTGGCGAGGGCGACGGCCTCGTCCTCGGAGTCGAAGGGCTGCACGGTCAGGACCGGGCCGAAGATCTCCTCCTGCACGACCCGGGAGTCGTTGGGGAGGTCGGCGATCACGGTCGGCTTGTAGTAGTAGCCGCCGTCCAGGTCGAGCCGCTCGCCGCCGCAGACGATGCGGCCGCCCTCCTTGCGGGCCAGGTCGACGTACTCCTCGACCTTGCGCAGGTGCTTCTCCCCCGCCATCGGCCCGACGACGGTCTCGGGCCGGCGGGGGTCGCCGAGGGGCACGCCGGGCACGGCCTCGCCGAGGATGCCGAGCAGGGTGCTGTAGACGGAGCGCGCCACCAGCAGGCGCGGGCCGCCCATGCAGAACTGGCCGCTGTTGAAGACGAACCCCTTGATGATCGCGCCGACGGCCTTCTCCAGGTCGGCGTCCTCGAAGACGATGTGGGCCGCGTTGCCGCCGAGCTCCATGGTGACGGGCTTGAGCGACTCGCCGGCGACGCTCGCGGCGTGCCTGCCGACCGCGGTGGAGCCGGTGAAGGCGATCTTGTCCACGCCGGGGTGGCGCAGCAGCGCCTCGCCGGCCACCGGACCGGCGCCGGTCACGACGTTGACCACGCCGTCGGGGACGCCGGCCTTCTGCAGCAGCCCGGCCATGTACAGGGCGCTGAGCGGGGTCTCGTCGGCCGGCTTGTGGACGACGGTGTTGCCGGCCGCGAGGGCCGGGGCGAGCTTCGAGCCGGCCAGGATGAGCGGGAAGTTGAACGGGGTGATCGCGGCGACCACACCGAGCGGGCCGCGCCTGGTGTAGGCGTGGGCGTTCATCGGGGTGTCGCGGGTGGCGCCGTCCAGGGAGTAGGCCAGGGAAGCGTAGTACTCGTAGTCGTTGGCCGCGTTCGTCACGTCGACGGCGTGGGCCAGTGTGATCGGCTTGCCGACGTCGAGGCTCTCCAGCTCGGCGATGTCGTCGGCGTTCTCGCGGATGAGCTGTGCCACACGGTGCAGGATCCGGCCGCGCTCGCGGCCGCTCAGGCCGGACCACTGGCCGGCGTCGAAGGCCTCGCGGGCGGCGCGTACGGCGGCGTCGACGTCGGCGGCGCCCGCCTCGGCGACGGTGGTGACGACCACGCCCCGCGACGGGTCGACCACCTCGGTGCGCGCTCCGTCGGCGGCCTCGCGCCACTGCCCTCCGATGAACAGTCGGCCGGGTTCCTTCTCGAAGGTGGTCATCACCACTCCTCAGCGTCGTCGCCAAGATTTCAACCAACAGGATTCCTGTTGGTTCGCAGTCTCATTACAGACAGGTTTCCTGTCAATGGTTTAGTCTCTGCTCATGGCCGGCACCCAGGTATCCCAGACAACCAAAGCACCTCCGTCGCTGCTCTACATGGTCAAGCAGGTCGAGCTGGTCGTGCGCTCCCATCTGGACGAGCTGGTCAAGCCGTCCGGGATCACGGCGCTGCAGTACACCGCGCTCACCGTGCTCGAGCGGCACGACGGCCTGTCGGCGGCACAGCTGGCCCGGGACTCGTTCGTCACCGCCCAGTCCATCGCGGACGTGGTCCGCTCCCTGGAGAACCGCGGACTGATCCGCCGGGAACGCAACCCCCGCAACCGGCGCGAGCTGCTGATCCTGCTGACCGACGACGGACGCGAGCTGCTCGCACGGCACGCCTGCGCCGTACGGGAGCTGGAGGAGCTGATGGTGCGCGACCTCACGGCGCACCAGACGGACCAGTTCCGCCAGGCCCTCTCCAAGGCCTGGCACGCGCTGTCGTAGCCCCGGCTACGGGATTCGCACAAACCCGGCCGGAGTCGGCCGCAATTCGAAGACATATGTCAATCGAACATGCTCAAATTCGCTCCAACGAGGGTAACTTGCAGGGCGGGGGATCGGCATGCGCTCCCCGCCGGCGGAGCAGGTTGGAGGCGATGTCGTCGTGCAGCACGACTCTGCGGCGCCCACCCGGCATCTGATCGTCCGCCGGGACCGGGGCTTCACGGTGCTGGAGTTCCACGGCGAGATCGACATCGCCTCGTCCGTGGAGATCGTCCCGCACCTGGACGCCGCGACCGCGGCCCCCGGCCCCCGGGTCGTGATCGACCTGACCCGGGTGCAGTTCTTCGACTGCTCCGGCCTGCGCCTGCTGTACCGCGCCCGCAGCCGCGTCCTGAACCACGACGGACAGTTACTCCTCGTCTGCACCCACCCGTTGACCCTGCGCGTCCTGCGGGTCACCGGCCTGTCCCGGCTGCTGCCCCCGCGACCGACCCTGGACGCCGCCCTGGAGCAGCCCGAGGCCACGTCCGGAACGTTATGACGGCGCTTTGAAGCGCTCCTTGACCATACCCGCGACGTGACGGGCCCCACCGTCCTGCCGCTCTCATGCCACGCCCCGGAAATCCGGTTGCGGGCCGCCGCCCCCGGCGCGCCATGATGGCGTCGTCCGTGTTCCCTCATGTGAGGATCCCCCGCATGCGCCGACTCCTCGGAATCAACCAGCTTCCCCACTGGACGACGGTTCTCGAGGACTCGACCACGCATGGACACGCTGAACATCGGAATCCTGGCCCACGTCGACGCCGGTAAGACCAGCCTCACCGAGCGGCTGCTGTTCGACCACGGCGCCATCGACCGGCTCGGCAGCGTCGACACCGGTGACACCCGGACGGACGACGGGGCGATCGAGCGGCAGCGCGGGATCACCATCCGGTCGGCCGTGGCCTCCTTCACCGCGCACGGCACGCAGATCAACCTCATCGACACCCCGGGACACTCCGACTTCATCGCCGAGGTCGAACGCGCCCTGGAAGTGCTGGACGGGGCGGTGCTGCTGCTCTCGGCCGTCGAGGGCGTGCAGGCGCAGACGCGGGTGCTGATGCGGACCCTGCGCCGGCTGCGGCTCCCCACCCTGGTCTTCATCAACAAGATCGATCGCACGGGCGCCCGCGCCGAGGGACTGGTCGCGGACATCCGGCGCCGGCTCACCCCGCATGTGGTGCCGCTGAACGAGGTCACCGGCATCGGCACCGCCGACGCCAGCGTCCGGCCGTTGCCGCTCGCGGACCCCGCGGCCGAGGCCCTCGCCGACGTCGACCCGGGCATTCTCGCCGCGGTCGTGGACGGTCCCGCACCGACACCGGACGCCCTGCACACCGCCCTCGCCGCGCGCACCGCCGACGGGTCCTTCCACCCCGTGTTCTTCGGCTCGGCCCTCGGCGGGCAGGGCGTCGCGGAACTCGTCGAGGGAATCGTCCGGCTGTTCCCCGAGCCGAAAACGCCGGACGGCGCCGAGCCACGTGGCACGGTGTTCGCCGTACGACCGGGCCCCGGCGGCGAGCGGACCGCGTATCTGCGGCTGTACGACGGTGAGGTGGCGCAGCGTCAGCGGCTGACGTTCCTGCGCCGGGAGTCAGACGGCCGGACCACCGAGGTGTCCGGACGGGTCAACCGCCTCGAGGTGATCGGCCGCCCCGGACCGCTCACCGGCGGCAACATCGCTGCCCTGACCGGCTCGACGGGCATCCGCGTGGGCGACCGTCTCGGCGAACTCACCGACCGCGCCCCGCACTTCGCGCCGCCGACGCTGGAGACCCTGGTCAGGGCCCGGCGGCCCGAGCAGGCGGCGGCACTGCGCTCGGCCCTGCTCACCCTCGCCGACCAGGACACGCTGATGCATGCCCGTCCGGCGGCCGGCGGAGCCACCGCGTTGCTGCTGTACGGCGAGGTCCAGATGGAGGTGATCGCGGCGACGCTCGCCCAGGACTTCGGCATCGAGGCCCGCTTCGAGCCGGGCAGGGTCCGGTTCCTGGAGCGGCCCGCCGGGACCGGCGAGGCCTGGGACGAGATGCCGTGGCACGACCACACCCGGTACTGGGCGACGATCGGGCTGCGCGTCGAACCGGGACCGTCCGGCTCCGGCGGGGTGTTCACATACGAGACGGAACTCGGCGCACTGCCTCGCGCCTTCCACCAGGCCGTCGAGGACACCGTGCACGCCACGCTCGAGACCGGCCCGCACGGCCGGCCCGTCACCGACTACCGGGTCACGCTGATCCGCTCCGGGTTCGCGGCGCCCATCAGCACCGCGGCCGACTTCCGCGGGCTCACCCCGATCGTGCTGCGCCGGGCGCTGGAGCGGGCGGGGACGCGGGTGTACGAGCCGTGCCACGCCTTCGAGGCGGAGGTGCCGCTGGACGCCCTCGCCCCGGTCACCGCTCAACTCGCCGCCCACGGAGCCGACTTCAAGGAGACGAAGGGAGGTGCGACGGCATGGTCGATCACCGGGGAGCTGCCCGCCCGGCATGTGCGCGAGGTCGAGCTGAAGCTGCCCGGCCTCACGCACGGCGAGGGCGTGTGGTGGTCCCGCCCCTCCGGCGACCGGGCCGTGTCACCAGGAGACCGGTAGCCGCAGCGGACCGCGCGTCAGCTGCCCCTCCCGCCACTCGATGGTGTCCGGGGTGAACTCGGCGCGCAGGCCGGGGAAGCGGACCGCGAGACGGTGCAGGGCGAGTTCGAGTTCCAGTCGGGCGAGCCAGGCGCCCAGGCAGTGGTGGGGACCGGCCCCGAAGATCACGCTGGGTGCGGGCAGCGGTGCCGACAGGTCGGCCGGGCCCGGCGGGAAGACGTCAGGGTCGCGGCCGGCGGAGTTGGTCTGGGCGGCGACCACGCTGCCCGCCGGGATCGTCACCCCGCCGACCTCGACGTCCTGGACGGCCCGCCGGATCAGGCCGGGCAGCACCCTGCCCTCGCTGAGCGGGACGGTGCGCAGCAGCTGCTCGGCCGAGGTCGCCGCCGCGTGCTCGTCCACGGCGCACGCGGGCCAGTGCTCACGGCCGTCGGTAAGGAGGTAGACGACGATGTTGCCGAGGGCGGTCATGGTGGTCTCGTGACCGGCCACGACCAGGCCGCAGACCAGGGTCAGCAGCTGCAGGTCGTCGACACCGAGGGCGTCCCCCGCCGCCACCAGACCGCTCACCAGGTCGTCGCCGGGCGACTTGCGCCGCTCGGCGACCAGGTCGGCGGCGAACGCGCCGAACTCGGTCATGGCGGCCATCACCTGCTCCGCGGTGTGGGCGCCACCGGACAGGGCGTGGTCGGCCCAGTGCCGGATGCGGTCGCGGTCGAGGTGGTCGAGACCCATGAGGCGGCAGATCACCGAGACGGGCAGGGGCCGCGTGAACCCCTCGACGATGTCGGCCGGCCGGGGCTGTGCCGCGAGGCCGTCGAGCAGGGACTCGACCACGGAGGCCACCCAGGGCCGCCACCGGGCGACCGCGCGGGGCGTGAACGCGCGCTGCACGGTGCCGCGCAGCCGCTGGTGTGCCGGGCCGTCCTGGTTGAGAAGCCCGTTCGGGTTGTCCAGCAGGTTCGGCACGACGAGCAGCGGTGGGGCGTCCTCGGCATGCAGTGACCGGCGGTCGAAGCGGGGGTCCATGAGCACCTGGCGCACATCGGCGTAGCGGCTGACGAGCCACACCGGGGTTCCGGTGGCCAGAGCGGTGAGCCGGGGCGGCCCGGGCTCCGGCAAGGGCGTGCGGTGCATGGGGCACAGGGGGCGCGAGCTGCTGTCTGCGGCCATCCGGGCCTCCTGGAGCGCCGGAACAGGGAGGCCTTCCACGCTAGTGCGCCCGTCGTGCCTCCGTCAGGGGTCTCAATCGGCCAACAAGACGGTCTGGCAAGGACTTTGAGGGGCATTCGGACAGTAGAGGAAGGAGGGCCGTCGCCATGACGACTCCCATCAGGCGCCTGTCCAGGCGCATGCCCGGCTGGGCGAAGGCAGTGAGCGCCGTCGTACTGGTGCTCGTCGTGTTCTTCGCCGGGATCCGGCTGAGCGTGCTCCCGGGCCTCAAGGACCTGTTCGGCACCGAGACACGCGACCGTTCGGGTCCCGCCCTGCTCCAGTCCATCCAGGACATCAGCCGTTACGACGCCGCCTCCGGCAACTTCCAGGTCGTCGTGGACCTGGAGAAGGACGCCAAGTACCTGCCCGACGCGATCCGCGGCACCCGCACCCTGTACGTCGGGGCGGGCACCGTCGACGCCTACGTCGACCTCGGCAAGGTCGGCGAGAACGACGTGACGGTCAACGACGACCGTACGTCGGCCACGCTCCGGCTGCCGCACGCCCGGCTCGGCAAGCCGGCCCTGGACGCCGACCGCTCCTACGCGGTCTCCAAGCAGCGTGGTCTCCTCGACCGTATCGGGGACCTCTTCTCGGACAATCCCAACGGCGAACAGGCCGTGCAGAAGCTCGCCGTCAAGCACATCGGCGAGGCGGCGAAGGAGAGCCAGTTGACCGCACGGGCAGAGAAGAACACCACCGACATGCTCGAAGGGCTGCTGCGTTCCCTCGGCTTCAAGGAGGTGAAGGTGTCGTACGCCGCGTGATCATGTGAGGGGCACGCCCGGCAGGGCCAGCGCGCCGAGCAGCGCAGCCCCCACCAGTACCCAGGCCACGTAGTCACCGACGTGCCCGGACTGCAGGCGCCGCAGTGGCAGCGCCCAGTCCGGGGCGGCCGGCAGCCCGGGGCGGGTGACGGCAACCGCGGCCAGGGCCACGGCCAGCAGGGTCGAGGTGAGTCCCAGCACCACGCCGACCGGGGTCCAGTGCACGGAGACGTGCACGCCTCCGGACCCGGCCTCGTTCACGGCGTGCGCCACCACGCCGGCGAAGCCGGGGGCCACGCCGACGGCGAGGGATCCGGCGAGCAGCAGCGCCGGGACCACCGTCATGGTGTCGGGGATGCGGGCCAGCCGCTGCCGGGTCTCGGGCCGCTCTCCGGAGCCGGTCGTCTCGTGCTCGCCCCCGTCCTCGGGGCGCGGGCCGAGGCCGAGGAACACCCGTGCGGCGACCCGCAGTACGGCTGCCGCGGTCACCGCCGACACGGCGACGTACAGCACGGTAAGCGGGCCGCCGACGGCCTCCTCCGTGATCGCCTTGCCGAGCGCCGTACCGAACGGCGGCAGCCCGGACAGCCCCAGGGCTCCGACGACGAACATCACGGCCACGGCGCGCAGTTGCCGGGCCCGCCCGTACAGGGCGTGCTCGTCGACGCTGCCGTACCGGTCGAGGAGGATGCCGGCGCAGGCGAACAGCGCCGCCTTCACCCCGGCATGGCCGAGGACGTACAGCGCGACCCCGTCGTCGGCCTCCGGCTTGAGTTCGCCGATGCCGATGAGGAACAGCCCCATGTGGGCGACCGTCGAGTACGCCAGCAGCCGTTTGATGTGCCGCTGGTACCAGCACATGACCGCGCCGATCACCGCCGTCAGCGCGCCCAGCACGATCAGCGCGCGCTCCACCTCGGCCACGGGCACCCCGCCGGGTCCTGCGAAGACGGTTCCGTACACCCGCCATGCGCCGAACACGCCGAGTTCGACCATCACTCCCGACAGCAGCATGCACACGGGCGTGGGCGCGATCGCGTGCGCGTCCGGCAGCCAGAAGTGGAAGGGCACCACGGCGGCCTTGACCAGCAGGCCGGTCAGGACGAGGACGAAGGCCGCGAGGACGAGAGCGTCGGGCCCGCCGTGCGCGTCGAGGCCGCGGCCGATCTGGGTCATCGCGAGCTCGCCGGTGCGCCCGTACAGCAGTCCGATCCCCATCAGCATGGCGTACGCGCCGAGGGAGTTGACGACCCCGAAGGTCAGTGCGCCCTGTACGGCCTTGGGGTCGTCGATGCGGTAGCCGGTCAGCGCGTACGCGACCACGCTCATCAGCTCGAAGTACACGAACGCGTTGAACAGGTCCCCGGCGATCGCGAAGCCGCACATGCCCGCCTGGAAGACCAGCATCAGCGCGGGGTAGGAACCGGCGTGGCGGCGCGGTGGTTCCTCGAAGTAGTGCCAGGAGTACACCAGTGCCGCCAGCGTCAGCAGCGAGGCGAGTGAGGCCATGCCGAGCCCCGGCCCGTCCCCGACCAAGAGGATGCCTACGCTCTGCCCGTTCACCGGCCGCCAGGCGCCGACCCATTCGACCATCGGAGGCGAGGAGTTGAGCAGGAGGACGAGCGCGAGGGCCGCGTTGCCGGCCGCGACGGCGCAGCCGATCGCCTCGGCCGCGACCCGGGGCAGCCGGCGGCCGCCGGCGACCAGCAGACCCGCGCCGAGCAACGGGACCGCGACGAGCAGCGGGAGCAAATGGTGCATCAGCCGCGCAGCTCCGAGAGTTCGTCGGGGTCGACGGTGCCATGGCGCTTGGAGACCTGCACGACGAGCGCCAGCAGCAGGGCGGTGACGGTGGCGCCGACGACGACGTCGGTGAGGGCGAGGGCCTGCACGACCGGGTCGACGACCGGCCGCGATCCCGGCTTCAGGTCCGAGAAGACGGGAGCCGTGGCGTCGTCCCGGTAGCCGACTGCGAGCAGCAGGACGTACGTGGCCGACTGGCATACGGCGAGGCAGCCCACGGCGTGGATCAGGTTGCGGCTGGTGGCCAGGCCGTAGCAGCCGACGAGGAAGATCCAGACGGCGACCAGGTACGGAAGGACGTGCATCACGGCGGTCACAGCGGTCTCACCTCCCGCTCTCCTCGTCAGTCGTTCCCTCTGTCGTGTCCTGCGTCGCGGACTCTGTCTCGTCCTCGATCTCGACGGCCTGGTCGAGGAAGCGGGCGAGCAGCACGACGACCGCGCAGGCGACCTCCATGCCGATGGCCGCGTTCAGCACCGGGACGGTGCCGCCGGAGGACAGCGTGTTGAACGTGCCGTGCGGCAGCAGTGTGTTGGCGAGGAACGCGGTGCCCGCGAGGACGCCGGCGAGCCCGGTGACGAGGTAGGCGGAGGCGGACAGCGCGTCGCCGACCTCGTACCGGCCGATGGGCCGGATGCGTTCCAGGGCTCGGTAGTCCGCACCGAGGTACAGCAGGTGCAGGGCGGTCGCGGCGACGACTCCGCCCTGGAAGCCGCCGCCTGGGCTGAGCTGGCCGTGCGCGATCACGTAGAGGCCGGTGACCACGGCGACGGGCAGGACGATCAGGGCGTAGCGGCGCACGGGCGGGGCCACGTCGGCGGGTTCGGGCCGGGCGCGGTGCTCGTCGCGGGTCTGCCGCAGCAGGACCACGCAGCCGAGCACGGCCGCGAACAGGATGGTCATCTCGCCGAGGGTGTCGAAGGCGCGCAGGTCGAAGTTGACGGAGGCGACGGTGTTCGCGGTGTGCCGGGCCAGGGACGCCCGGACGGCACGGTCACCGTAAGGGTGCCGGTCGCCGCCGAAGGACGGGAGTTGAAGGCAGGCGGCGACGAGCAGCGCGGCCAGCGCCGCGCCGCCCGCGCACACGAGCCACAGCCGGAAGCGCCGGTTCAACGGCTCCGTCCCTTCTGCCGCGCGCGTCGCCTCACCTTGCGGACCGTCAGCAGCAGCAACAGCGGCGTCAGGGCGGAGCCGACCGCGAGCTGTGACAGACCGACGTCCGGTGCCTGCAGGACGGTGAACAGTACGGCGAGCAGCGTGCCGAGGACGGCCAGGACGAGGGCCTGGCGCACGGGGTCGCGGACCGCGACGGCGGCGGTCGCCGAGACCGCCACCAGCAGCAGCGCGACGACGATGACGACGTCAGCCACGGCGGACCCCGCCGAATCCGCCGGACAGTGCCCGCGAGGCGATGACGTTCCCGCCGATGAGCAGGGCCGCGACGACCAGGAGCTTCACCATCGCCCGGCTCGGGCCGGTGGCCACGCACAGGGCCAGCGTGACGGCAGCGCCCACGCCCGCGGTCGCCCAGGTCACACCCCAGGCGCGGGGCGGATCCGCGGCCAGATCGTCGGCGAGCAGCCGCGCGAAGACGAGCGTGCCGACAGGACCCAGCAGGGCGAGGATCAGCGCGAGATCGACGTACGACGGACGGTCGTAGCCCTGGGAGAGCAGCAGCAGGGCGGGGCAGGCGAGGGCGGTGGACAGGTTCTGGGCGACGACCCGGCGCCGCAGCGGCCCGGTGACGACTCCCCAGACGGCCGTTCCCACTCCCCCGGCCAGGACGGCCGTCGCGGCGACGAGCCAGCCGTTCACCGGTCGGTCACCGCCCGTCGCGCGGCCCGGGCGGCCAGTGCTCCGACGCCCGCGACGCCGGCACCCACAGCGAGTTCCAGTGTGTCGACCGTGCTGACCAGGACCAGCCACAGCAGGCAGAGCCCGGCCCACCAGGCCAGGGTCTCGGCCGCGGCGAGGAGTGTCGTGCGCCGGTTCACCCGCCACACCTCCTCAGCCGCTGCCCGCTCTGTCCGTTTTGCCGTTTCCTGCATCCAAGCACCGCCGCCGCCGGGGGGAACGGCGGCGCGCGCTGGTCACCACCCGGAGTGCCCCGGCCGCAGGAACGGAAACCGCCGGTGCGCCCCCGGTGGGCCCTCGGCGGTGGACTGGTTGGCGCGGTTCGCGGGTAACCGCCTTACTACGCAGGGAAGTTGAAGACTGGAGGACCGTATGGCCCGTGTCACCTCACGCCTGCGCACCACCAAGCCGACCGGCGGTTCCAAACCGCCCCGCGGCGCCCGCCGGCTCCTCCCCTCCCTCGCCCGCCTGCTGGCGATGGTGTGCGCCTTCGCGTTCATGGTGGCGTTCGCCGTCGTACTGGCCCGGCTCACACTGGAGCCCTCTCCCGCGTCGGAGGCGCTGACCCACACCAACCTCCGCCCGGGCCGCTCGCTGCGGGCGTATCTGGACCAGCCCGCACTGCGCGACGCCGTCAAGCAGATCGGCGGGAACCTGCTGCTCGGCGTACCGTTCGGGATCCTGGTGCCCGTCGTGGCACCCCGGGCGCGGGGGATCCTGCGCGTCGTGCTGCTGACCGCGACCGTGATGCTCATGGTGGAGTTCGCGCAGGGCGCCCTGGTCACCGGACGCGCCTTCGACATCGACGACGTCATCCTCAACACCACCGGAGCACTGGTCGGTTACCTGCTCCTGGGCCGCCGCCTCAGCCGTGCCGTGCACGCCCGCGAAAGCAAGAAGTAACCGCAGGCCCTAGCGGCGGCGCGGCGTCCAGGTGAACTTGTCGCCGCCCACCCAGCGCACCACGTCGGGGTCGTCCAGGTCGTGGACCGTGATGCCCCACGCGGCGGCGGCCTCGAGGACGTCGGTGATGGTCTTCGCCTCACCGACCACTCTTCCGTCGATCTCCACGATGCGGAACGGCGGCCGGCCCGGTTGTACACCGAGCACCTTGATCCGCGGGTGGGATATGTAGGGGCTCGCGATTTCGGTCATGTAATAGAGCGTAGAGCCGAACCGGCGGTAGCGAATCAGGTGAGCCGCCGCTCGAGCGGTCGGGCGGCCGCAGGAGCCGGTGCGCGGCCGCATCGGCTCAGGGCGCCGCCGGTCGCCGCGCCACAAGTGGGAGCCGGCCCGGGGACCCGTTCGGAGCATGCCGCCGTCGACGCGCCGGTGACGTACAAGGCGCCGGCACCGGCCGGCAAGGCGATCACGGCCGCGGCCTCGCGGGCGTCGCCGGGGCGGCCGAGCGGCACACCGGGCCGTTCCCTCGTGTGCACGTCGACGGCCTCCTGCCCGGTCATCGGCGTGGCGATCTCGCCGGGCGCGACCGCGTTGACGGTGCTGCCGTACTCGGCCGGCTCCAGCGCCAAGCCCCGGGTGAGCAGGCCGAGCCCGCCCTTGGCCGCGCGGTACGGGGCGGCCAGGGGCGGCCGGTGCTCGTGGACGGAGGTGACATTGACCATCCGGCCGCCGTCGCCCTGCCGGATCACGTGCCGCGCCGCCCTCTGGCCGGACAGGAAGGTCGTGGCCCAGGCGGTGGCACGGCCGATACCGGAGTCCGTGCCGGTGATCGGGCCTCCTCGCGGACGCGGCGACAAGGCATCGCAGTGCCGGGGCGCGTACGGCGCAGACCGTCCCGTCCGTCGTGCGGCTCGCGTGGGCCTGGGGAACCCTGGAGCCAGGAGGTGGCGATGGATCCCGTCGAGGCCCTGGACCGGATCGCCTTCCTGCTGGAGCGGTCCCTGGCTCCGACGTACCGCGTCCGCGCCTTCCGCACCGCGGCGAGGGTGCTGGTGGCACTGCCGCGGGGGGAGATCGAGGAGCGGGCGGCGGCCGGGACGCTGGAGTCCCTGAAGGGCGTCGGTCCGAAGACGGCTCAGGTGGTGCGTGAGGCGCTCGCCGGCCAGGTGCCCGGTTACCTGGAGCAGCTGGAGGGCGAGGCGGCGGCAGCCCCGCGGGTGCGCGGCGGCGAGCGGCTGCGGGCGCTGCTGCGCGGGGACTGCCATGTGCACTCCGACTGGTCGGACGGCGGCAGCCCCATCGAGGAGATGGGGCGGGCCGCGGCCGAGGTCGGGCACGAGTGGGCGGCGCTGACCGACCACTCCCCGCGGCTGACGGTGGCGCGCGGGCTCTCGGCCGAGCGGCTGCGTGAGCAACTGGACGTGGTGGCGCGGCTCAACGAGACGTGGGCGCCGTTCCGGCTGCTGACCGGCATCGAGTGCGACATCCTCGAGGACGGCTCCCTCGACCAGGAGCCGGAGTTGCTCGACCGGCTCGACGTCGTGGTGGTGTCGGTGCACTCCAAGCTGCGGATGGACGCCCGGGCGATGACCCGCCGGATGGTGACCGCCGTACGCGATCCGCACGCCGACGTCCTCGGGCACTGCACGGGGCGGCTGGTCACCGGACGGGGGCGGCCGGAGTCGGAGTTCGACGCGGACGCGGTGTTCGCCGCGTGCGCCGAGTCGGGCACGGCCGTGGAGATCAACAGCCGCCCGGAGCGGCTCGACCCGCCGAGACGGCTGCTGCGCCGGGCCGTCGACGCAGGTGTGCTGTTCTCGATCGACACCGACGCGCACGCGCCGGGCCAGCTGGACTGGCAGATCAACGGCTGCGCGCGGGCCGAGGAATGCGAGGTGCCGCCCGAGCGGGTGGTCACGACATGGTCCGTGGAGAAGGTGCTGGACTGGACGCGCGGCGGGTGACGCACATCACCGCGGGATCGCGCCGAGACAGGAACACCCGCCAGTAGTTCCCCGTTGAACCAACTGTGGGTGCGCCGCCTTTCGCCGAGAGGCGACCGCCATTCGTGCCCACCACTTTGCCGCCCCGACCGTGATTCCCCCGTCCGGTCGGGGCTTTCTTCTGCATTTCAGAAGATGGTGGAGCGCGGCGCTCACGCCACG
The DNA here is from genome assembly GCF_040782645.1 of Streptomyces sp. HUAS ZL42. Lineage (GTDB taxonomy): Bacteria > Actinomycetota > Actinomycetes > Streptomycetales > Streptomycetaceae > Streptomyces. The sequence continues at coordinate 1,323,453 of NZ_CP160403.1, forward strand.
GTGACCACGGCCTTCCCGCGGGCGTGGCCCTGTTCCAGGTGGCGCACGCCCTCGGCCGTGTCGGTCAGGGAGTAGGTCCGGTCGACCACCGGGGTCAGCTTGCCGGCCTCGATGAGCGTGGTGACGGCCAGCAGGTCCTCCTGGATCGGCCCGGCAGGGGCCGACGGCAGAATCGGCAGGAGCCGCTGCCGGACGAACGCGTTGACCGCCGCCACCCGCAGCAAGGAGGCCACCGCCCCGAAGACGTGGCCGGGCGAGCCGCCGCCGTTGGCCACCAGGGTTCCTGTCGGAGTGAGTGCCTGGCGCAGCCGGTTCAGCGGGCGGTTGCCCACGTTGTCGAGGATCACGTCGTAGCGCACGCGCCCGTCGGTGAAATCCTCCCGGGTGTAGTCGACGACGTGCGCGGCGCCCAGTGAGCGCACCAGGTCGGCGTTGCGGGCGCTGCACACCCCGGTGACCTCCGCGTCCAGGGCCGCGGCGATCTGTACGGCGAAGGTGCCCACGCCACCGCCTGCCCCGTTGACCAGCACCCGCTGCCCGGCCCGCACCTGGCCCACGGTCCGGATGCCCCGCAGAGCGGTCACCGCTCCCATCGGCACGGCCGCGGCCTGCTCGAAGGTCAGACTCGCGGGCTTGGGCACGAGCCGCTCCGCGGTGGTGCGCGCGTACTCGGCGAAGGAGCCCGGGCAGAAGCCCAGGACCTCGTCGCCGGGCCGGAGGCCGCGCACGTCGGCGCCGACCGCCGCCACCTGCCCGGCCGCGTCGATCCCGGCCACCCGCGACTTCGGCCGGGTCAGCCCCATGGCTCCGCTCAGCCGCGCCACGAACGGGTCTCCGCGCATCATGTGCCAGTCGTAGGGGTTGAGCGCGGCGGCGCGCACCCGCACCAGGACCTGGTCGGCTTCCACCTCCGGCCGCTCGGTGTTCGCCAGCCGCAGGACGTCCGGCGGACCGAACCGCTCCTGAACGATTGCCCTCATCGGATCTCCCCCATCAGTGGTGTACGGCGTACACCTCTGAATGGCACGGTAGGTGTACGCCGTACACCCGTCAAGAGGCATGGAGAACCGAAACGGCAGAAGCGGTCCTTCGCCGGCGGCTCAGGCCGTGCGAAGTCGCTCGAGGCCGTCCAGCGTCAGATCCAGTGCGAACTCGAACTCGAACTGGTCGTCGCAGCCCGGACCGACGACGGACTCCTGGTCGTGGGCGACCGCCATGGCCAGTTCGGTGATGTGGGGGAAGCGCGCGGCCATCTCCTCGGGCGGCATCGCGTCCGGATCCGGCTCGCGGCCGGAGGTGTCCTCGAACAGTTCCTGGGAGAAGCCCAGCAGGCGGCTGCCCATGACGTGCATCGCGTGATGGACCAGATCGATCGAGAACCCGCCGGCCCGGAAGATCCCGATCATCGAGTCCAGATACTCCATGACCGCGGCGGTCGGGGTGGCCCGCGCCTTCATCCGCGACTCGATGACCCCGGGTGCCCACGGGTGACGCAGCAGCATGCGGCGGGCGGACAGCACCCGCCGGCGAACGGCGGTCTTCCAGTCGGCGTCGCCGTCCGGTGGGTCGATCTCGCCGACGAGCACGTCGATCATGCCGTCCAGCAACTCGTTCTTGTTGGCCACGTGCTTGTACAGCGCCATGGGCACGACGCCCAGCGCCTGCGCGATCTTGCGCATGCTGAGCGCGTCGACTCCGCCTTCGTCGGCCAGGGCGACGGCGGCGGTCAGAACCCGCTTCCTGCTCAAGGGCGCGCGGGACTGCGCGGCGGCGCCGGCCTGCGTGGTGATGGCCACCATCCCCTCTCGTACGGGAAGGCCCGGAGCCCACCCTGATTCCCCTTGCCGAATGTACAGCGCGACAGGATTTACGCGGTCTCGAGCACCTGAGGTCCGTACACCGCGGCAGAGCGGCCGGCGGCCGTCCGGAGCCGGTCGGACATCGGAATGATCTCGCTCATGGCCCTGATCATCTCGCAGGATCCCAGCGGGTGTTGAGGCCAGGCCGCCGATGCCCGGTGCTCCCGTCGGTGGCGGCGGCAGGGCGGGCATGGTGTCCTGGAAGTGTCCCCAGGAGTTCCCATGCACCACCCCCGCCCTTCCTCCCTGACCCACCCGCCGTCGGCGTCGCCGACCGGGCCGTCCGGCGGGTTGCTGCCTAGGCGCGACCTGGTGCTCGCCTGGTCCCTGGTGATGCTGATCGCGGTGCTCGCGTGGGTGCTCACCGTCGTACAGGCCCGGGACATGGGTGTCGAGGCCGGCACGATGGGTATGGCGCTGCCGCTGTTCCTGCTGCTGTGGGTGACGATGATGGCCGCCATGATGCTTCCGTCGATGGCGCCGGTGGCCATCACCTGGGCGCGGTCGATCGGCCGCCGCTCCTCCGGCTGGACGAGGGCGGCCCGGACCACCGAGTTCGTGGGCGGCTATCTGCTGGTGTGGACGGCGTTCGGACTGCTCGCCTACGCCGCTCTGTCCTTCACGGGGGACTGGGTGGAGGACGATCCGCGCGCGGGCCGCTGGATCGGTGCCTTCGCTTTCCTGCTCGCGGGCGTCTACCAGCTCGGTCCGCTCAAGAAACTCTGCCTGCGGCACTGCCGCGATCCCATGAGCCACCTGATGCGCTACTCGGGCTTCCGGCCGCCGGCCCGGGACCTGCGGGTGGGCCTCCATCACGGGGCGTACTGCGTCGGCTGCTGCGCCGGGCTGATGGTCGTCCTGGTCCCCCTCGGTGTGATGAACGTGGCCGCGATGGCCGGTCTGGCGGTCGTGATCTTCGCGGAGAAGCTGTGGGCTTGGGGGCCGCTCCTGGGCCGGGTGGTGGGTGTGGCGTTCCTCGTCATGGCGGTACTGGCACCGTTCCAGGACTGGCTGCTGCCGGGGCTGGAGGAGCCGATGCCGTCCATGAGCGGCATGTGACCCCGTCGGCATGTGACCCCGTCGGCGTGTGACCCGTCGGTCCCCCTATGGCGCTCACCGTCGGCACTGCTGGTGTCAGGCACGGCCCCTGACCGCGCCCTCGGCCTCCTCACTGCTGAACACGTACTGGGCCGCCTCGCCGTACGACCCCTCGAAACTGAGCCCGAAGGCGTTCGAACTGCCCGTGGTGGTGCCCACCTCGAATTCCGGCGCGAACCCGAAGAGGGCGTTCTTGACCGTGGACGGCTTGCCGTCGGGCCCGATCAGCGGCTCGTACGACAGTTCGGTCCGGCCCTCGACCTTCAGGCCCGGCTTGTCACCGCCGACGGCGGAGACCTCCGCCCGCTCCATGCCGAGGTACTCGCCGTAGAACTGGGAGAGTTCACCGAACGGCCCGCCCTCCCGGCCGGAGAGGATCCGCTCCAGGGCATCCGCCTGCTGGTCGCTGGCTCCGGAGTCCACGACCAATGCGACCTTCCAGTTGCCGGAGGTCAGATTGGACGGGAACTCGTTGTAGAACGCGAAGTCGACACCGGACAGATCCACGTCGTCCAGGTTCCCCTCCGCCACGTGGAACACCGCCGCGCCCAGGCACCCGACCTTGCCCTCCTTGTCTCGGGGCTGTCCGTCGACCGGGCAACTGCACAGGACGGCGCAGGAACATCCGGCGATGTAGTTGCCGGAGATCGTCCAAGTCATGGCTCCTCCGCTCCTCGATTCATCGATCGGGTACGGCGGTGAGCGCCATCTGTACTTCCACGCTATTCCTGTCAAATGGGCCTGTAAACGGGAGCACCGCCGTGGACCGGGTACTCGGTCGATTCGTAGGGCCGGACAGCCGAGAGGAGCCCGCGGTGAGCAGCGGAACGGGCAGCAGGATCGTCGTCACGGGTGCCACCGGCAACGTCGGTACGAGCGTGGTGCGCCTCCTCTCGGAGGATCCCGAGGTCGGGTCCGTGCTGGGCCTGGCCCGCCGGATCCCCGAGTGGTCGCCCCCGAAGACGGACTGGTCGGCGGTGGACCTTGCGTCCGAGCAGTCCGGCCTTGCCGACCGGTTCGCCGGGGCCGATGCCGTGATCCATCTGGCGTGGGCCTTCCAGCCGACACATGATCCGGCGAGGACCTGGCGCACCAACGTGCTGGGCGGCACACGCGTCTTCGAGGCCGTCGCTGCCGCGAAGGTGCCCCTCCTCGTGCACGCGTCGTCGGTCGGCGCCTACTCGCCGGGGCCGAAGGAACACGCGGTGGACGAGTCGTGGCCGACGCACGGCTGGCCGGATGCCGCGTACTGCCGGGAGAAGGCCTATCTGGAGCGGGCCCTGGACACGTTCGAGCGGGACCACGCCGGGGTCCGGGTCGTGCGGATGCGGCCGGCGTTCCTGTTCAAGCGGGAGTCGGCGAGCGAGCAGCGCCGCATTTTCGGCGGGCGGTTCCTGCCGGGCCCGCTGGCACGGCCGGAGCTGCTGCGCTTCCTGCCGGACATCCCGGGACTGCGGGTGCAGGCACTGCACACCGACGACGCGGCCAACGCGTACCGCCTGGCGCTGCGCACGGACGCCCGAGGCGCCTTCAACCTGGCCGCGGACCCGCCGGTGGACGCGGAGATGCTGGGCGAGATGCTGGGCGCCCGCCCGGTCCGGCTGCCCCGGACAGCGGCCCGCTCCGCGATCGCCGCCGCGTGGGGGCTGCATCTGCTGCCCGCTTCACCGCATCTCTTCGACGCGGTCCTCAGGCTTCCCCTGATGGACTGCACGCGCGCGCGTGCCGAGCTGGGCTGGCATCCGGAGCGCACGGCGACGGAGGTGCTGGAGGAGTTCCTGCAGGGGCTGCAGCGCGGCGAGGGCGCACCGACGGAGCCGCTGCGGGGACGCAAGGCCGGCTGACCCCACGGCCGGGCGCCGATCAGTCCTCCTGCACGTCCTGCGGGCCGAGGCGCCCGTCCAGCCGCTCGCGCTGCGGTACGACCGTGTACTTCGGGTCCCGCGCCGACGCCATCCCGGCCGCGAACACGCCGAAGCGGGTGCACGCCGAGCCGGCCAGCAGGGCCAGTCCGGAGACGAGGGCGGCGGGGCGACGGTGGCCGAGCAGGGCCGCGGTCACCGCGCCCCCGGCCGTCAGCAGGCGAGCCGTACGCAGGAGCGCGCCCGCGCGGCCCTCACGCCAGGTCTCGGCGACCATGCCGAGCCGCCGCTCCGCGGCCTTCTCGGCGGCCGCGTCGGCGAGCGCGGCCAGTCCGGCGGCGCACCGCGCGGGTGCGTTCTCGCGGGTCGGTCCGACGACCAGCGCCATCCCGGCGGCAGCGGCCGCGGCGGAGGCGGCGAAGAGGTGGGGCAGCTCGCGGCGCGCCCCGTGCCACGCCGGTACGGCCGTGTCCGCCGCGAGGACGCCGGTGTACGTGGCGACCGCCGGGCCGAGCAGGGCGGCGGCGCCGGTCGCCGCTCCCCCGAGCCGCGGCAGCCGGCCGGTCACCGCGCTCGCGGCGGCCGCGCCCGCCGCGGGTCCGTACGCCGACAGCAGCCAGGAGCCCATGCTCATCGGCGACGTCGGTTTGAAGACCCGGAGCATGTTCGCGAAGCGGTCCGGCCGCCCCAGGTCGTGGATCAGCGCGGCGGCGGAGAGGGAGACGGCCGTGAGTGAGGAGACCTTCAGAGCCGTGGCGGTCGTCGCACGACCGGTCAGTTGGGCGCCGGCCGCGAACACCGACCCCGCTCCCGCGAGCCCGCCGAGGAAGAAGTACCCGGCGATGTCGGGTGCCGCCCAGGCCGGTGCCTTGATGACGGGCCGCCCGTAGTAGGAGCGGAACTCGGCCCGCGGGACGACGGGTTGCTCGCCGCGCCGGCGTCGTCCGGTGGCCGGGGTGCCGGTCATCGCCGTCCCCTTCCGGCCAGCGCGAACGACACCGCCACGCCGCCCAGCAGTGACAGCGCCGCCGCTCCCGCGTGTTTCCACATGGCCGGCAGATCGCGGGTGGTGACGACCGGGTCCGGGGGCAGGCCGTACACCTCGGGTTCGTCCAGCAGCAGGAAGAACGCTCCGTCGCCGCCCACCCCGTCGTCGGGGTCGTGGCCGTACAGCTGTGCCCCGGGGACACCCGCGTCGTGCAGCTGGTCCACCCGCAGCGCGGCACGCTCCCGCAGTTCGTCCAGCGGGCCGAACTGGATGGACTCCGTCGGGCAGGCCTTCGCGCAGGCCGGTTCCTGGCCCGCGCCGAGTCGGTCGTAGCACATCGTGCACTTGAACGCCCTTCCGTCCCGCGGGCGTTGCTCGATGACGCCGTACGGGCAGGCGGGCACGCAGTAGCCGCAGCCGTTGCAGATGTCCTCCTGGACGACGACGGTGCCGAACTCGGTGCGGAACAGCGAGCCGGTGGGGCAGACGTCGAGGCATGCGGCGTGCGTGCAGTGCTTGCACACGTCGGAGGACATCAGCCAGCGCACGTCGGAGCCGGACTCGCCGTCGGCCAGGGGGAGTTGGGTGCGGCCCTCCGGCTTCGGCTGCTCGATGAAGGCGACGTGCCGCCACGTGGACGCGCCGAGGGCCTCCGTGTTGTCGTACGACATGGCGGTCAGCGAAAGACCGTCCTCCGGGATCGCGTTCCACTCCTTGCAGGCCACCTCGCACGCCTTGCATCCGATGCAGACCGAGGTGTCGGTGAAGAAGCCGACCCGTTCCTCGCTCACTTGCGTGCCTCCGTTCCGGTGGTCGCGGTGATTCCGGCGCGCCGGCGGTACTCGGCGACCAGTCGCGGCAGATCCGGTCCGCGCGGGCGGCGGCCCGGGAGGATGTCGGCGGTCAGCGCCTTGTCCTCCTGGATGTGCGCGTTGGGGTCGAGGGCGATGGCCATCAGTTCGTTGGCCGCGTCGCCCCTCGCCACACCGTTGGGCCCCCAGTGGAAGGGCAGGCCGATCTGGTGGACCGTGCGGCCCTGCACCCTGAGCGGCCGGATGCGGTCCGTCACCAGCACCCGTGCCTCCACGGCGTTGCGTGCCGTCACGATGGTGGCCCAGCCGCCGTTCTCCAGGCCGCGCTCGCGCGCCAGGGCGGGCGAGACCTCGCAGAAGAACTCCGGCTGCAGCTCGGACAGATACTCCGACCAGCGGCTCATGCCGCCCGCGGTGAAGTGTTCGGTCAGGCGGTGCGTGGTGACGACGTACGGGAAGACGTCGGCGCCTTTCTCGTCGCCGCTGGGGTGGTAGCGGTTGCCCTCGCGGGGCAGCAGCTGCCGTACCGGGTTGCGCGGGGTCGACGGATGGAGGGCGTTGGTGAACGGCGAGTCCTGGGGCTCGTAGTGGGTGGGCAGGGGGCCGTCCTCGAGGCCGGCGGGTGTGTAGAGCCAGCCCTTTCCGTCGGCCTGCATCACGAACGGGTCGTCACCCCGCAGCGCGTCGGGGCCGACGGCGTCCTCGGGGGGTACGTAGCCGGGCGCACGGTCGGGGACGAAGTCCGGAACGTCGTGACCGGTCCACTCCCCCGTGTCCGCGTCCCACCAGACGTACTTCTTGCGCTCGCTCCACGGGGTGCCGTCGGGGGCGGCGGAGGCGCGGTTGTAGAGGATGCGGCGGTTGGCGGGCCACGCCCAGGCCCACTCGGCGGCCACCCAGTCCTGCTCCTGGTGCGGTTTCCTGCGGGCGGCCTGGTTGACGCCGTCGGCGTAGATGCCGCAGTAGATCCAGCAGCCGCAGCGCGTCGAGCCGTCGTCCTTCAGTTCGGTGTACGCGCTCAGCGGGGCGCCGTCCGGGCCGTGGCCGTTGATCTCGGCGAGCACGGCGTCGGCGACGGGTTCGGCGTGCGGGCCGTCGACGGGGTAGTTCCAGGCCAGATCCAGGACAGGACGGTCCATGGGGTCGGTCGAGCCGGCCAGTTTCTCCCGGATCCGACGGCCGAGGTGGTAGGTGAACCACAGGTCGCTGCGGGCGTCGCCCTCGGGTTCGACGGCCGCGTAGTGCCACTGCACCCAGCGGTTGGTGTTGGTGAAGGAGCCGGACTTCTCGGTGTGCGCGGCGGCCGGGAAGAAGAACACCTCGGTGCCGATGTCCTCGGTGCGCAGCTCGCCGGTCTCGATCTCGGGTCCGTCCCGCCACCAGGTCGCCGACTCGATGAGCGAGAAGTCGCGTACGACGAGCCAGTCGAGGTGGGCCATGCCCAGGCGCTGCAGGCGGGTGTTGGCGGAGCCGACGGCCGGGTTCTCGCCGTACAGGAAGTAGCCCTTGCAGACGCCGTCGAGCTGGGCCATCACCGTGTCGTAGGTGGAGTGGGATCCGGTCAGGCGCGGCAGGTGGTCGAAGCAGAAGTCGTTGCCGGGGGTGGCCGCGTCGCCGTAGTAGGCCTTGAGGAGGCTGACGAAGTAGGCGCGCATGTTCGCCCAGAAGCCCTTCTCGGTGCGGGTCGCGGTGACGAAGTCGTCGAGGCTCATGTGGGCGTGGGCGTGCGGCATGGGCAGATAGCCGGGCAGCAGGTTGAAGAGGGTGGGGATGTCGCTCGAGCCCTGGATGGAGGCGTGACCGCGCAGCGCCTGGATGCCGCCGCCGGGGCGGCCGATGTTGCCGAGGAGGAGCTGCAGGATGCTCGCGGCGCGGATGAACTGGCTGCCGGTGGAGTGCTGGGTCCAGCCGACGGCGTAGGCGAAGGCGCTGGTGCGGTCGCGGCCCGAGTTGGCGGTGAGGTCCCCGCAGACGCGAAGGAAGGTCTCGCGCGGGATGCCGCAGACGTCCTCGACCATCTCCGGTGTGTAGCGGGCGAAGTGGCGTTTGAGGATCTGGTAGACGCAGCGCGGGTGCTGGAGCGTCTCGTCCGTCGGTGCGAGGTGGCCGGTTCGGGCGCCGCCGGAGCCGTGGGCCTCGGGGCCGGCCATCTTGCGGGTGCGTTCCTCGTACTGCTCGTCGACCTCGCCGGTCGGCTGCTGGACCTCGACGCCCTCGTACTGCCAGCTGTGCGGGTCGTAGTGCGCCTTCTCCACGTCGAGGCCGGAGAAGACGCCGTCGAGGTCCTCGGTGTCACGGAAGTCCTCGTTCACCAGGGTCGCCGCGTTGGTGTACCGCAGGACGTACTCGCGGAAGTCCTTCTCCTCGGTGAGGACGTGGTTGATGATCCCGCCGAGGAAGGCGATGTCGGTGCCCGCGCGGATCGGGACGTACAGGTCGGCGAGGGCGCTGGTGCGGTTGTAGCGCGGGTCGACGTGGATGATGCGGGCGCCGCGCTTCTTGGCCTCCATCACCCACTGGAAGCCGACCGGGTGGCACTCGGCGAAGTTGGAGCCCTCGATGACGATGCAGTCGGCGTGCTGGAGGTCCTGCATGAAGGTGGTGGCGCCGCCCCGGCCGAAGGAGGTGCCGAGGCCGGCGACGGTGGAGCTGTGGCAGACCCGGGCCTGGTTCTCCACCTGGACCACGCCGAGGCCGGTCAGCAGCTTCTTGATCAGGTAGTTCTCCTCGTTGTCGAGGGTGGCACCGCCGAGGCTGGCGATGCCCATGGTGCGGGCGGTGCGCTTGCCGTCCCGCTCCCACTCCCAGGTCTCGCGCCGGGTGCGGACGACCCGCTCGGCGACCATGTCCATGGCGGTGTCCAGGTCGAGGGGCTCCCAGTCGGTGCCGTACGGGCGCCGGTACAGAACCTGGTGGCGGCGGGCCGGTCCGGTGGTGAGCTGCAGGGTCGCCGATCCCTTGGGGCACAGCCGGCCGCGGCTGACCGGGGAGGCCGGGTCGCCCTCGATCTGGACGACCTGCTCTCCCTTGACATAGACCTGCTGGGCGCAGCCGACCGCGCAGTACGGGCAGATGGACGGCACCACGCGATCGGCGGTGCCGGTGCGCGGCTGCAGCCGCTCGGTGTAGGCGGATTTCGCGGCGGCACCCCGCGCGGTGCGGTCGGTGCCGGTGAGCTGACGGTGGACGGGCCACGAGCGGACCCGGTCGACCATACCCATGGGGGCTCCCTGTCGCGGTCAGCCGGTCGGCTCGTCCGGCGCCGGGTGTTCGGGGTGGACGGTGGCCGCGTGCGGAGCGCCCTGCCGGCCCGTACCTGCCTCGTCGGTGTCGGGGACGTCCTCGTCGGGCTCGTCCGGCTGTTCCGGGTCGCTGACCTCCCAGGGGTCCTCACCTGAGTGAGCCTGCTGGTCCGGCAGGTCCCGCGGGACGGGCTCGCCGTTCTGACCTGTGCCTTCACGGTGCTGGGCCACGGGTCCTCCCTTCGGGTCGTCGGGGCGTCACGCGAGTACCTCCGCGGTGACCCGCGAAACCTGGGAGCGACATGGGATAAATCCATAGCCTCCCCCCTTGTTGGCCCTCTACGCTAGGCCAAAACCTAGTACCCCTAGGTTCTAGTATCGGCCCCAGGAGGCACTCCATGAATTCCCTCACCGAGCAGGACATCCGCGACTCGTTCGTCAACTGCTCCAAGGGAGAGGCCAAACGTCTGGCCGTCCCACGCGATCTCGGCCAACGCCCCTGGGACGACCTCGACTTCCTCGGCTGGCGGGATCCGGGCGCGCCCGACCGCAGCTATCTGGTGACGGAGCGGGACGGGCGGCCGGTCGGTGTCTCGCTGCGCTTCCCGCCCTCGCAGCGCGGATTTCTGCATCGCAGCATGTGTTCGCTGTGCCTGACCACGCATCCGGGCGGCGGCGTCTCGCTGATGACGGCCCGCAAGGCGGGCGCGGCGGGCCGCGAGGGCAACTCGGTCGGCGTGTACATGTGCACGGACCTCGCCTGTTCCCTGTACGTACGCGGCAAGAAGGTCCCGCAGAGCACGCTCCGGATGGAGGAGAGCCTGACCCTGGAGGAGCAGATCGCCCGGACGACGGGCAATCTGAACGCCTTCCTCGACAAGCTGTACGTCTGATTCAGCCGGCGCCCTGCACCCCTCCCGCGACCCACTGGCCGACGAGGACAATCTAGGCTCCGTTGCGGACTGTTGCGGTCCGCATCGAGGACGTCCGATGTGTCCGGTAAAGCGTTGGATGCCCATGAGGAAGGGGAACAGGCGAAGGGATGCAAGAGCAACGTGAGTGGTCGGCGGACGTCGTGCGCTTCGTGAAGCGCCGCCGGGATCCCGTGGTCGTACAGACGCTGCGGTCGGCGGCCGCGGCGACGATCGCGTACGTCATCGCGCTGCGCATCAGCCCCGAGGCCGCGCCGCTGACCGCCCCCCTGACCGCGCTGCTGGTCGTCCAGGTCACCCTGTACGCCACGCTCACCAACGGCATCCGCCGGGTGAACTCCGTGGTGGCCGGGGTCCTGGTCGCCATCGCATTCAGCCTCCTGGTGGGTCTGACCTGGTGGAGCCTCGCCCTGCTGATCGTGGCCTCGCTGGCCGTCGGGCATCTGGTGCGGGTCGACGAGTACGTGCCCGAAGTGGCGATCAGCGCGATGCTGGTGCTCGGCGTGACCACCGTCGGGGACACGGCCTGGGCGCGGGTGCTCGAGACCCTGATCGGCGCGGTCGTCGGACTGGCCTTCAACCTGCTGTTCGCCCCGCCGGTGTGGGTGGACGAGGCGGGCGAGTCGATCGAGGGGCTGGCCCGCCGGGTACGGCAGTTGATGCTGCGCGTGGGCGAGGAGGCAGCCGGCCGCACACCCGTCGAGGAGGCGACGGCCCGGCTCCACGAGGCGCGCCGGCTCGACCACGACATCGTCGAGGTGGACGCGGCGCTGCGGCAGGCCGAGGACAGCCTGCGGCTCAATCCGCGTGTGAGTGAGGGCCTGCTGCACCGGGTGGTGCTGCGCACCGGCCTGGACACGCTGGAGATCTGCACGGTCGTGCTGCGGGTGCTCGCCCGTACGCTCACCGACCTGGCCAAGGCCCGCGCACCCGAGCCGCTGTTCGCACCGGCGACGGGTGCCGCCGTGGAGCAGTTGCTGTCCGAGATCGCCGACGCCGTGGTCAGCTTCGCCGTGCTCGTGACCACCCACCTCAGCGAGAGCGCCGAGTCGGCGGAGGCGCGGCTGAGCACGGAACTGCGCACGGCGGTGGGCACCCGCGACAAGCTGGCCCTGCTGCTGCGTGAGGAGTCCGAACGCGAGACCCGGCACTGGCAGCTGCTCGGCGCCGTGCTGACCGAGGTCAACCGGATCCTCGACGAACTCGACACCGAGCACCGCTCGCGCCGTCTGCTGGAGGAACTGGACCGGGTGTCGCGGGAACAGCGCGAACGGATGCCCCGCCTGACCCGGCTGCGCGAGCGCCTGGGCGTTCAGGAGCAGCTGTGGCGGAACCGTACGGGGATCGGCCGGCGTTTTCCGTGAGGGAGCGCCGGGACGGGGCCGGCGCGGGAATCGAGGGAGCGGGCCGATGGCCGACACCGCCGTACGGATCGACGGGAACACGCTGCGGCTGCCGGGCGGTGTGGCGGTGCGGTTCGTGCGCACCCTGCGCCTGCCCGAGACGGGCACCCACCCGCTGCCGCCGGGGCTCGGCGAGTTCCCGGTCCGGCGGGTCTCCGACTTCCCGGACACCGTGCCCGAGCAGTGGCGGGCGCGCGGCGGGGTGATGCTGCCGGTGTACCTGCGCGAGGCCATGTGGCTGAGCTTCTCCGGGACCACCGAGCCGGCCGCACTGCAGGTCGGGGTGGGCAAGGTGTGCGCGGTCTCGGGCAAGCGCTGGAGCGGCGAGCTCTCGCGGCACCCGCAGAACTACGTCGTGCTGCCCCGCCAGCCCTGGCTGGACGGCATCAACTCCGGCAAGGGGACGGTCCGCCAGTTCGTGGCGGTGCCTCTCGGTCTGGGCGCGACCGTGGAGGGTCAGGTCACCGGCGAGGAGGTGTGGGGCGGTGTACAGCTGCAGTCCTTCCCGCTGAACGACGAGGCGCTGGCCGAGTGGCGGCGCGAGGAGGAGCGGCGCCGGGTCGAGGAGGTACGGCGCGTGAAGTCGGCCGGCGGCTACGGCGCCGCGCTGCCCATGGCGGCCCCGCCCGCGCCGGGCGCCGTACCGGCACCCGCTGCGGCGGCCGCTCCGGCGGGTCGGCCCCGGGCCGCCGCGGCCATGGGCCTCGGGGTCGGCGGTTCGATGCGCCAGGAGGTCTACAACGACGACCGTCCGCTGAAGGACTGGGCGCAGGACGCCGCCGGGCGGGTCTTCGTCCATCTCGTGACCCCTCCGGAGTGGCGCCGTATCACCGGCGAGGCGCCCCCGCCGTCACCCGTGGACCGCGCGGCGTACACGCGGGCGGGCCTGCCCTGGTACGACTACTACGACCAGGACGCCGAGGACCTCGCCCCGACGGGCACTCTCGAGGGCGTCAGGCCGGTCGGCGACTGGCTCGGCGACGACCTCGACCCCTGGCAGGAACCCGCACCGCACCAGGTCAAGCCGCTCAAGGACGCCCCGGGGAAGCCGGTGGAGGACGGCGACTGGTAGACGTCGCCGTTGTTGCGTCCGGGCCGTCTTTGCACTCGGGAGGCGTTCCGCGTCAGGGTGGTTGCCACGACGGGGGCAACCGACGACCTGAGGTGCGGGCATGGGCAGTGGTACGGAGGCGTCGCACGACGGCTGGAGCAGGCGGCGCTTCGTCGGCGCTCTGGGCGGGGCGGCCGCGGCCACGGCTCTGGGCGCCTGCGGCGGCGCGTCGGACACCCCGACGGCGGCCGGGGAGACTCGGCCGGCATCCGAGGAGACCCCGGCCACGTCACCGCAGGTGGCGCCCGGCTCCTCCGCCCCGGCATCGGCGCGCCCGTCCGGTCCCCGCCCCCTGTACATCGGCACGTACACCTCGGCCGAGGGCGGCGGCGAGGGCATCGGCCTCGCCACGTACGACGCGACGACGGGTCGTGTCACCGGCGACGGAACCGTCACCGGCGTCCGCGACCCGTCGTACCTCGCGGTGCACCCGGACGGCCGGACGCTGTACGCGGTCAGCGAGCGGGAGAAGGGTTCCGTGACCGCCGTGCGGCTCTCCGACCGCGGGATCCTGGGCAGCCGGCCGACGGGCGGGGCGTATCCCTGCCAGCTGTCGGTCCACCCGGGCGGGCGCTGGCTGCTCAGTGCCGACTACGGTTCGGGCACCGTGGCCGTGCACCCGATCGGGGCCTCGGGTGCGCTGGGCGAACGCACGGACCTGGTCAGGCACTCCACGCCGCCGCCGGGGCCGGGCCAGGAGGGCCCGCACGCCCACCAGTTCGTCACCGGCCCGGACGGCGGCCATGTACTCGCCGTCGACCTCGGCACGGACACCGTCTACACCTACCGTCTGGACACGCGCACCGGCCGGCTCACCGAGGTCGCCCAGGCGCACACCCGGCCGGGCGCGGGCCCGCGTCACCTGACGTTCCATCCCGGCGGCCGGTACGCCTACCTGGCCAACGAGTCCGACGACACGGTCGCGGTCTGCGCGTACGACCCGGCCACCGGCCGGCTCACCGTCGGCGGGCCGCAGTCCACCGGCAGCGGCAAGGGCACCAACTATCCGGCGCAGTTCGTGGTGACGCCGAACGGCGCGTACGCGTATCTCGCGAACCGGGGGCACAACAGCCTGGCGCGCTACGCCGTGGAGGCGGACGGGGCCCGGCTGCGGCTGCTCGGCACCGTGCCGGTGGCCGGGGACTTCCCGCGGCAGATCGCGCTCTCGCCGGACGGGAGGCTGCTGTTCGCCGCGAACCAGAGGTCCAGCACGGTCAGCGTCTTCCACGTGGACGGGGCGAACGGTGAACTGCGGCTCGCGGGCGAGCCGTTCGCGTCACCCGTCGCCGTCTGTGCGCTGCCGCTGTAGGGCGCGGGGGCAGGAGGCGGCGCTCGCCTGGGCGAGCAGCGCGTGCATGCGTTCGGTGAGCTGACCTACGTCGTCGGCGGGGGTGTGGAACGGCAGGCGTACGTCGCCGTGGGCGCGGGCGCGCTCGATGCGCAGCGTCAGTCCGTGCCGGTCGACGGCGAGGGGCTGGACGCGTACGGCGCCGTGCAGGCTGTCGGGTTCGACGAGCCGGGTGAGCCGCTCCACGGCGTCGGCATGGCAGTCGGCGAGGTGGGTGAGCAGCCGTGCCTCGGCCGCGGCGAGCGGGTCGGGTGCGGCGTCGGCGAACTCCTCGAGGTCGACGACGACGGCGGCGGAGGGCTGCTTCAGTACCACGCGAGTGGCCCGGAAGGCGAGGTGCCCGTCCTCGGGGGTGAACCAGCCGGCGAGCCAGAGCCGGGCGCGGATACGGTGGCGCACGGGGACGGGTGCGACGTCGGCGAACTCCAGCACGGCGGAAGGCTCGCCGCGGGGCGCGCAGATCGCGGCCGCGAGCAGGGCGCTGTCCTCGGGCAGGTGTGCAAGCACCCGGCCGTCCTCGTCCACGGTGTGTGCGCCGACGAGTTCCTCGCGGCCGCCGTTCGCGGTCACGCTGCAGGACCACGCCGTGGCGAGCACCGACCGGGCACGCTCCGCCGCGGCAGGCGCGGCGATCCAGCTCTGGCTGTCACCCATGCCAGGACCTCCTTAGGTAAGCCTTGCCTAACCTACCGAAGATCAGGGGTGTCCGCCAACCACGGGGACGGTTCGGATCCGGGCAATACGGAGATCACTCCGCCGGCGAAACAACCCCCAGCAAGGCCCGCGCACACAGATCGCGCACCTGCTCCCTCGACAGATCCGGGCCCCGCAGCCACTCCAGGCAGACCGCGGTGGTGAACGCCAGCCAGCCCCGCACGGCCAGCCGCACGTCCGGCCGCTCCTCGAAGAGCGGGCCGAACTCCGGGTCCGCGGCCAGGGCCGCCAGGATCTGGCGCTCCTGTGCGGCCAGGGCCCGTTGGTAGACCCGGCGCACGGTCCGGTCGCCCGCGGCGTCGGCGCGGTGGAAGGCGCGGTAGCCGTGGGCGTGGGCCTCGACGTACTCCAGATAGGTGTCGAGACCGGCGGTGAGCTGCTCGCGGACCGGGACACCGGGCACTGCGGCCGTCATACGCAGCATCCGCTCGCTCTCCCGCTCGACGACCGCGGCGAAGAAGTCCCGCTTGGTCGGGAAGTAGTGGTACAGCAGTCCGCGGGAGACGCCCGCGATCTCGGCGACCTGCTCGATCCACACGTCGTCGTACGGGTTCTCCGAGAACAGGCGTGCCCCGACCGACAGCAGCTGCTCCCTGCGCTCCGCGGTACTGAGCCGGCGCCGTGTGCGCTCCCCCTGGTTCGCGGCCATGCCCGCACTTTACTTGACGCCGGTTCAACAACAGGACCAGACTGAACCGCGTTATTGAACCCACGTACAACATGCGCTGCGTCGCAACGTGTCGCCGGATCAAGGGAGATCGCGTCATGGCGGGGACGACGACAGGGGACGTACTGCCGAAGGGGTTCCGCGGCGCGGAGCTCGGCTGGCCCGAGCTGGACCGCATACCGCATCCGCCGTACCGGCTGCCCCTGCTCGGTGACCTGCTGGGCGCGAGCCGGCGGACGCCTCTGCAGGACTCCCTGCGCTACGCGCGGCAGCTGGGGCCGATCTTCCGGCGCAAGGTGTTCGGCAACGAGTTCGTGTTCGTGTGGGGTGCCGGCCTCGCCGCCGACATGGCCGACGAGACGCGCTTCGCCAAGCACGTCGGGCTCGGTGTCGCCAATCTGCGGCCGGTCGTCGGGGACGCGCTGTTCACGGCGTACAACCACGAGCCGAACTGGCAACTGGCGCACGACGTCCTGGCGCCCGGTTTCAGCCGCGAGGCCATGGTGGCCTACCACCCGATGATGCTGGACGTGGCCGCGCGGCTCACCGACCACTGGGACCGCGCGTCGGCGGCGGGCCGCCCGGTGGACGTGCCCGGGGACATGACCAAGCTGACCCTGGAGACGATCGCGCGCACCGGGTTCGGGCACGACTTCGGTTCCTTCGAACGCTCCCGTCCGCATCCCTTCGTGACGGCGATGATCGGCACGCTCACCTACGCACAGCGCCTCAACACGGTCCCCGCGCCGCTGACCCCGCTGGTGCTGCGCGGCGCGAGCCGCCGCAACGAGGCCGACATCGCCTACCTCAACCGCACGGTCGACGACCTGGTGCGGGCCCGCCGTACGGCGGGCGGGGAGGGCGACCTCCTCGACCGGATGCTGCAGACCGCGCACCCGGAGACCGGCGAGCGCCTGTCCGCGGAGAACGTCCGCCGCCAGGTCATCACCTTCCTGGTCGCGGGCCACGAGACCACCTCGGGCGCGCTCTCCTTCGCCCTGCACCACCTCTCCCGGCACCCGGACGTCGCGGCCCGGGCCCGCGCCGAGGTGGACCGGGTGTGGGGCGACACCGCCGTGCCCGGGTACGACCAGGTGGCCAAGCTGCGTTACGTGCGCCGGGTCCTCGACGAGGCGTTGCGGCTGTGGCCGACCGCGCCCGCCTTCGCGCGGGAGGCGCGGGAGGACACGGTGCTGGGCGGGCGGCATCCGATGCGGCGGGGCGCCTGGGCGCTGGTGCTGACGGCGATGCTGCACCGGGATCCCGAGGTGTGGGGTGCGGACGCCGAACACTTCGACCCGGACCGCTTCGACGTGGCCGCCGTACGGGCCCGTCCGCCGCACACCTTCAAACCGTTCGGGACCGGGGCGCGGGCATGCATCGGGCGGCAGTTCGCGCTGCACGAGGCGACGCTGGTCCTCGGACTGCTGCTGCGCCGCTACGAGCTGCGGCCCGATCCGGCCTACCGGCTGCGGGTCACCGAGCGGCTGACGCTGATGCCGGAGGGGCTGCGGCTGCGCCTGGAGCGGCGTACGGGAGTGGCCCGGGGAGCGGTGGAAGCCCAGGTGACGCCGTCAGAGCCGCGCTGTCCAGTACACGGGGCGGGTGACTGACGTCGGCAGTGCGGTGCCGGCACCCCCCCGGGCCGCGTTCAGCTGCGGCTGGGTGAGGAAGAACGCGCCGGTGAGATCGGCGTCCGTGAGGTCGGCGTCGCGCAGGTCGGCACCGATCAGATCCGCGCCACGCAGGTCGGCACCGGTGAGGTCGGCGGCTATCAGGTAGGCGCCGCGGAGGTTGGCGCCGCGCAGATCGGCGCCCTTGAGACGCGCGCCGATCAGGTCCGCGCCCCGGCGTTCCTTGCGGCGGCCGCGGATGCCGGCCCGCACCAGCTCGCTGGTCTTCAGCAGGAGGCCGTTGACCTCCTGACGGTGTGCGGCCACGTCCAGCGCGACGAGTTCCCCGGGAGTCTGCCGGGTGAGCCGCTCGGTCCGCTCCAGGGCGCGGCGCAGATCGGCGTGGACGGGTCGGGCGGCGGGGAGGGTGAGTGCCTCGGTCAGGTACCAGAGCAGTTCGTGCAGCTGCCGGACGACCGGGAACACGTCGAACATCCGGCGGGCGTGCTCACGCGATCCGCCACGCCAGTCCTGCCCGCCGAAGGTGACCTGCGAGACCGTCTGCCCGGCGCCGAAGCAGTCGTAGACCGTACAACCGGTGAACCCTTTCTGCCGGAGCTTCGCGTGGATCCCGCACCGGTGGTCGTCCCGAAGATTCGGACAGGGTGTCCCGGCGTCCTTGGTCATCGCGAAGTCGGCGGACGCGGCGAACGGCAGGGCGACGCAGCACAGGCCGAAGCAGTTGCCGCAGTCGCCTCGCAGTCGGGACCGGTCGGCTGTCTGATCCTGCATGGCGCCCAGCCTACGACCCGTAACCTCACCGAGGGATTTCCGGCCTTGTGGGTGTCCCCTCATACAACGGAAAACAAGCTGCGCTACCACTTGGGGAGCGGCCGAAGCAGGCAGGAGCCCAACTCATCCGGGAGCGACGCCATGTGCACTCACCAGCCTCTGTGCCCCTCCGCCGACAGCCCCGACCACGACGCCGCCGTCATCGTGTCGGGCCACCCCGAGCAGGGCTGGTACCTGCTGTGCAACGGCACGATCGTCTTCGACGACACCGGTGAGCTCCTGCCCGACGGCCGGGCGGTGGGCCCGCATCGCACGCGGGGCCCACTTCCCGTGACCGTCTGACTCACCCGGCGAGGTCCGGCAGATCGAGGCCCGCGAGGCGCTCGGGGTCGGCCAGGATGTGCAGTGCGACGATCCTGCCGTCGGCGACGGTGACGCCCATGACCGACAGCGGCTGCCCGTCGCGGACGTTGAGGATCCCGACCGAACCGTTGACCAGCGCCTGCCGCCCGTAGGGCGCGAACTCCCGGAACAGGACCGCCTGTTCGGCCACTGCCTTCGCCCCGCGCACCAGCTTCGACGCGGCCGCACCCGTGAGGGCCCCGGAGTCGGCACGCAGCACCACATCGGGGTCGAGGACCGCGAGCAGCGCCTCGAAGTCCCCGGCACGGCTGGCCGCCATGAAGGCGTCCACGACCTCGCGCTGCCGGGCAACATCGGGCTCGGCCGGTACGGTCGCGCCCTGCACCCGGCGCCGGGCCCGGCTGGCCAGCTGCCGGGTCGCCGCCGAGTTGCGCTCCACGACGGGTGCGATGTCGTCGAACGGCACGGCGAACATGTCGTGCAGCACGAACGCGAGCCGCTCGGCGGGGTCCAGGGTCTCCAGAACCACGAGGAGCGCCAGTCCGACCGAGTCGGCCTGCAGGACCTCCTGCTCCGGGTCGACCTGGGCGAGCGGCCTGACCACGGGGTCCGGGACGAAGGTGTCGTCCTCCATCGGCTGCTCACGCCGGGCCGTACGCGACCGCAGCATGTCCAGGCAGACCCTGCCGGTCACCGTGGTGAGCCAGCCCCCGAGGTTGCGGATGTCGCTGGTGTCGGTACGCCCGAGCTTCAGCCAGGTCTCCTGGACCGCGTCCTCCGCCTCGGCGAGCGAGCCGAGCATGCGGTAGGCCACGGCGTTCAGATGCCCGCGGTGCTCCTCGAACCGGACCGCCAGCAGATCCGTGCCGGTCATGAACGCCCCCTATCGGCTGAACAGTTCGAAGGCCACGGCCGGCGTGCCGCCGAAACGCTCGCCCACGGACGCCGCCACCCCGTTCAGGAATCCCCGTGCGTACGCTTCCGGGTCCTCCTCCGTCAACGCCTCGATGTACGTGCGGTGTTCGAGCAGGGAGCGCACCGCCCGCTCCAGGCCCGGCGTCGCGTCCACGGCGTGGGTGGGCGAGGCGGAGCCGGCGATGGCGACCCAGCGGACGCCGCTCCAGGGCTCCAGGCCCTGTTCGACGAGCTCCGGGAAGATCCAGCGGTTGCCCGCGTCGGCGGCCGCGTCGAGGGTCGCACGGCCGACCGCCACATGGTCCGGCGTGTTCCAGGCGACGCCGCCCCAGGTGTCGCGGTGGTTGAGGGTGATCACCAGCTCGGGGCGGTGGCGGCGGATGGCGGCGGCGATGTCGCGGCGCAGGGCGGGGCCGTACTCGATCACACCGTCCTTGTGGTCGAGGAACTCCACCGCCGAGACCCCGACGACCGCCGCGCTCGCCCGCTGCTCCTGCTCCCGCAGCGGGCCGCACTTCGCGGGCTCCAGCGTGTCGATGCCCGCCTCGCCCCGGGTGGCCAGGACGTAGGCGACCTCGCGGCCCCCGTCGGTCCAGGCGGCGATCGCCGCCGAGCAGCCGTACTCGAGGTCGTCCGGGTGGGCGACGACCGCGAGGGCGCGCCGCCAGTCGGCGGGCATGGGCTGGAGCTGAGTGATCGTCGGCTCGGTCATGGAGTCAGCCTAATACTCCGGCTGTAGAACGTGATCTTCATGTCTGGGTCGCGGTTTGTCGGCGGTAGTGGCTGGCCCGGGCTCGGGCCTGGTGGCGACGTCGCCAGTCGGACCAGCCGAGCCGGTGGGCTACGGCGTGCTCGGGTCGGCCGACGAGCGTGGTGAACGGCCGATGGATCTCGTTGCAGGTGAGCGGGATCAGCCCGTCCGGGGCTGGCTCGCGGGCGTGCTCGGCGGCGCGGACGACGGCGAGGAAGGCGTGGGCGGCCGCCCTCCGGCAATGCCACGGTAGTTGGCGCCGTGGCGGCGAGGCGGTGTCACGCCAGTTGGGGGTGGTGTCGTGGGTGAGGCGGCGGGTCATCCGGGAGTCAGAACTGCTCACCCAGCGACGGCCGTTCACCTGGGAGTCCTGTCGGGAGCCTTACTTTTTCTACACATTGCGAGCCAGGAGCGCTCAAACCTCCGACTATTCAGGAGTTGACGGGTCCGGATATTCATCGGGAGCGGTGTCGGCTGCAGGGCACCGTGCACTGAGGCGCTGCTGCACCCGCCGCGGCGCGAGGAGGACAGCGGCCGCCGCGGTGTCAACGACCCCTGATGCCAAGGGCGCCGCCTGGGTAAACCCGGGCACGCCCCGGGGAAGGGATCCAGTTGCTCACCGAGTCCCGGACCGGCCGGATACGCCGGACGACCACTTCCGCCAGCCGCCCCCGCGGCGCGCCGACCGCGGCCACGCTGCTGACCGCCGCACTCGTCGGCGCCTTTCTCGTAGCGAGTCCCGCCGCCGCCTCGGCGACGGCCGCGGTCGCGCACACGCACCCCGCCTGGGCCACCGCGACGGCCGACCATGGTGCGGCAGCCGCCTCCACCACGTTGACCCCCACGGTCTTCTACGCCGGGCAGGACCCCGCCGGCATGACCGCTTACGCGCAGGCCGTCTCCACGCCGACCAGCCCCTTCTACCGCCACTACCTCACCCCCGCCGAGTACCACGCGCGCTTCGGCGCCACCGCCGCGCAGGTCAAGGCGGTGCGGTCCTGGCTCACCGGGGCCGGCCTGAAGATCACCTCGTCGGACAAGGCCGGTGTCACCGTGACCGGCACCACCCCGGCCATCCAGAAGGCCTTCGGCGTCACCCTGCGCAGCTACAAGATCAAGGGTGAGAGCTACGTCGCACCGACGGCCGACGCGCAGGTGCCCGCCGCGGTCGCCGCGGACGTGGGCACCATCACGGGCCTGACGACGATGCCGACCGTGATGCGGCCGGCGGGCCCGCTCGGCCAGGTCACCACGAGCCTCGCCAAGGGCGTGACAGGCGCCAAGGCCACCGCCTCCAAGGGCCGCAACGGCGCCACCTTCCTCGGCCCGGCCCGCTGCTCCTCCTACTACGGCGAGGTCAAGGACGACACCGTCCCTCCGTTCAACGGCAAGCAGAACCCGTACGTCACGTGCGGATACAAGCCCTCCCAACTGCGCGGCGCGTACGGCGTCACCCGCTCCAAGCTCACCGGCAAGGGCGCTACGGTCGCCATCGTCGCCGCCTACGGCTCCCCCACGATGCTCGCCGACGCGAACAAGCACGCAGAGAACCACGGCGACAAGCCGTTCAGGGACGGCCAGTACACCGAGATGGTCACCCCGGAG
Source organism: Streptomyces sp. HUAS ZL42 (assembly GCF_040782645.1). GTDB lineage: Bacteria > Actinomycetota > Actinomycetes > Streptomycetales > Streptomycetaceae > Streptomyces. The sequence goes on from NZ_CP160403.1 coordinate 1,345,528, forward strand.
CAGTGGACCGACCTGAACCGCTGCGGCGGCACCAACGGCTGGGCGATCGAGCAGACTCTGGACGTCGAGGCCCTGCACGCGATGGCGCCGGACGCGAACGTGCGCTACTACGGCGCGAACACCTGCAGAGACGCGGGATTCCTCAAGGTCTTCCAGACGATCAACGACACGCACGGCGCCGACATCGTCTCCAACTCGTGGGGCGCAGCCATCTACCGGACCACCGGCGACGTGGACCTGGCGTCGATCGCCGAGTTCAACCGGGTCTTCGCGCAGGGGGCCATCGAGGGCATCAGCTATCAGTTCTCCACGGGCAACTGCGGCCCCGATGACCCGGCCACCTTGTGCGGCATGTTCAGCGAGTCGTCGACACCGCAGCCCCATTTCCCGGCCTCCAGCCCGTGGGTGACCGCCGTCGGCGGCACCAGCATGGGCATCGGCGCACGCAACCAGGCACTGTGGAGCACCGCGTGGGGCACCCATGCGTGGTACCTGCTGAACGACGCCTGGTTCCCGGGCGGCTGGGTGTTCGGCGGCGGTGGCGGCACCAGCTCCCTCTTCAGGCAGCCCTTCTACCAGCAGGGCGTGGTCTCGACCGAGCTCGCCAAGACGCTGCCGAACGGCACGAAGGTCGCCAACCCGATGCGGGTGACCCCGGACGTGTCGATGCCCGCCGACCCCTTCACCGGCTTCATCGTCGGCATGACCGTGGCTCAGTCCGACGGCAGCACCGGCTACGCCGAAACCAGCATGGGCGGCACCAGCCTCGCCTGCCCGCTGTTCGCGGGCCTTCAGGCCTCCGCCATCCAGGCGCAGGGCGGAGAGAACATCGGCTGGGCGAACCCCGCCATCTACGCACGCGCCGGCAGCCACGCCTTCACCGACCTGACCGCCACCGGCCCCGGCAGCCACGAGGCCAGTGTCCTTCCGGCCTCCGCGGACGTCCCGACCGTCACTGTGAACTTCGGCGACAACCATCTGCTGAAGGCGGGCCGCGGCTACGACAACACCAGCGGTGTCGGCACCCCCTCGCCGTACTACCTCTGGTCGTACCGTATCCGTTAGCAAGCGGCACCGAGCACGTGCAGTAACGCGAAGCGGCAGGCATTCCGGCGGACGGACCGGGGCCTGCCGCTTCCGCTCTGTGTCAGGGTTGCGTATGTCCTGGGCCGGCACGGTTGACGTACAGGATGCTCTCGAGGTTGTTCCGACCACCAAGGGATCGGAGCGCGGCAGGCGCGGACCGTCCTCGGAGGACGGTCCGCGCCTGCCGCGCTCTTGATGGGTCAGAGAGGACAGGTGCCCTCGAAGACGGCGGTATTGGGGTCGTTCGGGATCGGGCAGAGGAACTGGTCGTAGCGGGTGTCGTCGTCCACGAAGCGTTTGAGCCAGGCGATGCTGTACTTGGCGATCGTGGTGTTGGGGCTGGCGAAGGTGAAGTGATCGGCGCCCTTCAGCTCGACGAACGCCTTCTCGTGGGCTTTGGTCAGCGCATCGTAGGCGGGCCGGGCGAAGGTGGAGACGGGGGCGACGGTGTCGCCATCGGCCCCGAAGATCATGGTGGGCACGATGATCTGCTCGCCGACGTTCGTGATGTCCCAGGGCGCCAGAGGGATCGCCGCCTTGAGCGCCGGATTGGCCGCCGCACTCTGCAGAGAGCCGCCACCACCCATGGACCACCCCATCACGGCCAGCCTGTTGGGGTCGATCCTGCTTTTGACCGAGCTTTTCGTGGTCAGGTAGTTGAGCGCGGCGAGTTGTTGTCTGCTGCGGTCGGACGGGAAGTCCCACAACGCATTGGTGTCCAGGGTCATCACCACGAAGCCCTGAGAAGCCAGCCGTGGCCCGTACCAGGCGATCTGGGCCTGCCCGGAGACGAAGCCCGGCATGACGACGATGGCGCCGAAGGTGCCCTGGCTCGTGTCGGTCGGGTAGTAGATGGTGCCGTTGTTGAAACCAGGGCCACTTCCCGCCGGCACGGTGACGGAAGAGACGGCGAACGGGCCGGTGACGGCGGTGAGCTCGCCTCGGTGGGGGCCGGGCCACGCTCGTAGGGGTTACCGGAGGCCGCGTGGACAGGGGTGGCGAGCGCGATCGAGACCACGACCGCAAGGAACGCCATGAGCGCTCGGGGGCTGAGCAGTTTCACGGGAGTCCTCTCGGACGTGCTGTCAGTTGGTGTAGACGGCCGGGGCACCGGCGACACTGCTGTCGACCACGGGGGCGTAGCTGGCCGTGAAGTAGCCGTTGCCCGCGCACAGCGCCGAGCCGGAGACCTTCCTGAAGGCCTGGTTGGTGAAGGTCAGGTCGCTGGCACCGTTGGAGCTCGTTCCGGAGAGGCTGGGCGCCTGGTAGACGCAGGTGGCGGAGCCCAGCAGGGTGGAGAGCACCACCGTGGTCTGGATGCTGCCACCCGGGGCCGGGGTCACCGTGACGGTACCGTCGGAGGCGGCGGAGGTGGCGTAGGGCAGGGCGTCGACGGTGATGCTGCGCACCGCGGTGACGCCGAAGATGTTGCTGGTGCAGCCGCTGAAGGTCTGGGAGGTCGCGGACTCGGTGGCGACGCCCGGGGCCGCGGGGTTCGACGTCACCGTGGCGGAGAGCGTCGATCCCGTGCAGGCGATGCGGGAGGTGCCGTCGCTGGTGGTGGCGAGGGTGGCTGTGGTGCCGCTCGCCAGCGAGGCGGTGAGCACGTCGCCGACGGAGACCGCGTTTCCGGCGGCGCTGCCGTAGGTGAGCACGGCGCTGTCCGCCGAGGCGGCAGCGGCTGGGAGAAGGGCCAGGGCCGTCAGGGCGGCCGTGGCGGCGAGGGCGGGGACTGTGAACCTGGGCATGCGGGGTCCTCTGCTGTGAGTGCAGGTGGCGAGTGCGGGTTCGCCGGCCCCGACTCGGGGTGAACGCGGTGACCCGGGCAAGGCGGTTCCCGGACTGCGGGAACGGCTGGTCCGATGTGCGCCCCTGGCCCGAGGCCAGGGGGGAGTGCTCACTTGCTGGCGGTCTTGCGCGTGCGTGACACTGTCGGCTCCGGCGGCTCTACGGCCGCAGGTCCGCGCAAGTTGAAAACCTGTGAGAGTTGTAAACCTGACGGGTATTCAAGTCAATACACTGCACATGAGTTCGCGACGAAAGAGGACGAGCCATGGCCGCAGGGACGTCGACGCCTCCTCAGCTGGTGCTGCCCGGTACCCGTGCCGGACGCGACCCCGAGCGCTCGCTGCGACGAGGCCCACGCCGAACCTCACCCGAGGCGGTCACCGCCAACCAGCGCGACAGACTGCTCGACGGCTTTGTGCACACCGTCGCCGAGGTCGGCTACGCCGGTACTCGCATCAGCGACGTCTGCCGGGCCGCGGGCGTGACCCGACCGGTCTTCTACGAGATCTTCGACGGCAAGGAGGACGCCTTCCTCGCCGCTCACCGGTATGGCACCTCCCTGGTCTTCGACGCCATGGAGCACGCCCACTCAGAGGCCTCCGACTGGCCGGGCCGGGTGCGGGCCGGGCTCGGCGCGCTGCTCGGCATCCTGGCCGAAGCCCCCGCGTTCGCGACGATGGCCGTCGTGGAGATCGACGCGGTCGGGCCTGCGGGACGGGTGGCGCGCGAGGCGATGTTGGCCCGTTTCCGGGACTTCTTCACGGACCTGCCCGATGTCGAACTCCCCTTCCCTGTCGATGAGTTGATCGACACGGTGGTCGGCGGTGTGTACTCCGCGATCTACCGGCGGATCGCCGCCGGCCGGACCGCCGACCTGCCGGATCTGCTTCCGGGTCTGACGTTTTCCGTTCTGGCTCCCTTCCTCGGCCCGGAACTCGCCGCGGCCGGCCTCGGCGAACCGGCGTCCTCTTCCCGCCCCCACCCGGGCTGTCCGGCCCCGTCCCCGGACACCGGAGACAGCGAACGTTCGACGAGGCGGTGAGCACCTCTTCGCAGGAGGACGCCCGTCTGAGGTCTGGAACAGGCTGTGGCGCGACACTCAGGTGCCCGTCGAGCGCAGGGGGGACGCCGGGGGCCGGACGTATTCCGGTGCCGGCCGGGAATGCTCACGGTCAGGGCCCGGACGGTCCCGTTCGCGGGGCGGGCCGAAGGCCACGTTCGCCCGCAGGGCCATCTCCAACTCGAAACGGGCCTCCGCGTCCCGCAGTGCCTCGCCGAACACCTTCTCCAGCTGCCTCATCCGGTACCGCACGGTCTGCGGATGGACGTGCAGCCGCACGGCGGTCACCCCCACGCTGCTCTCGCTCTGTAACCAGGCCAGCAACGTCTCCGCCAGCCGGTCACGCTGCGGTGCGGGGATTCCGGCCAGCGGTGCCAGAGCCCGGGACGACAGTGCCCGGATCAGCGGCTCGTCCGCGTAGAGGACCAGCGTCGAGAGGTGGTCGGCGCACCGGAGCACGCCGTCACCTGGCAGGATTCCACGACGCATCAGCGACAGAGCCCGTGCCGCACAGCGCAGTGAGTCGACGATCTGGGACAGCGGGACGGTCGGCCCGACCGCGGTGGGCCGACCGCGCAGCACGGGTGCGAGGGCGTGCCTTCGTGGCACGCCGGGCCTGTCCGGGTCCGGGATGACCAGGCGTGCGGGGCGTGCGCTCATGTCGGCCAGCACTCCGGCGGGCAGCAGCAGTTCGTCGTCCTCCTGCTCGATTCCGTCCACAGCCATGACCGCGACACGCCTGGGCATGGCCCAGCGTGCGGTGCGGGCAAGTTCCTCGACCGCTTCGGCGGAGGCCGGAGGATCGGCGAACAGCAGGTCCATCAGGCGTTTGCGGCGGCGCTGCAACTCGCCGGTGCTGTGCAGCCGGGCCTCGCCGTGGCCTTCGGTGGCCGCCTGCATGATCTCGTGCATGTGGGTGAAGGCCGCCTCCGCCAGCGCGGCCACCTCGCCGGAGTCCAGCCCGAGTTCGTCGGCGGCCTTCGCCAGGCGCCGCCAGGCGGCCCGCCCGCCGAGCCGGAGCGCGGCCTGCAGCACTTCCAGGCCACGTCCTTCACCGGCTTCGCCCCGCCCGATCTCCTGGTAGGTGCGAGCGACACGCTCCTGATCCTGGTCGACGTCGGCGATGCGGTCCACGAAGAGCGTCAGAGCCCGTCTGACTCCGGCTCTGATGGTTCGCACATACGCGTCGTCGGCGGGCCGCGCGTATTCGGGTACCTGAAGCTGTACCTCGTGTTCGATTTCCTTGGTGATCTCGTCGAGATGCGGACGCAGAAAGTCCGCCAATCGCTGGGGGACGACGGCGAAGGGATCCATCCTGGCTGCTCCTACCGCTCGGTCAAGGCGGCACAACCGAAGACGATATCCCCCGCGGGACTCCGCCGAACTGTTCCTCAACTGATAAGACGGGCTGGGAAGTTGTCCGTTCATGACAAACACGCAGGGATCAGGCCGGCACACCGAGCGCCGCGGCGAGTACCGGCCAGGAGGTGACGAACTCCCGCTTCCAGTCGCTCCATTGGTGACCGCCGCCCTGATAGAGGTGCTGGGTGACCGGGACACCCAGGCGGCCGAGTTCGGTGACGAAGCTCTGGGTGGAGGGAGCCACGAGGCTCTCCAGGACTCCGGGCAGCAGGGCGTCGACACCGCCGCTGATGAGCTGCGCGATCGCGAGGATGATGGCGAGAGGGCTGCTGAGGCTGCCGCTTCCCGCGGAGACGTAGAGCGCGGTGCCCCGCAGGGCGTTCGCTCGGGCCAGGGGGTTGTAGTCCTGCCACGTGGCCGAGTCGCGGGTCGGATCGCCCCACAGCGACAGAGGGTCGAGGCTCTCTCGCGCCACGATCGCCTGGATGATCGTCGGCATCCTCGTCGCCCTGGTGTCGGGAATACCGCTGTACGACGCGGCGGCCACGAACATTCCCGGATGGCGGGCGGCGTGCGCCATGGCCCCGTACCCTCCCGTCGACACACCGGCGACGGCCCGGACACGGGAGGCCCGGTAACCGGCGCTCAGCACCGCCGGAACCTCCTGGAGCTGGAAGGTCTCGTAGTCGAGGCCGGTCCGCCACCGCGTGGGGATGGCGGTGGGACCTCCGTCCGGCATGGCGACGATGAGGTCCCGGTTCGCCGTGACCGCCTCGATGTCGGTCTCCCTGGTCCACGAGGTGTAGTCGTCGTGCGCGCCGTGCAGGAGGTAGAGCACCGGCCAGGTCCGGCCGGGTCGGTCGGCGTAGGAGGTCGGCAGGATGATCCGCACGGGCGCGGTGCGGCCCAGCGCGGCGGAGGGAACGCCGAGGTCGTAGGTGCGGGGGCCCAGTCGGCTGACGGTGACATCGGCGGCCGAAGCCACCCGGGCCCCGGCCAGCACCCCCGCGACTCCGAGGGCGGCGGCCTTGGCGACGGTACGGCGGGACGGACCGCGGTGGTGAGCGGACGGGCGGTCGGACATGGCAGGCGGCTCCTTGCGGGGGTCGGGAGGAGACGAGGACGGAAGTTCCGGTGCCGGCCGATCCTCAGAGCGGCTCCTGGCCGAGTACTCGGTTCAAGTGATCGGCGATGGTCTGGGCATGCGGCGGGTCGAGCAGCGAAGGGGGACGTCGACGACCTCGCCGCCCGGGTGGAGGAGGGGGGCCGGGAGGGGACGGCCCGCGGTGTGCAGGGCGGCCAGTTGGCCGCGGAAGGTGAGGGCGGGGTCGTCGTCTCTGCGCAGTGTGGGCAGGTGGAGGGCGTCGGGCAGGTTCTCGGCGAGCGGGTGCAGGAGCAGCGGGTGCGGGGAGATCTCGATGAAGGCGGTGTGCCCGTCCGCCGCCGCGGCGGCCAGCGCGCCGGCGAACCGGACCGGAGAGCGGAGATTGGCCGCCCAGTACGCGGCGTCGAAGTCGCAGGCACCGGTGGGGTCGTCGTGGACGGTCGAGTAGACGCGTACGGCGGTGTCGGAGCGGCCCCGGACGTCGCCGAGACGGGCGACCAGTTCGGGCATCAGCGGCTCGACCTGGGGCGAGTGCCCGGCGCCCTGGACGAGCATGGTGCGGGCGGTGCGCCCCACGGCTGTGAGGTGTTCGACGAGCCGGGTCACGGCCGGTGCCTCACCGGTCACGGTCTTCTGCCCGGGTGAGGTGTGCACGGCGAGGTGGACACCCGGGAACCGCGGTGCGATGTCGTCGAGTTCGTCGTCGGTGGGGTCCACCACCGCCATCGCCCCGCCACGCAGGGTGGCGAGCAGCCGGGACCGTACGGCGATGACGCGGGCACCGTCGGCGGGATCGAGCGCCCCTGCTACGACCGCTGCCGCGACCTCTCCCATCGAGTGCCCGACGACCGCGGCAGGTTCGACGCCGTAGAACGCAGTCACCAGGGCCACGCACGCCTCCGGGCAGCCGGCAGCCGACTCCGACCACGGCGATCGGTTCGTGGGCGAATGCCCCGCGGGGGACGTGCACGGCCTGCGGGCCTGGTGCCGCGCCGCCCAGGAGGGTGACCAGCGCGTCGACGGTAGGCGCTTCCCATAGCAGGGTCGTGGGCAGCTCCCGGCCGACCGCGTGGGCCAGTTCTCCGGTGATGGCAACCGCGTCGCGCGAGGAAAGATGAAAGCGATCCGTTCGACGACCAACCGCCTCAGACCGATCGGTCCGTCCGCGCTCGCGCTCATGACGTGCCCCGTTCCGGATGCTCGTAGGAACCGTCGAGATAGCGGGCGCGGGTCAGGGCGCGGGAGATCTTGCCGCTGGAGGTGCGCGGCACGCTGCCGGGCCGGACGAGCAGCACGTCGGCCAGCCGCAGGCCGTGCCGGGCGGAGACGGCCGCGCGCACGGCGGCAGCGACCTCTTGGGGATTGCGGGCCGGGGCGGGCAGGCCACGGGCGTGTTCGGCGACGATCACCGCGGACTCCGCGGCGATCCCGGCACGGGTCCCGGTGTCGACAGCGGGGTCCCGGCCTGCGGGGAGTTGTCCGGCTGGGACGGCGAAGGCCGCGAGACGGTCGGGGCGTATCGCCCGGTGCGCCGCTTGCGCGGTGCCTTCGACGTCCTGCGGATAGTGGTTGCGCCCGTCCACGATGATCAGGTCCTTGAGGCGGCCGGTGACCAGGAGCTGTCCGTCGAGCACCGTGCCGAGATCACCTGTCCGCAGCCAGTGGCCGGGTTCGTGTGCCAAGCGGGCCTGGAAGGTCTCACGGGTCTGCGGGCCGCGATCCTGGTAGCCGCGCCCGATGTTGGGTCCCTGGACCCAGATCTCGCCCACCACCCCCGGCGGCAGGACGGCGGTGGTGACGGGGTCGACGACGCGAATCGTCTGCCCGACGGGTTCGCCGCAGGCGGCGAGCAGGACCGCGGCCGGATCATCCGGGGCGACGGGAACGGCTCTGCCGGCCGCCAGCGCCTCGCGGTCCAGGGAGTACCGGCGCAACGGCTGTCCGGGCCGATGGGCACTGACGAAGACGGTGGCTTCGGCGAGCCCGTAGGACGGGCAGTGCACCTCTGCCGGCAGTCCCTGGACTGCGAAGGCCGCGTGGAAGCGGTCGGCGGTTTCGGGCCGCACGGGTTCGCTGCCGTTGACGAGCACGGCGACCCGGTCCAGCCGGAGGCCGACCTTGTCCTCGTCGGAGATGACGGTCGCGCAGTAGTCGTACGCGAAGTTCGGCGCGGCGCTGAGAGCGTTCGGGAACTCGGACAGCAGGCGCAGCCAGCGTGCGGGCCGCCGCAGGAAGGCCAGCGGGTCCATGACGACGGACCGCAGGCCACGGACGACGGGGGCGGCGACACTGAGTACCAGCCCCATGTCGTGGTAGAGCGGTAGCCAGCCGACCATCGTGGGTGGCCGCTCGTCGGCGCCGTACGCGGTGAGCGCCTGGCGGGCGTTGGCGACGACGTTCGCGTGCGAGATCTCGACGGCGGTCGGGGTGCGGGTGGAGCCGGAGCTGTACTGCAGGTAGGCGGTCGCCTGCCCGTCCGGAGCAGGGACACGTGGACCATCGGCCTGGTCGTCGGGGACGAGGTCGGTGACGATCAGCCGGGGCCGCAGACCATGTGCGGCGAGGAAGGCGCTCACGGTGTCGGCATCGGCGCTGGTGGTGAGCACGGCGGCGGGACGGGAATCGGCGAGGATCCCGGCCAGGCGGTCGGCGTGACCCGGCAGGTCGGGGGTGAACAGGGGGACGGCGACGGCGCCGGAGGTGAGCGCTGCGAGGAAACCGACGACGTATTCGAGGCCCTGGCCGCAGAGCAGGGCGACGCGTTCGCCGGGAGCCACGGTTTCCCTCAGCCGGGAGGCGACCGCGCGCGTGCGTATATCGACGCGGTGCCAGGTGAGCGTGCGGTGCCTGGCCCGGAGGCCGGGCGCCGGGTACTCCGCGAAGGTGAACGCGGGACGTCCAGGGGTGTGACGGGCCCAGTGGGCAAGGTGAGCGGAGAGACTGCTCGGGTCGTCCGGCGCTGTGCCTGATGCGTCGGAGGCGTGCGGCAAGGCGTGCGAGGGCATGAGAGTACTCCTCACGTCACTGGTCGTCTCACGGACCGGGGACTGCGATCACGGCTTCGCTGCAGCACTCACAGCGGAATGTTGCCGTGCCGCCGCTGCCGTTCCGGCCGCACACCAGCGCGCCGGTCTCGACGAAGGAATCCGGATCCAGCAACCGAGCCAGGCGTTCGCGAGCGGTGCGGCGGCCGCGCGCGGCCTGCCAGGCCACGGCCTGCGCGGATCCGCCGGCCAGGGCCCGTCGCTGTCGAGCAGCGAGATCCGTGAGCCGTTGCGCCGTCGTACCCGCAGCAGGAGCGGGCGATTCCCGGGTCTCCGCGATCGAGGTCACAGCCACCTCCTTCGGCGCTTGCGAGCATGGCAGTTGCGCAAGCGGCGGTCCTCTTTCTCGCACCGAATGTGAAGTTGTTGAGCGATCTGCGGCGCGCGTTCATTGACGGACTACAAGCCGAGACGACCGAACGTCGGCCGACTCATCGCTGTGCCGACACCCAGCGGGCATTCGGGGAGGGGGCGGACTGGAGGTTGCGGGCCGTCGGCGGGATCGGTCCCCTTTGATTCGCCCGGTTGGCGGGGATTCTCCGGTGAGCTGACGGCTCATCTTGTTGGCTTGCTCTTCATGGTCCGGCTTGGTCACGTTCGGGTTCGGGCGGAAGTTCCTGAACGCCCGGCGCACCCTCGAAGCAACATGATCAAGATCTACAGCTGGGGTACTGAGCCTCGATCCACTGGACAGGGGGTGATGCGGCGCATCCGCTCCTGTCAAGACACGAGTATTCGAGACATGACGTGCGGCCCTTCGATCATGCCTAGTGAATCCCAACCGGTTCCGCTCAATGAGACAGAAAGAGGTGAGCGAAGATGACCTGCGAAGGGTTCTCCTTGGCCCGCTCGATCACGGAAGAGGGGAGGCGGACGGGAAAGCATTTCCTGTCGGAACGTTCACTGGTCGAGTTGAGCGACATTCGACGTCGGCACACCGCACGGCGTCCGTTTCTCGAAGCATTCCTCGACGGCATGCTGGACAAATACGAGGGGCGTTATTGGAACCGAAGCTACCTTTCGCTGCCGCTCCTGGAGCTCCTCTTGGACGGCCGGTATTCCGCGCTGAGCCCCGACCGGATGTCCACCCTGCTCATGTCCGACGTCGTGCGCTTCGAGATACAGACGGCAGGCGGATCTCACGAGTCGCCTTCCCTGGGTCGTCCGGATCCGGTGACGCTGCGCAAGCGGCTGCGCCATGCCCTGCGGTTCGTGGTCGACGGCCTCGGCGGACCGGATGCCGATGACCTGCCGTCCCGGGTGGCCGACATGCCTCAGCCCGGCTTGGAAGGGCTGGTCGACCTGTTGCCCGGGCCACCGGCGACGGATGCCGGCCGGTGGTTCGGCGTCACCGTCCAGCCCGTGTACGTGCTGCATGACGAATACTTCTTCATCCGCATCCTTCAGACCCACGAAATGCTCTTCACGGCGATCGCCACGCACATGAAGGGAGCGATCGGAGCCCTGCGTGCCGGACAGCTGGAATCGAGTGTGGCGTGGATAAATCACGCGACGGAGATTTTCGAGCGCGCGGCGGCGCTGTTCCGGATCGTCGCCACGATGCGAGCCGGGCAATTCTCCATATTCCGGCAGTTCACCCAAGGGGCCAGCGCCATTCAGTCCGAGCAGTACAAGAGGTTCGAGATCCTGTGCGGTGTTCCACCTGCCCCGCGTCTGCACTCAGCAGCCTTCACGAGTGTTCCCGCCGTTCGGGCCGAGGCGGAAGACACCGCCCATGACACCCTCACTCGGGCATATCTCGACCTCCGCGAGGCGGGCGTATTCAGCCAGGCGGAGTGGAATCTGCTCGACGCGGCACTCAGCAGGCTGGAAGGCAGGCACCAGCGCTGGAAATCCACCCATCGCAGCCTCGCCGTGCGCATGCTGGGCGATGCACACGGATCCGGTTACACCGATGGCGTTCCGTACCTGACGAAATGCCTGGAGAACCGGCTGTTCTGGCAACTGCGCGGGCGATGAACGCACCTCCGCTCTCTCGCGAGGTGATCCGGGACAACCGCGCGTACCCGTCGACGAGGACGGCGATGTCGGAGACCCGCTCCTTGAGCAGGTAACCGACGGCTTCCGGCTGGTCGGCGAGGAGCCGCCTGGGTATACCGGGCTTCGAGGTGCCCCATGAAGGCACCCCCGCCACGCACCGGCCCGTGCTTTCTCCCGGTCACGACCCGGATCGTCCCACCGCCTCGCGCCGTCAGACCTCGTCGCGCGTCAGCGCCAGCAGCCGGTCCAGGACCCTGGCACCACCGGCCCGCACGCCGTCGTGCTCGAACTCGTCGGTGACCCAGGTGCGCAGGCTGCGGACGGTCCGGGCGGTCCGCAGGGAGTGGTCGGTGTCGACGTACATGTCGTCGTGGTAGATCGCCGCGGCGACCGGGACCTCGTTGGCGGCGAGGCGCGCGGGGTCGTACAGCGGCCGCCAGTCGGTGCGGGCGGCGAGCAGTTCGGCGGTCTCGCGCAGCGGGCGCAGCGCCGGGTCGCAGTCGAACATCCAGGGGTGGACGGTCTCGCCCGTGAACAGCAGCGGTCCGTCGCCCGTGAGGGACTTGGCCGCGTCGAACTGCGGGAACTCGGCCCGCACCCGCTCGGCGGCCCAGTCGGTGGGTCGGGCGTCCTGGCCGTAGATCGCCTCGTGGACCAGGGCGTACAAGGGGTGGCTCGCGTACGACAGCAGGCCCTGCACGCCCTCCTGGAAGGCGTCGGACAGCTCCGTGCCGCGCGGGGTGCGGACGAAGGCGTCCTCCAGGAGGTAGTGCAGGCGGTGGCTGCCGTCGCCGGCGCCGAGGACGATGCCGAGGGACTGGAATGCCTCGACGGTGAGCCGGTAACCGTTCGGCAGGACGACCTCGTTGGTCAGCAGATGGTCGGCGATGCGGCGGGCGCGTTCGACGTCCTGCGGGTAGCGGGCGTAGTGCGCGGTGACCTTGCGTTCGATGCGCGGGTAGGCGGCGCGGTAGACGTCGTCGGCGTGGGCGTCGAGGGAGGGCAGGCCGCCGGCGATGACGGCGGCGGTGAGGCCCTCGGGGGCCGTGGAGAGGTAGTTCACCGTGCAGAAGCCGCCGAAGCTCTGGCCGAGCACCGTCCAGCGGGCGCCGCCGGTGACCCGGGCGCGGATCGCCTCGCAGTCGCGCACGATCGAGTCGGCACGGAAGTGCGTGAGATAGCCGGCCTGCTCGGCGGGGCCGCCGCGCAGCGGAAGCGTCTGGCGGTTCGCGGGTGTGGAGTGGCCGGTGCCGCGCTGGTCCAGGAGGAGGACGCGGTACTCCTTCAGGGCGCGGCCGAGCCACGCCTGCCTGCCGACGAAGCGGTTCGCCCCGAAACCGGGGCCGCCCTGCAGATAGACCAGCCACGGCAGGTTCTGGTGCGCCTTGTCGCTCGCGACGACCTCGCGGGCGTAGAGCTCGATCGTCTCCCCGGCCGGGTCGTCGTGATCGAGGGGCACGGTGAAGTGGCGGTCGGTGAGGACGACTCCGGGCTGGCGGTAGCTGACGGTCAACAGGTCTCCCCGTACGGACGGACTCGGTCCGTCCCAGTTCAGCACACCCGCGGCCGCCCTAGGCGACCGGGGATCATGAACGGCTGCTGAACGGCGGATCAGCGGCCCGGCAGGCTGGAACGCCGCACGACCAGCTCCGGCTGGAGCACCACCCGCCGGTGCTCGTGTCTCCTGGGCCCGGCGCCTGCCTCCGTCTCCTCGAGGAGCAGCTCGGCGGCCAGGGCGCCCATGGTGACGGCGGGCTGGCGGACCGAGGTGAGGGGGACCGCCGCGGCGGCCGCGAACTCGATGTCGTCGTATCCGACGATGGCGAGGTCGTCGGGGACGCCGACGCCTGCCGCGTACATGGCCTGCAGGACGCCGAGGGCGAGCAGGTCGTTGGCGCAGAAGACGGCGGTCGGACGGTCGGCCAGGCCGAGGAGGCGGGCACCGGCGTCGCGTCCGGCGGCGACGTCAAGCCTTTCGGTGGGCAACTCGCGCAAGGCGTCGGGGCCGAGGCCGGCCTCGGCGAGCGCGTTGAGGGCGCCGGTGCGGCGGTCGCGCACCTGGTTGAAGCCGGGCGGGCCGCTGACGTACGCGATGGTGCGGTGTCCGGCGTCGACGAGGTGGCGTACGGCCAGCGCGCCGCCCGCCACGTCGTCCACGGAGACCGAGCACTCGGTGGTGCCCTCGGCGACCCGGTCGACGAGGACGAAGGGGATGTTGTGCCGGCGGAACGTCTCGATGTTGCGTCCGGTGGCGTCGGCGGGGGTGAGCAGCACGCCCCGGACCCGCTGCTCGGCGAAGAGCGACAGGTACTCGGCCTCCTCACCGGGGCTCTGCGCGCTGTTGCAGACCATCACGCCGAGTCCCGCCTCGCGCGCCGCCCGCTCGGCACCACGCGCGACGTCGACGAAGAAGGGGTTGCCCATGTCGAGGACGAGGAGCCCCATGATCCGGCTGCGGCCCGCGCGCAGCTGGCGCGCGGACTCGCTGCGGACGTAGCCGAGCCGGTCTATCGCGGACAGCACCCGGGCACGGGTCTCGGACGCCACCGTGTCCGGGCGGTTGATCACGTTCGAGACCGTCCCCACCGAGACTCCGGCGGCGCGGGCGACGTCCTTGATACCCACCGACTGGGTCATCGGTCGAGGACCTCCAGGGAGAGAGGGGCGGCGGGTGCGCCTTTACATTAGCTTCATCGGTGGTGACCGACGCACCCGCTGGGCTGCTCCGGTCACCACCGCACGGATCAGGCGGGCAGGCGGAAGTTGAGGCTGCGGAGCGCCGAGGGCGTCGTACCGCTGGACTTCTCCTGGTACATGATCGACAGGAAGTTGTCCTGCGGGACGCGTGTCTCGTCGATCACCACTTCGCCGAAGGCGTTCAGCCCGGCGCCGACGCCGTCGTACAGGATCGCCCAGTCGGTGTACCCGGATGCCTTGGAGGCCCCGGCGATACGGCAGAAAGGGAAGATCGCGTACGCGTTGTCGTACTTGTCGAGGATCAGCTTGGTGCGCTGGCTTGAGTTCAGCGGCACCGGTATCTCGGTCTTCTGCCAGGTGCCGGAGGAGTTCTTGCGGACGTGGAAGGCACGGCCGTTGTTCGTCCGGTCGGTGACGTAGTTCGTGGTGCACTGGCCGAAGCGGCCGGGCACATAGCTGATGACGGCGTGCGGCAGACCGGCCGAGTCCGTGAACTGGCTTTCCTGGTTCATCAGCGAGTGGTCCGGGTTCAGCGCGTCGATGACGAGCCCGCTGTCCGTGACGGCGACCTTGTCGGAGCCGCCCGTGGTGCCGACGACCGTGCCCGCGTTGTTGCGCCAGGTGCGTCCGCGGTCGTCCGAGTAGACGTAGCCGGTGTCGTGGTTGGTGATTCCGCCGCTGCTGCACATCACGGCGCCGTTCTGCTCGCGCCACGTGAAGAACGAGTGCAGGCGCCCGTTCCTGTCGTAGTCGATGCCGTGCAGGTACATGTTGCGGGCCGTGCTGGAGCCGTGCTCGCTGGTGTACGTGCCGGTTGAGGAGGTCCATTCGCCGAGGTTGGTCCAGGACGTGCCGTCGTACTCGGCGAGGGCGTTGCGGCCGTTGCCGGAGATGCCGACCCGGTAGCTCAGCTGGAGTTTGCCCTCGGGCGTCGAGATGAACTGCGGGTAGGTGAACTGCGAGGTGAGCGCGAGCCCGTCGAGGGTGGACTGGGGAGCGCCGAAGCGGCTCGTGGTCCAGCTCAGTCCGCCCGGGTTGTCCATGAGACCGGCCACCGACTTGACGTAGGTGAAGCCGTCGCTGTGCGAGTCCATGTTGAGGTGCAGCCGACCGTCGGCCTTGGAGATCCCCATGGAGATGACGTTGTGGGAGTCGTTGTACCGGAGGGTGTGACCGACCTTGACCGTCGACCAGGTGCTCGAGCCGAACACGCGGCGGCCGACGACGGCGTTGCGGTCGGCGGTGTACCAGACGGCGTACTGGTAGCCCTTGTAGGTCAGCAGACCGTTCTTCTGGAACGAGTTGTTGTTGACCAGGCCGTCGTAGGACACGAAGTAGATGGCCTGGGTGTCGAGCGTGGTGCTGCCGGTCAGGGTGAGCGAGGGGCCGGGGTCGGCGGCCCGGGCGGTGCCCGCGGCGAGCGCGGGGGTCGCCACGGCGCCGAGGAGCGCGGCACCCAGCACGGTACGTCTTCTCATCTCGGGGGACTCCATCGTCAGGCGAGGTGGAACACTTCGGTGAGCGGCTTCATCGCCTCGTCGGGGCGGGCTCCGTCGAGGGACTCGAAGAAGGGGGCCATTTCGGCCTGCCAGCGGGCGTTGACCTCGGCCGCCTCCATACCGGCGAGGGCGGCCTCGAAGTCCTCGGTCTCCAGGTAGCCGACGAGCAGGCCGTCGTCGCGCAGGAAGAGCGAGTAGTTGTGCCAGCCGGTGGCCGAGAGAGCTTCGAGCATCTCCGGCCACACGGCGGCGTGGCGTTCGCGGTACTCGGCGATCCGGTCCTCTCGGACCTTGAGGAGGAAACAGATGCGCTGCATGAAGTACCGCTCCCTTTCTAGAAGTTGTACTGGTCGATGTTCTTCGCGTCGAAGACGGTCGGCTTGCCCAGGCTGATCACACCGTCCTTGCCGATGGTGAACGACCCCATGTCACCGGCGGTGAAGGTCTCGCCCTCCTTGCCGGTGATCTGACCCGACACCATGGCGACCGCGGCGCGCGCGGCGAGCTCGCCGAGCTTGGCCGGGTCCCACAGCTCGAAGCCGTCGACGGTGCCGTTCTTGACGTAGCTGCGCATGTCGTTCGGGGTGCCGAGGCCGGTCAGCTTGACCTTGCCCTTGTACTTGGAGCCCGACAGGTACTGGGCGGCCGCCTTGATGCCGACGGTGGTCGGGGAGATGATCCCCTTCAGGTTCGGGTACTGCTGGAGCAGGCCCTGGGTCTGCTGGAAGGACTTCTGGGCGTCGTCGTCACCGTAGGCGATCTTGACGAGCTTCATGTCCTTGTACTTGGGGTCCTCCAGCTCCTTCTTCATGTAGTCGATCCAGGTGTTCTGGTTCGTGGCGGTCTGCGCGGCCGACAGGATCGCGATCTCGCCCTTGTAGCCGATCTGTTCGGCGAGCAGCTGCACCTCGGTGCGGCCCAGGTCCTCGGCGCTGGCCTGCGAGACGAAGGCGTTGCGGCAGTCGGCCTTGGTGTCGGAGTCGTACGTGACGACCTTGATGCCGTTGCTCATGGCCTGCTTGAGCGCGGTGCACAGGGCGCCGGGGTCCTGCGCGGAGACGGCCATCGCGTCGACCTGCTGCTGGGTGAGCGTGTTGACGTAGGAGACCTGGCCGGAGGTGTCGGTGGCGCTGGACGGGCCGACCTCCTTGTAGTTGGAGCCCAGCTCCTTCAGGGCCGCCTCGCCGCCCTTGTCGGCGGAGGTGAAGTAGGGGTTGTTGACCTGCTTCGGGAGGAAGCCGACGGTCAGGCCCTTCTTCAGCTCGGCGTTGGGGTTCGCCTTGCCGGCGGAGGCTGCGGAGCCGGAGCTCTCGTTCTTCACGTCCTCCTTGGTGGTGCCGCCGCAGGCGGTGGCGGCGAGGGCGAGTGAGGAGACGGCGGCGAGGGCCGCGCAGGCACGGCGGAGAGATGACTTTCGCATGGCGGATCCTTTGAACGTAGGGGAGTACGGCGCGCCCTGAAGGGGCGCGGGGAACTGCGCGACCAGCCACATACGGCCCGCAGGTTTCAAGCTGGTTTCCCTAGCGGAGGGCTGACGCCCTCGCGACGGAGATCTGACGTGCGACCTTGGGGCCGAGCACGGAGACGACGAGCAGGACGCCGGTGACGACGATCTGCGACTGTGCGGAGACATTGACGAGGCTCATCACGTTCTGCAGCGCGCCGAGCAGGAAGACCCCCGCGATCGCGCCGCCGAGTGTGCCCTTGCCGCCGTCGAAGTCGATGCCGCCGAGCAGCACCGCGGCGACGACGGAGAGTTCGAGGCCGGTGGCGTTGTCGTAGCGGGCGCTGGCGTAGTGCAGTGCCCAGAAGATGCCGGTGAGGGAGGCCATGAGGCCGGTCACGGTGAACAGGATCAGCTTCTGCCGCTTGACGCGCAGGCCGGCGAACCGCGCGGCCTCCTCGCTCGCGCCGATCGCGAACAGCGACCGTCCGAACGGGGTGGCGTGCAGCACGACCACGGCGATCGCGAGCAGGGCCAGGAAGGGCAGGAAGGCCTGCGGGAGGAAGGTGTCCCCGAGGCGTCCGGCCGCGAAGTCCAGGTACGGGGTGGGGAAGTCGGTCACCGCGTCGGAGCCGAGCACGATCTGTGCGATGCCCCGGTAGGCGGCGAGGGTGCCGATGGTGACGGCGAGGGAGGGCAGGCCGAGCCGGGTGACGAGCAGGCCGTTGACCAGTCCGCACACGACACCGAGCAGCAGGCAGAGCGGGATGATCGTCTCGATCGTCATGCCCTGGTTCCACAGGTAGCCCATCACGGCGCCGGACAGACCGGCGGTCGAGGCGACCGACAGGTCGATCTCGCCGGCGACGACGAGCAGGGTCATCGGCAGGGCGATCAGGGCGATCGGCAGGGTGTTGCCGATGAGGAAGGACAGGTTGAGGGCGTTGCCGAAGCCGTCCACGAAGCCGAAGGACAGCAGGAGGACGACGACGAGGAGGGCGCCGACGACGGTGTCCCAGCGGATCGCGCGGTTCACAAAGGATCCGGACTCAGGCATGGCGGGCGTTCCCCTTCTCCAGGGCCGTCTTCTTCGTGGCCGACTTCTTCAGGGCGGACGCCACGCGCAGGGCGACGATCCGGTCGACCGCGATGGCGAGGAGGAGCAGGATGCCGTTGATGGCGAGCACCCAGACGGAGCTGACGCCGAGGGCGGGCAGCACGCTGTTGATGGACGTGAGGAGCAGCGCGCCGAGTGCGGCACCGTAGACGCTGCCGGAGCCGCCGGTGAAGACGACACCACCGACCACCACCGCGCTGACGACGGTCAGTTCGTAGCCGTTGCCCGTGCCGGAGTCGACGTTGCCGAACCGGGCCAGGTACATGGCGCCCGCGAGGCCGGCCAGGCCGCCGCAGAAGGTGTACGCGGCCAGGATCCGCTTGCGGACCGGGATGCCGGCGAGCCGCGCGGCCTCGGGGTTGGAGCCGAGCGCGTACAGCTCACGTCCGCTGCCGAAGTGCTTGAGGTAGTACGCGGTCGCCACCAGGACGGCGAGCGCGATCAGCGCCAGCCATGGCACCGCGGATATGCCGCCCGAGCCGAAGTCCACGAAACCGCCGGGCAGGTCGGCCGCGACGATCTGGCGGGAGCCGACCCAGATCGAGTCGATGCCCCGGATGATGTAGAGCGTGCCGAGGGTGACGACGAGCGCGGGCACCTGGCCGAGGCTGACGAGCAGGCCGTTGAGGAGGCCGAACCCGACGCCGAGGAGGACGGCCAGGGCCACGGCCACGACCGGGTTGCCGCCGCCGTGCAGATACGTACCGGCGGCGAAGGCGCTGATGCCGAGCGTGGAGCCGACCGAGAGATCGACGTTGCGGGTGATGACCACCAGCGACTGGCCGGTGGCGACCAGCACCAGGATGGTCGCGTTCAGCAGCAGGTCCTTGATGCCCTGCTCGGAGAGGAACTCGCTGTTGCCCAGCTGGGTGATGACGATCATCACCAGGAAGACGACGAGGATGGCGAGTTCGCGCATCTTGAAGACGCGGTCGACCAGGCGGGTGCCGCTGGACCTGGGAACCTCGGCGACGGGGGTTTCGTTCGGGGTGATCACCGTCATGCGGCGGCCCTCCCCGTGGCTGCGGCCATCACGGTTTCCTCGGTGGCTTCGGAGCGGGGGATCTCGGCGGTGAGCCGGCCCTCGTGCATCACGAGCACGCGGTCGGCCATGCCGAGGATCTCGGGCAGGTCGGAGGAGATCATCAGGACGGCGACCCCGTCCGCGGCCAGCTGGGAGAGCAGCCGGTGGACCTCGGCCTTGGTGCCGACGTCGATGCCGCGGGTCGGCTCGTCGACGATCAGGACCTTCGGCCCGGTGGCGAGCCACTTGGCGAGGACGACCTTCTGCTGGTTGCCGCCGGACAGGGTGGAGACGGCGTCGGCGATCCTGGCGTACTTCACCTGGAGCCTGACGGCCCAGTCGAGGGAGCGGCTGCGCTCGGCGCCGCGGTCCATGAGCCCGGCCTTCACGGTGGAGCGCAGGCCGGTCAGGCCGATGTTCCGCTCGATGGACATGCCCATCACCAGGCCCTGGGCGCGCCGGTCCTCCGGCACGAGGGCGAGTCCCGCGGCCATCGCCGTGGAGGGCGCGCCATTGGTCAGCGCGCGTCCCTCGACCTCGACCTCGCCGGCGTCCCACCGGTCGACGCCGAAGACGGCCCGCGCGACCTCCGTACGGCCCGCCCCGACGAGGCCGGCCAGGCCGACGATCTCGCCGCGGCGCACGTCGAAGGAGATGTCGGTGAAGACGCCCTCGCGGGTCAGCCGCCGAACGCTCAGGGCGACCTCGCCGGGCTCGACGTCCTGCTTCGGGTAGAGCTCCTCGAGGTCGCGGCCGACCATGCGGCGGACCAGGTCGTCCTCGGTCATGCCGTCCAGCGGCTCGCTGGCGATCCAGGCTCCGTCGCGCAGGGTGGTCACCCGCCGGCAGATCTCGAAGATCTCCTCGAGGCGGTGCGAGATGAACAGCACGGCGGCGCCCTGTTCGCGCAGGGTGCGTACGACGCCGAAGAGCCTGGCGACCTCGCTGCCGGTGAGGGCCGCGGTCGGTTCGTCCATGATGAGGACGCGGGCGTCGAAGGAGAGCGCCTTGGCGATCTCGACGATCTGCTGGTCGGCGATGGACAGGCCGCGGGCGGGCCGGTCGGGGTCGAGTGCCACACCCAGGCGCTGCATCAGGGCCAGCGTCGCCTCGTGGGTGGCCTTGTGGTCGATACGGCCGAGGGCGCGCCGCGGCTGGCGGCCCATGAAGATGTTCTCGGCGATCGACAGGTCCGGGAAGAGCGTGGGTTCCTGGTAGATCACTGCGATGCCGGCGTCGCGGGCGTCGCCGGGGCCGTGGAGGACGACGGGCTCACCGTCGAGCAGCACCTGGCCGGCGTCCGGTCGGTGCACCCCGGCGAGCGTCTTGATGAGGGTCGACTTGCCTGCGCCGTTCTCGCCGGCGAGGGCGTGCACCTCGCCGGGGAACAGCTCCAGGGAGACGTCCCGCAGGGCGCGCACGGCGCCGAAGGACTTGGAGATGTCCTTCAGCGCCAGCACCGGGGCCGGACCCGTGTCGGACGGGTGGGTCATTGGGGGCTCCTCGACGACGCCGGCGGGTGGGCCCTCTCGGCGTCGTGAAAGGTTTCAACTGGGTTGCCGGGACGTTAGGCAGCCAACCGAGGTCACGTCAATGGGTTCGTGTCGAAAAAATTTCGGTGCACAAAGGTCACGTAAGAGTCACGGGAAACCGGTGACGGCGGAAGGCTTGACACCCTTGCGGAGGGCTCATAACTTCACGTCCTGAATCGTTTCATACGAGCTTTCACACCCCCATGCCATCAGGAGCCCTCGTGACCGACCTCGCCGCGGTGAAGGCCGCGCTCAAGACCCAGGCCGTCGAGACGCCGTCGTGGGCGTACGGGAACTCGGGGACCCGCTTCAAGGTGTTCGCCCAGCAGGGCGTGCCACGAACTCCCCGGGAGAAGCTGGACGACGCGGCGCAGGTGCACGCGTTCACGGGCGTGGCCCCGACCGTCGCCCTGCACATCCCCTGGGACAAGGTCGACGACTACGCGGCACTCGCGAAGCACGCCGAGGAGCGCGGCGTGAAGCTGGGCGCGATCAACTCCAACACCTTCCAGGACGACGACTACAAGCTGGGCAGCATCTGCCACCCCGATGCCGCGGTGCGGCGCAAGGCGCTTGATCATCTGCTCGAGTGCGTCGACATCATGGATGCGACCGGCTCGCGGGACCTGAAGCTGTGGTTCGCGGACGGCACGAACTATCCCGGTCAGGACGATGTGCGGGCGCGGCAGGACCGGCTGGCCGAGGGCCTGGCCGAGGTGTACGAGCGGCTCGGCGACGGGCAGCGGATGCTGCTGGAGTACAAGTTCTTCGAGCCGGCGTTCTACACGACCGATGTCCCGGACTGGGGCACCGCGTACGCGCACTGCCTCAGGCTCGGGCCGAAGGCGCAGGTCGTGGTGGACACCGGGCACCATGCGCCGGGGACGAACATCGAGTTCATCGTGGCGACGCTGCTGCGGGAGGGGAAGCTCGGGGGGTTCGACTTCAACTCGCGGTTCTACGCGGACGACGATCTGATGGTCGGCGCGGCCGATCCGTTCCAGCTGTTCCGGATCATGTACGAGGTCGTGCGTGGGGGTGGGTTCACTCCCGAGGTGGCGTTCATGCTCGACCAGTGTCACAACATTGAGGCGAAGATCCCGGCGATCATCCGTTCCGTGATGAATGTGCAGGAAGCGACGGCCAAGGCTCTGCTCGTTGATCGGGAGGCGCTGGCTGTGGCGCAGAGGTCCGGGGATGTGCTCGGGGCCAATGCGGTGCTGATGGATGCGTACAACACTGACGTGCGGCCGTTGCTTGCGGAGGTTCGGGAAGAGATGGGGCTGGACGCCGACCCCATGGCCGCTTACCGCCGGTCCGGATGGGCCGAGAAGATCGTTGCCGAGCGGGTTGGTGGGGAGCAGGCCGGGTGGGGCGCGTAAGCGTCTGCCGGGTTCTGTTCGCCGCGGGGTGCGCCGTGTGTGGCTGGTCGCGCCCACGCGGCGGAGCCGCAGATCGATACAGCCCCGCGCTCCTCAAAGCATGCACTCGCCCCCTCTCTAGTTAAGGACTGAAAGTTCATGGCATCGCACCCCGAAGCCGCCGCTCTTCTCGCCCGGTCTCATCGGCTCGGCGCTGATCCGCGCAACACCAACTACGCAGGCGGCAACGCGTCCGCCAAGGGCACCGACACCGATCCCGTCACCGGTGGGGACGTCGAGCTGATGTGGGTCAAGGGGTCCGGTGGTGACCTCGGCACGCTCACCGAGGCCGGACTCGCCGTGCTGCGGCTCGACCGGCTGCGGGCGCTGCAGGACGTCTACCCCGGGGTCGAGCACGAGGACGAGATGGTTGCCGCGTTCGACTACTGCCTGCACGGCAAGGGGGGTGCGGCGCCCTCGATCGACACGGCCATGCACGGGCTCGTGGACGCCGCCCACGTCGATCATCTGCACCCCGACTCCGGGATCGCGCTGGCCTGTGCCGCCGACGGGGAGAAGCTGACCGCCGAGTGCTTCGGCGACTCGGTGGTGTGGGTGCCGTGGCGGCGGCCGGGGTTCCAGCTCGGGCTGGACATCGCGGCGGTCAAGGAGGCCAACCCGCAGGCCGTCGGCTGCGTCCTCGGCGGGCACGGGATCACCGCGTGGGGCGAGACCGCCGAGGAGTGCGAGCGCAACTCGCTGCACATCATCCGGACGGCGGAGGCGTTCCTGGAGGAGCGCGGCAAGGCCGAGCCCTTCGGGCCCGTCGTCGACGGGTACGAGGCGCTGCCCGAGGCCGAGCGGCGGGAGCGGGCGGCCGCGCTGGCGCCGTACGTCCGTGCCGTCGCCTCGCAGGACAGGGCGCAGGTGGGGCACTTCAACGACTCCGCGCCGGTGCTGGAGTTCCTGACCCGCGCCGAGCATCCCCGGCTCGCGGCGCTGGGGACGTCGTGTCCTGATCACTTCCTGCGGACCAAGGTACGGCCGCTGGTCCTCGACCTGCCGCCCACCGCCCCGCTCGACGAGGCGATCGCGCGGCTGAAGGAGCTGCACGCCGAGTACCGGGAGGAGTACGCCGCCTACTACCAGCGGCACGCCCTGCCCGACTCCCCCGCGATGCGTGGTGCGGACCCCGCGATCGTGCTGATCCCGGGCGTGGGCATGTTCTCCTTCGGCAAGGACAAGCAGACCGCCCGGGTGGCCGGCGAGTTCTACGTCAACGCCATCAACGTGATGCGCGGCGCCGAGGCGGTGTCGGCGTACGCGCCGATCGAGGAGTCGGAGAAGTTCCGCATCGAGTACTGGGCGCTGGAGGAGGCCAAGCTTCAGCGGATGCCGAAGCCCAAGGCGCTGGCCACGCGGGTCGCGCTGGTGACGGGGGCCGGCAGCGGTATCGGGAAGGCGATCGCGCAGCGGCTGGTCGCCGAGGGGGCCTGCGTCGTCGTGGCGGACCTCAACATCGAGAACGCGCAGGCCGTCGCGGAAGAGCTCGGCGGGTTGGACAAGGCGGTCGCCGTGACCGTCGACGTGACGTCCGAGGAGCAGATCGCCGCGGCCTTCAAGGCGGCCGTCCTGGCCTTCGGCGGTGTCGACCTCGTGGTCAACAACGCCGGCATCTCCATCTCCAAGCCGCTCCTGGAGACCTCCGCGAAGGACTGGGACCTCCAGCACGACATCATGGCCCGCGGTTCCTTCCTCGTCTCGCGCGAGGCGGCCCGGGTGATGATCGCCCAGGAACTGGGCGGGGACATCGTCTACATCGCGTCCAAGAACGCCGTCTTCGCCGGACCCAACAACATCGCCTACTCCGCCACCAAGGCCGACCAGGCCCACCAGGTGCGGCTGCTGGCGGCCGAGTTGGGTGAGCACGGCATCCGGGTCAACGGTGTCAACCCCGACGGGGTCGTGCGCGGCTCCGGGATCTTCGCCGGTGGGTGGGGGGCCAAGCGGGCGGCCGTGTACGGCGTGGAGGAGGAGAAGCTGGGCGAGTTCTACGCACAGCGGACCATCCTCAAGCGGGAGGTGCTTCCCGAGCATGTCGCCAATGCCGTGTTCGCCCTCACCGGTGGGGACCTGACCCACACCACCGGCCTGCACATCCCGGTCGACGCGGGTGTGGCGGCCGCGTTCCTGCGATGAGCGGCGCCGTGAAATCGTACGCCGCCGTCGACCTCGGCGCCTCCAGCGGGCGCGTCATGGTCGGCCGTGTGAGCCCCGACTCGCTGGAGGTGACCGAGGCGCACCGCTTCCCCAACCGGCCCGTGCGGGTACCGGAAGGGCTGCGCTGGGACGTTCTCGCGCTGTACGCGGGTGTGCTGGACGGGCTGAGAGCGGCCGGTGACCACTGCGGTGGACGGCTCGACTCCGTCGGCATCGACAGCTGGGCCGTGGACTACGGTCTGCTGGACGCCGACGGTGCCCTCCTCGGCAATCCGGTGCACTACCGTGACGCGCGCACGGAGGGCGTCGCGGAGAAGGTGTGGGCGACCGTGCCCGCCGACGAGCTGTACGCGGCGACCGGGCTGCAGTACGCGCCCTTCAACACGCTGTACCAGCTGACGGCGGCGCGTGGGACGCGCCAACTGGCATGTGCCGAACGGCTGTTGCTCGTCCCCGACCTGCTGACGTACTGGCTGACCGGCGAGCAGGGCACCGAGCTGACCAACGCGTCGACGACCCAGCTCATCGATCCCCGGACGCGCGACTGGTCGTACGGGATCGCGCAGCGGCTGGGTATCGATCTCGGCCTCTTCGCGCCGCTGCGGCGGCCGGGTGATCCGGCGGGTGTGCTGCGGGCGGAGGTGCTGGAGGAGACGGGGCTGACCGGGCCGGTGCCGGTCACCGCGGTCGGCTCGCACGACACCGCGTCCGCGGTCGCCGCCGTGCCGGCGACCGGTGAGCGGTTCGCCTACATCTGCACCGGCACCTGGTCGCTGGCCGGCCTGGAGCTCGATGCGCCCGTGCTCTCGGAGGAGAGCCGCGCCGCCAACTTCACCAACGAGCTGGGGCTGGACGGCACGGTCCGCTATCTCCGCAACATCATGGGGCTGTGGCTGCTCCAGGAGTGCGTACGGGCCTGGGGCGACCCCGACCTGGGAGTGCTGCTGCGCGAGGCTGCCGAGGTTCCGGCGCTGCGGTCGGTCGTGGACGCGGGGGACGCGGTGTTCCTCGCGCCCGGGCGGATGCCGGAGCGGATCGCCGAGGCCTGCCGGGAGTCCGGGCAGCCCGCGCCGGGGACGCCTGCCGAGGTGACACGCTGCATCCTCGACTCCCTCGCGCTGGCCCACCGCCGGGCGATCGGGGACGCCCAGCGACTCGCCGACCACCCGGTCGACGTCGTGCACATCGTCGGCGGCGGCGCCCGCAACGCCCTGCTGTGCCGGCTCACCGCGGACGCCTGCGGACTGCCCGTGGTCGTCGGCCCGACCGAGGCGGCCGCACTGGGCAACGTGCTCGTCCAGGCCCGCGCCCACGGCCTCGTCGGCGACCGTCACCACATGCGGCACCTGCTGGCCCGTACGCAGCCGCTGACCCGGTACGAGCCGCGCGGCGACACCGCCCGCTGGCAGGAGGCGGAGGCCCGGCTCGCCGCACGGTGAGCCGGGCCTCCCCCGGGCGGGATCCGCGCACTACGCTGCACTCATCCGATGATCAACCCCTAGGAGCCGCGATGCGTGTCGCACTGTTCCTGACCTGTGTCAACGACACGCTCTATCCGGACACGGGCCGCGCCGTGGTGAAACTGCTGACCAGGCTGGGCGTCGAGGTGGACTTCCCGATGGCCCAGACCTGCTGCGGGCAGGCGCACTACAACACCGGCTACCGGCACGAGGCCGAGCCGCTGGCCCGGCATTTCTCCGATGTCTTCGGGGAGTACGAGGCGATCGTGACGCCGTCCGGGTCGTGCGGGGCGATGGTGCGGGAGCTGTATCCGCGGATGGGTGAGCGGGCGCGCGCCGAGGGGCGCGGGGACACGCTCGCGGCCACCCTGGCCGCGGTGGTCCCGAAGACGTACGAGCTCACGGAGTTCCTGGTGGACGTGCTGGGCGTGACGGACGTGGGCGCCTACTACCCGCACAAGGTCACGTACCACCCGACCTGTCACGGGCTGCGGGGCCTGGGCCTCGGGGAGCGGCCCCGGCGGCTGCTCCAGGCCGTGAGGGGGCTGGAGTTGGTCGAGTTGCCGGGTGCCGAGGAGTGCTGCGGCTTCGGCGGCACCTTCGCGCTGAAGAACTCCGACGTCTCGGCGGCGATGGGCGCGGACAAGGTGCGAGGCGCCGCCTCCACGGGGGCCGAGGTGCTGTGCGCGGCGGACAACTCGTGTCTGATGCACATCGGCGGGACGATGACCCGGCTGGGCACGGGGATGCGGCCGGTGCACATCGCGGAGATCCTGGCGAGCACCAAGGAGGAGCCGACGGCATGAGCGGTACGTTCGTAGGGATGCCGGCGTTTCCGAAGGCCGCGCAGAGGGCCGTGGGCAACGAGACCCTGCGCGGCAATCTGCGGCACGCCACGCACACCATCCGCGCCAAGCGTGCGACGGCCGTCAGCGAGGTCTCCGACTGGGCGGCGCTGCGGGAGGCCGGCAAGCAGATCAAGGACCACACGCTCCGCCATCTCGACCGCTATCTGGAGCAGTTGGAGGCGTCGGTCACCGCCGCGGGCGGCACCGTCCACTGGGCCGCGGACGCCGACGAGGCCAACCGGATCGTGGCCCGACTGGTCAGGGAGACCGGCGAGTCGGAGGTCGTCAAGGTCAAGTCGATGGCCACCCAGGAGATCGGCCTCAACGAGGCGCTCGAGGCGGAGGGCATCCGGGCCTACGAGACCGATCTCGCCGAGTTGATCGTGCAGTTGGGCAAGGACCGGCCCTCGCACATCCTGGTCCCCGCCATCCATCGCAACCGCGGTGAGATCCGGGACATCTTCCGCTCCCAGATGGGCGAATGGGGCCGCCCTGCTCCCGAGGGCCTGACCGACACGCCCGCCGAACTGGCCGAGGCCGCGCGGCTGCACCTGCGGGAGAAGTTCCTGCGCGCCAAGGTCGGCATCTCCGGCGCCAACTTCATGGTCGCCGAGACCGGCACGCTGGTGGTCGTCGAGTCCGAGGGCAACGGACGCATGTGCCTCACCCTGCCCGAGACGCTGATCTCGGTCGTCGGCATCGAGAAGATCGTGCCGACCTGGCGGGACCTGGAGGTGTTCCTGCAGACACTTCCCCGTTCCTCGACTGCCGAGCGGATGAACCCGTACACCTCCATGTGGACCGGCACGGCGGACGAGGACGGACCACGGACGTTCCATCTGGTGCTGCTGGACAACGGCCGCACCGACACCCTCGCCGACGAGGTCGGCCGCCAGGCCCTGCGCTGCATCCGCTGCTCGGCGTGTCTCAACGTCTGCCCGGTGTACGAGCGGGCGGGCGGCCACGCGTACGGCTCGGTCTACCCGGGACCGATCGGCGCCATCCTCAGCCCCCAACTCCGGGGCACGGCAAGCGAGATCGACGCCTCCCTGCCGTACGCCTCCTCGCTGTGCGGCGCCTGCTACGAGGTGTGTCCCGTCGCCATCGACATCCCCGAGGTGCTGGTGCATCTACGGGAGCGGGTCGTGGAGGGCGGGCAGGTCACGCGCGAGGGCAACAAGGTGGTCCTGCAGCCGGCGAAGGGACACGCCGCCGAGCGTGCGGCCATGCGGGCGGCGCGCTGGGCGTTCACCCACCCGGGCGCCCTGCGCACCGGACAGCGGCTCGCCTCGCGCACCCGACGTCTGCATCCGCGCTCACTGCCCGGGCCGGGCAGGGCGTGGAGCGGCACCCGGGACCTGCCGCCCGTGCCTCCGGAACCGTTCCGTGACTGGTGGCAGCGCACCCATGGTGGAGAGGACGTGAAATGAGCAGCAGGGAACGGATCCTGGGCCGGGTGCGGCGCGCGCTCGCGGACGTACCACAGGACGACACGCCGTACGACCAGGCGATCGAACGCGGCTATCTGCGCGAGCACGGCGAGCGGAGCGTCGCGAAGACCGTCGATCTGCTGGCGGAGAACCTGGCGGACTACAGGGCGATCGTGCACCGCTGCACGGCCGACGACCTGGCGGCGACGATCGCGGGGATACTCGCCGCGCGGGGTTCGAAGACGGTGCTCGTGCCGCCGGGACTGGATGCCGGGTGGCTCGCGGCAGCCGATGCCGAACACGTTCCCGACGGGTCCGGAAGCACCCCGCACGAACTCGACCGGGTCGACAGCGTGATCACGGCGTGTGCGGTGGCGATCGCCGAGACCGGCACGATCGTGCTGGACGGGAGTCCGGACCAGGGTCGCCGTCGCATCACACTGGTCCCCGACCACCACATCTGTGTCGTACGGGTCCCGGACCAG
Organism: Streptomyces sp. HUAS ZL42; assembly: GCF_040782645.1. Taxonomy (GTDB): domain Bacteria; phylum Actinomycetota; class Actinomycetes; order Streptomycetales; family Streptomycetaceae; genus Streptomyces. Next base: position 1,374,091 of record NZ_CP160403.1, read on the forward strand.
GTCGTCTCCTCCGTCCCCCAGGCCCTCGAACGCCTGGACCCGGTCCGTCCGTCGACCTGGATCTCGGGCCCGTCGGCGACCAGCGACATCGAACTGGACCGGGTCGAGGGGGTGCACGGCCCACGCACTCTGGAGGTCGTGCTGGTCGGCTGAACGCCGGTCAGCAGTAGAGGATCGGCGCCCCACGCCGCAGTGAGTGCTGGGCCGCGCGCAGATACAGCGCCACATAGAAGGAGGCGTCCAGGTCGTCGCTCCACGGCCCTGGGCGCGCGGCTGCCACGTCCTTCGCCGCGCCGTCGAGGAACCACATCGTCAGATCGAGGTTGTCGCAGGCCGCGGGTATGAGTTCCGTCGGCAGCTCCACGGCTGTCGCCAGCCTCTCCGCGAGGGCCAGCACCTGGGGTGCGCCGGCGACCATCGTCTCCTCCGTGTAGGACGTGCCCATGTCCAGCCAGATCTCCTCGTCCAGCGGGAACGGCACCAGCACCGACCAGCCGCAGAGGGTCTCCTCTTCCTCCCGGGTCAGACGCGCCCGGCAGAGCGCACCGAATCCGTCCATGGGCGGGACCAGCTTCTCCTCGAACTGCGTCCCCGAGCCGCGCACGAAGCCCGTCTCCTCGGGGACGGAGAGGTAGGGCGGCAGACCGCGCCGGCTCAGCTCCTCGTTCAGCGCCGAGGCCAGCTGTCCACGACCGTCCTCGCTCTCCTCGAACCACTCCTGCGCGGCGACACTCACCAGGTAGATCCCCATGCCCGCAACGTACTGCGCACCACTGACATCAACTCCGTCGAGACGTGACAGAATCGATGAGCAAGCGCTTAGATAGGTGCCCGGTCACCTGTACCGGGTGACCGGACGCCGACATTCCCGCCACCACAGCCGGAGGCCCCGTGTTCACATCCGTCGACGATGTCTCCGCACGCCTCGCCGGGACCGGCTATCTGGCCTCCCCCGCCGTCGCCACCACCGTCTTCCTCGCCGACCGCCTGGGCAAGCCGCTCCTCGTGGAGGGGCCCGCCGGTGTCGGCAAGACAGAGCTCGCGAAGGCCGTCGCCGAGGTGGCGGGGGCGCGGCTGGTACGGCTGCAGTGCTACGAGGGTGTGGACGAGGCCCGGGCCCTGTACGAGTGGAACCACGCCAAGCAGCTCCTGCGCATCAGCGCGGGCCGCGACGAGTCGTGGGACGAGACGCGCACGGACATCTTCAGCGAGGAGTTCCTGCTGACGCGTCCGCTGCTCACCGCCATCCGGGGCGACGACCCGAAGGTGCTGCTGATCGACGAGACCGACAAGGCCGACGTCGAGGTGGAGGGCCTGCTCCTCGAGGTGCTCAGCGACTTCCAGGTCACCGTGCCGGAGCTGGGCACGATCACCGCGACGCGCCGCCCGTTCGTCGTCCTCACCTCGAACGCGAGCCGCGAGTTGTCGGAGGCGCTGCGGCGCCGGTGTCTGTTCCTCCACATCGGCTTCCCCGACGAGGAGTTGGAGCGGCGGATCGTCCGGCTGAAGGTGCCCGCGATCGACGAGGCACTGGCCGCGTCCGTGGTGCGCGTGATCGGCGCGCTGCGCGCGATGGACCTGCGCAAGGTGCCGTCGGTCGCGGAGACCATCGACTGGGCGCGCACGCTGCTCGCGCTGGGCGCGGACACGCTCGACGAGAACGTCGTACGCGACAGTCTGGGCGTGATCCTCAAGCACCAGGAGGACGTCCTGAAGGCGGCCGCGAAGCTCGACCTGGACGCCGTGTGACCGCCGCGACGGAGGTGGCGGCGCGGCTGACCGGATTCGTCGCCGCGCTGCGCTCGCACGGCGTCCGCATCGGCACGGGCGAGACCGTGGACGCGGCGCGGGCCGTGGCGGAGCTGGGCTTCGCGGACCGTGAGCTGCTGCGCGAGGGACTGGCCGCCACGCTGCTGCACACGACGGACCAGCGGAAGGTGTTCGACGCGGTCTTCGACCTGTACTTTCCGCGCGGCGTCGGCACACCGGACGCGGGCCCGGCGGACCGCGACGCCCTGCGGGACCGGCTGGCGCGTGCGCTCGCCGCCGACGACGGCGCGATGCTGGGGCGGTTGGCGATCGAGGCGGTGGACGGCTTCGGCGGGTACGGGAGTTCACCGGGGTCGGACGGCTGGTCGTCGTACCAGACGCTCGACCGGCTCCGTCCGCAGACGCTGCTCGCGCGGGTGCGCGACAGCGTCCGGGCGCAGGGCCGCGGTGCCGGGTTCGACGACCGGCTGCTGGAGGACGAGATCCGGCGGCGCATCGAGGCCTTCCGCGGGCTCGTGGCCGCTGAGGCGCGGCGCCGGGTGGCCGAGCGGCGTGGCCGGGACGAGATCGCCCGCCGGGCGGTGGCCCCGACCGCCGACCGGGTGGACTTCCTCTACGCCGGTAAGGCTCAACTCGCGGAACTGCGCAGGACGGTGCAGCCGCTCGCCCGAAAGCTGGCCACCCGGCTCGCCGCCCGCCGCAGGCGTGCCGCGCGCGGCACGATCGACCTGCGCCGCACCCTGCGCGGGTCGCTGTCGACCGGCGGAGTGCCGGTGCGGCCCGTGCTGCGCCGGCGACGGCCCGCCCGCCCCGAACTGGTGCTGCTGTGCGACGTGTCGGGTTCGGTGTCCGGCTTCTCGGACTTCACGATGCTGCTGGTGCAGGCGCTGCACGACCAGTTCAGCAAGGTGCGGGTGTTCGCCTTCGTCAACCGGATCGACGAGGTGACCGGGCTGCTGGTGCACGGCAGGGCCGACCCGGAGGGGCTCGGCGCGCGCATCAGCGCCGAGGCGACACTCACGGGCTGGCACGGCAGCAGCGACTACGGCGTCGCCCTGGGCGAGTTCGCCGAGCGGTACGGCGACGCGGTCGGGCCGCGCACGACGGTCTTCGTGCTCGGCGACGCCCGCACGAACATGAGCGACCCGAACCTGGCGGCCGTACGGCAGATCACCGAACGCGCCCGCCGTGTGCACTGGTTGAACCCGGAGCCGCGCGCCCAGTGGGGCACGGGCGACTCGGCAGCGCCCGCCTACGCGGAGCTGGTCGAGATGCACGAGTGCCGCACCGCGCGTCAGCTCAGCGCACTGGTCGGCGGACTGCTGCCGGTCTGACGTCTCCGAGGGCGTTCAGCCCTCCTTCGCCTTCGCGTACTCCTTGGCCGTCTGCCCCTCGAAGTCGTACGCGATGCACTGCTCGTCGCCCACGACCCATGCGTCGTGTCCGGGTGAGCAGACGAATACGTCGCCGGGGCCCACTTCCTGCTCGCCGCCGTCGTCCATGCGGATGTGCATGCGTCCTTGGACGATGTAGCCGTTGTGGTTCATCTGACAGCTGTCCGTGCCCGCGATCGGAGCCACGGACTCGGACCAGCGCCAGCCCGGCTCGAAGGTTGCCACGGCGAAGTCGCACCCCGTCAGGTGGACGGCTTCGAGGTGGCCGCGGGGGAAGTCACGCCGCTCGTCCGGCTTTTCGAGCGTCTTCACTTCCAACATGACGCTCCTCCTTTCCGGCCGCGACCGACCGCGGCCGGGGCTCGACCCCCGGCGGCCCTGCGTCACCGGTGGGGCCGGGCCCCACCACTCCATCGTCCGCTCGTCCACCGGGAGCCGCCATTCGGGGGACGCCCGCCCGCCTCAGTCCCCGTTTCCGCAGATCCGGGCGAACCGGTCGGCGTCGATGTTCCCGCCGGAGACGATGACGCCGACACGGCGCGGGAGCCTGTCCACGCGGCCCGCGAGCAGGGCGGCCAGCGGGGTGGCGCCGCTCGGCTCGACGACGATCTTCAGCCGCTCGAACGCGAACCGCATCGCGTCCCGGATCTCGTCGTCGCTCACCAGCGCGATCCCGTCGAGGAGCCGCCGGTTCACGGAGAAGGTCAGTTCTCCCGGTGTCTCCGCGGCCTGGCCGTCGGCGATCGTGCGCGGCACCGGAATCCGTATGCGCCGGCCCTCCTCCAGCGACCGCTTGGTGTCGTCGCCGGCCTCCGGTTCGACGCCGATGACGCGGATGCCTGGTTGCAGGCCCTTGGCCGCGGTGGCGCTGCCCGCGATCAGTCCGCCCCCGCCGACGGGGGTCAGCAGGGCGTCCAGTTCCCCGACCTCCTCCAGGAGTTCGAGTGCCGCGGTGCCCTGACCGGCCATGACGTGCGGGTGTTCGTACGGCGGGATGAGGGCGAGACCGCGTTCGGCGGCCAGGGCCTCGCCGATGGCGACGCGGTCGCCGGTGTAGCGGTCGTATGTGACGATCTCGGCGCCGTACCCGGCGGTCGCCCGCATCTTCGAGCGTGGCGTGTCCTCGGGCATGACGATCACCGCGGTGGTGCCGAGCTCCCGGGCGGCCAGGGCGACGGCCTGGGCGTGGTTGCCGGAGGAGTAGGCGGCTATGCCGCGGGCGAGCTGCTCCGGCGTCAGCCGGGAGGCCGCGTTGTAGGCGCCGCGGAACTTGAAGGCACCCACACGCTGGAAGTTCTCGCACTTGAGGAGGACCTCGGCGCCGACGAGCGCGTCGAGGGTGCGTGAGCGCAGCACCGGTGTGCGGTGCGCGACGCCCTTCAGCCGGGCCGCGGCGTCACGGACGTCGTCGAGGGTGATCGGCGGGGGTGCGGTCGTCACGGGTGTTCTCCCTCGGGAGTCTGGTCGGTGGCGGGCGCGGTGGTGGCGGCTCTGGCCTGGGAGAGGTAGCTGTAGGCGGAGGCGCGGGAGATGCCGAGGCGGGCGGCGACCTGCTCTGTCGCTCGCCGCACGGCGAACACCCCGTGTTCGTCGAGGCTGCGGAACAGCTCCAGGCGCTGGGTGCGGTCCAGTGCGGCCCAGTTCTGGTGCTGCCGCGGCTGATGGGCGTCGACGATGGCGTCGACGACCGAGTCGATGTCGTTGCCGAACGTGGTGACCGGCAGCTCACCGGGAGCCGCGCCGAGGCCCGCGAGCGCGCCGAGCAGGGTGTGGGCCTGGTTGACGGCGGTGACGTCCAGGTTGACGCACAGGGCGCCGAACACCGCGCCCGAGGAGTCGCGCAGCACCATGGTGGACGCCTTCACCAGCTGCCCGGTGCCGGTGCGGGTGAGGTAGTTCAGCTCGTCGGCCGCATCGTCACCGCGGGCGACGACACGCATGCCGATCTCGCTCATCGCCCCGCCCACCGCCCGCCCGGTCACCGATCCGGCGACGGCGACGACCGACTTCTCCGGCCGCCGGTAGTCGTGGAGCACCACCTCGCACATCGCGCCGAGCGTCGCCGCGATTCCGTCGACGACCGGGACCAGTGCGGCGAGGATCGCGTCCCGCTCGCGCTCCAGGGACTGCTCGGCCACCATCCTCCTCCTCCGTGCGTCGGGGCACGGCCGCCCCGGCACATTGGATTCTAGACCAGGAGTCCAGAGACTGTACAGACTGTCCAGCGCGGGGGTTGTGGGTGCCGTGCGCCCTCAGGGGTACCCGGGCCCGGTGATCAGCTCGGTGTGGGCGGTCGCGGTGGGACGACCTCGAGGAGGGCGGATTCGATGCCAGGCGCGAACGATCTTCCCGTCCTCCGTTCCCTCGAAGAGCTGGGGAACCTCGTGGAACGCTTCCCCGACCTGTTCGTGCGCTGGTCCCACGGCCCTCGGGCCGATCTGGGCGCGGAGGGAAGCAGGGACGACCTCGCGAGCAGGGACGACCTCACGGGCGTACGCATGCCGGGGCTGTCGGCCAATCCGCTCGCTGTCGAGCCCTGGTGGAAGGACCGCCCCGTCGAACTGTGGGTGGCCCGTCGGCTGCACGACTACTCGCATCTGCCGCGGGAGAAGGGGCCCGGGGTGCGCCCCTGGGTGCTGCGCGGACGCGTCGAGGGCCGTGGGCCGGACAACGAACCGCTGGTCGGCGACGTACGGCCGATCGGCTGGGTCGACGAACACGTCATCGAGGACGCGCAGACGGCGGTGGACCGCCAGGAGGGGTCCTGGGGACCACTGCGCCGCGGCGACGACCAGTAGGCGCCGAGGTGCCACTGGGCCGCCGCCGCGGATCGCACGGACTCAGTCCTCACCTCTGACGATGTTCGACTCCTGACCGGACTGCTCCGTGGGAGCGGCGTTGCGGACCTCGACGGCCGAGACCCAGGTGCGCACACCCTTCCCGCGCATACGGCGGGCCCTCGCCCAGCCCGTCTCGGGTCGGCGGACGACGGAACTGTCTTTGGGGCGCGCGGTCACGGCTCTTCATCTTCCTTCTGTGTCCGAACTGCTCGGGCTCCGTTCCTCGCTCCGAGGTGAGCACCGGCTCTCGATGCGCCGTTCCGAGTCCCCCGCGTTCGCGCCGGGCAAACGCCCAGCCGGGCGCGGGGCCCCGGCTCACCTCCCCCCGGTCCCACCACTGCCGAACGATCCGCTGGACCCGGGGTCCCAGCGCGGGCGCTTCCGGTCCTCGCTCCGTTTGCTTCCGGAGGGCCTGAGTCGGTGGGGTGTGAGGCGCTCGCTCTCGTCGCCGGCGCGGGGCACCTCGTCCGGCTCGCGCATCTCCCGCGTCTCGCGGACGGGGCCGGTCGCCGGCGGTGTGGGCTGCTCGTCACGCCGCGGAGGCGGTGGCTCGCGCCGCCGCACCTTGATGCCGAGGCGGACGGCCCACACCAGACCGCCGGTGATGACAAGACCGCCGATGAGTACGGCCGCCACCCCGAGCGCCGAGCCGGCCGCCATTGCTGCGTAGGACGTCGTCTGCATCTGAGCCGAGTACCCCCGGCCCCGGAGCGGATTCGCGATGCGCACAACCCCTCTGACGGCGGACAGGACGCGTGGCGTGAACGGCTCTTGCAGGTCACGGCAGTAGCGTCGGCGCTGTCGTGCGGGTTCGCTCCGCGCCCGGTGGCCGACGGTTTCCCTCAGGGCGGCCCGGGCACTCGCGAGGCGTCCCCGCGCGGCAGCACGACTCTCGGGAGGCCGCCGGACCCTGGTCGGGCCCATGGAGGAGGACCATGACCGAACTGTCCGAACGCGCCGACGAGGGCCGCAGCCCCGCCGCCTCCCCGCACTCCTTCGGCCGTACGCTGCTGCGCTGGGCGACCACTACCGACCACAAGGTGATCGCCCGCCTGTACATGGTGACGGCGTTCTGCTTCTTCCTCCTCGGCGGTCTGCTCGCGCTGGGGATGCGGGCCGAACTCGCCCGCCCCGGGCTGCAGTTCATGAGCGAACAGGGCTACAACCAGCTGTTCACCATCCACGGCACGATCATGATGCTGCTCTTCGCGACCCCGATGTTCGCCGGGTTCGCGAACGCCGTGATGCCGCTGCAGATCGGCGCACCGGACGTGGCCTTTCCCAGGCTCAACGCGCTGTCGTACTGGATGTACCTGTTCGGCGGTCTCATGGTCGTCTCGGGGTTCGTGGTGCCGGGCGGCGCGGCGGCGTTCGGCTGGTTCGCCTACGCACCGCTGAACAGCGCCTACTACACCCCCGGCGCGGGCGGCGACCTGTGGGTGATGGGCCTCGTGGTCACGGGTGTGTCGACCACCCTGGGCGCGGTCAACTTCATCGCCACGATCATGTGCCTGCGCGCCCCGGGCATGACCATGTTCCGGATGCCGCTGTTCACCTGGAACGTGCTGTTCACGTCCATCCTGATCCTGCCGGCGTTCCCGGTGCTCACCGCCGCCCTGCTGGCCCTGGAGTCGGACCGCAAGTTCGGCTCCCACGTCTTCGACGCCGCGAACGGCGGAGCCGTCCTCTGGCAGCACCTGTTCTGGTTCTTCGGGCACCCGGAGGTGTACATCGTCGCGCTGCCGTTCTTCGGGATCATCTCGGAGATCCTTCCTGTGTTCTCGCGCAAGCCGCTCTTCGGCTATCTGCCGCTGATCGGCGCCACGATCGTGATCACCATGCTGTCCGCGGTCGTCTGGGCGCACCACATGTTCGCCACGGGGGCGGTGCTGCTGCCCTTCTTCTCCGTGATGTCGTTCCTGATCGCCGTCCCCACCGGCATCAAGTTCTTCGCATGGATCGGCACGATGCACAAAGGATCCCTGTCGTTCGAGACGCCCATGCTGTGGGCGCTCGGCTTCCTCATGTCGTTCCTGCTCGGCGGTCTGAGCGGGGTGCTCATCGCCTCCCCGCCCCTCGACTTCCACCTCACCGACTCGTACTTCATCGTGGCGCACCTGCACTACGTGCTGTTCGGCACCGTGGTCTTCACGATGTTCGCCGGGTTCTACTTCTGGTGGCCCAAGCTCACCGGGAAGATGCTGGACGAGCGGCTCGGCAAGCTGCACTTCTGGCTGCTGTTCCCGGGGTTCCAGCTGACCTTCCTGGTGCAGCACTGGCTCGGGGAGGAGGGCATGCCCCGCCGGTACGCCGACTATCTGGCCTCCGACGGGTTCACGCTGCTCAACACGCTGTCGTCCGCGGGGGCGTTCCTGCTCGGTGTCTCCACGCTGCCCTTCCTGTACAACGTGTGGCACACCGCTCGGTACGGGCGCCGGGTCACCGAGGACGATCCCTGGGGATTCGGACGCTCTCTGGAGTGGGCGACGTCCTGTCCCCCGCCCCGCCACAACTTCGTGGCGCTGCCGCGGGTACGGTCCGAGTCCCCGGCCTTCGACCTGCACCATCCCGGCATCGTGAAAGAGGCTCAGGAGGAGGGGCTGCGATGAGGACCGAGGCGTTGCTCTTCGGTGGTGTCGCCTTCTTCTTCGGGGGCACCGCCGTGTTCTACGGGGTCTGGTCGCACGGCGATCCGGCGGGTACGACGGCACTGATCATCGCGTTCGGCATGGCCGCGCTGGTCTGCTTCTTCTGCGCGATGCACTACCGGCGCAAGGGGCTGCGCCCACAGGACCGCGCGGACGCCGACGTGGCCGACGCCGCCGGGCCCCTGGAGTTCTTCCCGCCGGAGAGTCACTGGCCGGTGATCACCGCCGCCGGGTTCGCCGTCACCGCGACCGGGGTGGTCTACGGACTGTGGCTGTTCCTCATCGGTTTCGGCGTGCTGGGGGCCGGGGTGTTCGGAATGGTGTTCCAGTACGCAAACCGGGGCGCCGGGCGGGAGGGCTGATCGGCGTTCTCGGGGCGCCGGGGCGGAACTTCTCCACCGGCCGGTGGTCGCTCTCGTACCCCCCGTCCACGGACTGACGTACCTCGCCGGTCTCCTCACCCTCGGTCAGGCGTTCCCGCTCCACGGCCAGCGCGGCGTGGCACAGGCGACGGGTGATCATGAAGGCGAGGACGGGCGCCAGTACGAGGGCGACGCGCAGGATCCAGGTCAGGGTGTTCACCGAGATCCGGAAGGTCTGGGCCACGATGTCGTTGCCGCCGGCCAGCAGGAGCACGCCGTAGAAGACGAGGCCGGCCATGCCGAGACCGGTGCGGACGGGCCGCTCCCGCGGACGGTCGCACAGATGGTGTTCCTCCTGCCACTCCCCCGTCAGCCGTTGCTCGACGAACGGGTACACGTACAGGACGAGGAAGAACATCCCCGGCAGGACGACCGCCGGCAGCAGGACGTTCCACATCAGCGTGTGCCCGGCGACGTTCGTCTCCCAGGGCGGTACGAGGCGCAGCGCGCCCTCCAGGAAGCCGACGTAGAAGTCCGGCTGGGAGCCGGTCGACACGATGTCGGGGCGGTAGGGGCCGTACTTCCACACCGGATTGACCTGCGCGAGCCCGCTCAGCACGGTCAGCACACCGAAGACCATGAGGGACAGGCCGGCCGATGTGGCGGTGAACTGGGGGACCATGGGCTTGCCGACGGCGTTCGCGTTCGTCCTGCCCGGGCCGCGCCAGTGTGTGTGCTTCAGGTAGAACACCAGGATCAGGTGGACGGTGACGAGGGCGATCAGCGCACCGGGCAGCAGCAGGATGTGCAGGCTGTAGAGCCGGGGCACGATCTCCTGCCCCGGGAACTCGCCCCCGAACGTGAACATGCTGACGTACGTCCCCACCACCGGGATGGACAGCATGATGCCCTGCGCGATGCGCAGCCCCGTGCCGGAGAGCAGGTCGTCGGGGAGCGAGTAGCCGGCGAACCCCTCGGCCAGGGCGAGCACGAACAGCGTGACGCCGATGACCCAGTTGATCTCGCGCGGCCTGCGGAAGGCGCCCGTCAAGAAGATCCGCAGCAGATGCGCGCCGATCGCGGCGACGAACACCAGGGCCGCCCAGTGGTGCGCCTGCCTTATGAGCAGCCCGCCGCGCACGTCGAAGCTGATGTTCAGGGTCGACTCGTAGGCGGCGGACATGGGGACCCCGTCCAGCGGCACATAGCGGCCGTGGTACACGACCTCGCGCATCTCCGGATGGAAGAACAGGGTCAGCCACACCCCGGTGAGCAGCAGCATGATCAGGCTGTAGAGCGCCAGTTCACCCAGGAAGAACGACCAGTGGTGAGGGAACGCCTTCCGCAGCAGCCCGCCTGCCCCGTCGTACGCCGGCAGCCGCGCGTCGGTGGCGTCGGCCGCCTTGACGAAGGCCTCCTCGCCCCGCTTCCGCTCCGCCACGGAACGCCTCCCTCCGCGCCTGTGCTCCACCCGTCACAGGCCATGCCTAGCCACCGGCCCGCCGGGCGAGTACCCGCGCCGCGCGAAACACTCGCGCGGCGCGGGAGCGGCACCCGTTCGGCTGATGTCAGTCGGACGGGTGACCCTCGGTGGTCGGGCATCCGCCGCTCGGCGCGGGGACGCATGCGCATCGGGCAGGCGGGTCGGGGTACCCGGCGGCCATGCGTGTCGGTGTGGTGGATGCGGGATCGAACACGGTGCGGTTGGTGGTCGCGGACGCGGAGGGCGGGGTGCCGCTGCCGGTGCGCACCGCCAAGTGGAAGCTGCGGTTGTCCGAACGGGTCGGTCCTGACGGGCACATCGGCGAGGAGGCCGTGGAGCAGCTGGTGCATGCGGTCGAGGCGGCCGGGCGCAAGGCCCAACGGTGGGGCGCCGCAGGCCCGTTGGCGTTCGCCACGGCCGTCGTGCGAGGCGCACCGAACCGGCTGGACGTACTGCGGACGGTGCGCAGCCGAACGGGCGTGCGGATGTGCGTCATGCCGGGCGAGGTGGAGGCCGAGCTCACCTTCCTCGCCGCCCGGCGCTGGATCGGCTGGCAGTCCGGGCCGCTCGGCCTGTTCGACATCGGCGGCGGCTCCTGCGAGGTGGCGTTCGGCCGGGGCCGGCTACCCGAGTTCGCCGTCTCCCTGCCGCTCGGCGCGAACCGGCTCACCAACGAGTTCTTCCGCGCCGGCGATCCTCCGTCGCCGGACGAGGTGAAGGCCCTGCGCCGCAAGGTGCGGCACCAGCTCCGTGACGTCGCGGCGCGGATCCGGTGGGAGGGGCCGCGCAGCGTCGTCGCCACCTCCAGGACCTTCCAGCAGCTGGCCAGGCTGTGCGGCGCCGCGCCCGGCCGTGACGGCCCGTTCGTACGGCGCGTGCTGCACCGCGACGACCTGCGCCGTGCCGTGGCCACCCTCGCCGCGCTCTCCACCGCCGAGCGCGGCCGGCTCCCGGGCATCTCCGTGCCGCGCGCCGGGCAGAGCCTGGCGGGCGCGATCGTAGGCCACACCGCGATGAAGCTCAGCGGTATCAGTGCCGTCGAGATCTGCCCGTGGGCCATCCGGGAGGGCGTCCTGCTGCGGTACGTCGAGGACGGCGCCGACTGGTGGACGGCCATCGCGGGCCTCAGCGACGGCGAGACGGCCACCGGGCCCGCGCCGCTGCGGGTGGCGACGGCGCCGACCTGAGGCGGGCGAGAGAGGACCAGGGACGGCCAGGCTGCAGCGCGACCTGTTCCTCCTTCAGGTGGTCCGGTCCGGGGATGGTGCAGCCGCTGTCCACGAGCGCGCCGGAGATCGGATACGCGGGAGCCGTCGAGTACCCGGTTGCACAGGATGCGCCGGTGCACGCGGCAGTCCCGCAAGGCGGCACGGGGACAGGACGACGCCCGCGCCGGCGCGGCCGCAGGCCGGCGCTCAGCGCACCCTGCCCCGCGGCTTCAGCGGTACCGGCGGGAGTTCCGGGGCGGGCAGTGGAGCACCGTCGTACCCCTTCACCTCGCCGAACCGTGAACCCGTCATCCAGTCCGTGCGGGCCTGCTCGATCTCCAGCTGGGTGCGGCCGATGAAGTTCCAGAACATGATCAGCTCCTCCTCGAACGGCTCACCGCCCAGGAGCATCAGGCCCGCGTCCGACTCGGCGCGCAGCGGCAGTTCGGTGCGGCCGCAGCCGAGGTAGAGCATCGAGCCGGGCAGCACCGGCACGCCGTCCACGTGGGCCTCGCCGGACATCGAGAGCACCGCGTACTCGAAGTCCGGCTCCAGGGGAAGGCGTACGTCAGTGCCGCGGGCGAGGGCGAGGTCGGCGCCGACGATGGGGGTGTACGTCGTTCCGGGCGAGGTCGCGCCGTCGAGGCCGCCGAGGATCATCGTGACCTTGAGGCCAGGAGCGGTGACGACCGGCAGTTCGGCGTGGTGTTCGAAGCGCGGATCGGTGTGGCGGTGGCTGTCGGGCAGGGCGACCCACAGCTGTGCGCCGTGCAGGAAGCGGGCGTGCGACTTCGGGCTCTCCTCCGAGTGGCTGATGGCCCGGCCGGAGGTCATCAGGCCCAGTTCGCGCGGGCGGATCGTCTGCAGGCTGCCCGTGGAGTCGCGGTGCAGCACCTCGCCCTCGTGCAGCCAGCTCACCGTCTGCAGGCCCATGTGCGGGTGCGGGGGCACCTGCATGCCGGGCTCGTCGGCGATGTCGTCGGGGCCGTAGTGATCGACGAAGCACCAGGCACCGACCATGCGGCGGCCCAGGTTGGGGAGCAGCCGGCGGACTTCGGTGGACTCGCCGAGCTGGACACGGCGAGGGCTGAGGAGTTCACGCACCGGCTCCGCGACGACGAAGCCACGGCCGCCGCACACCGCGGGAACCGGCTCGCGATCAAGATTGCTCATGCGGACCAAACTAGTCCTGTGGGAGGCGTGCCGTCAGTGCGTCACCCGGGCGAAGCACTCGCCGTGCATCCCGCGCATTCCAGAGTAGTGGAATATTCAATCACTGCCGTCCGTTGTCCGCCTCGAAGGAGGTTACGAGTGGACATGACATACGAGGTGGATTACTACGCTCACGGAACGCCGGCGGAGCGCTGGGAGCGCGCGCGGATGTTCTTCGACGCGAAGGACTACGCCGCCTCGGCCCGTGTCCTGGGCGGACTGGTCGAGGAGGTGCCGGAACAGACCGGACCGCGGCTGCTGCTGGCCCGCGCCTACTACCACTCGGCCCAACTGCGCCGTGCGGAGGCCGAGTTGCGCGTCATCGTCGAGCGCGACCCGGTGGAGCACTACGCCCGGCTGATGCTGGGCCGCACCCTTCAGCGCCAGGGACGGCACGCCGAGGCGGAGCCGCATCTGCGCCTCGCCTCGGCCCTCGCGGGCGACTTCGAGAGCCTCTGAGAGAGGTCAAACACACCATGGCCCGGGCCCGGCTCCACCGTGGAGCCGGGCCCGCGTCATGCTGCGCTGCTTCAGGCCGACGGCGCCTCGGTACGCCCGCGGCCCCGCCGGTGCGCGATCTCGCCCAGGACCACGTCCACGACCACGAAGGCGGCGAGCGGTATGCCCAGCAGCGGCACGAAGTAGCCGAGGACGGCGACGGCCGCGAGCAGCGGGACGAGGACATACGGGGGCACCTGCCGCCAGGCGCCGCGCCGGATGGGCCTGCCGAAGGCGGAGCCGCGACCGCGCTGCCACCACATGCGGTAGCCCCACACGATCAGCAGGATCAGCGAGAGCGCGAGCAGCATCAGGGCGATCTGGTTGACGAGGCCGAACAGGACGCCGGTGTGCAGGTCGATGCCCCAGCGGGTCAGCTTCGCGAGGATCGGGTAGTCGGCGAACCGCAGCTCGTCGGTGACCTCACCGGTGGCCGGGTCGATCGCGACCGAGTCCTGCTTCTCGGGCCAGCTGCGCTGCACCTGCTTGACGACGTACGCCGACTCGGCGTCCGCGGGCGGCACGATCTCCACGGGGTCGCTCAGCCCCTCGGCGCGCGCGGCGGCGAGGACCTTGTCGAGGCCGACGCCGTGCTCGGCGTCACCGCCGGGCCCGGCCGCGCTGTCGTGGCCCGCGTGCTCGCCGCCCACCGTCGCCGAGATCGACGGGGTGGCCTGGCGCAGATAGGTGCGCAGCTCGTCGATGTTGGCGCCGGCGTAGGTCGACCAGGTCAGGCCCGTCGCCGAGAGGAAGAAGAAGCCGGCCGCGGCCCACACGCCGACGCTGCCGTGCAGGCCGAGCGTGCGACGCCGTCCGCTGGTGCCGCGCACCTTGCGCAGGGCGCGGCGGCGCGAGAACCACAGCACCAGACCGCCGCCCGCGATCACCCACAGCCAGCTCGCGGCGAGTTCGCTGTAGAGGCGGCCCGTTTCGCCGAGGTGCAGGTTGCGGTGGAGCTCGGAGATCCAGGTGCGCAGCGGCAGCGCGCCCGTCGAGCCGTACTGCTCGAGGGCGCCCCGCACCTTCCCGGTGTACGGGTCGACGAACACGGCGAGGGTGTGGTCGGGGCCCACGCCCTCGACGCCGGACAGCATCACACGGGTGCTCGCGTCGGCCTCCGGGGAGGGCCGTACCGCCGAGACGGTGCCCTCCGGGTGGGCCTTGCGGGCCGCGGCCACCTGCTCGGAGATCGGCAGTTTGGAGTCGCCCACCGGAACGGTCATCTCCTGGGAGTAGACGAGCTTCTCGGCCTGGAACGAGCCCGCGTACAGGAATCCGGTGACGGCGGCGACGAGCAGGAACGGCGCGACGAGCACGCCGGCGTAGAAGTGCATCCGCAGGATCAGGGGCCGCAGCGGGGCCCAGCGGCTCGGGGCCGGAGCCGGTGCGGCGGACTGGGGAGCCTCGTCCGTCGTGGTCGAGGGAGCGGTGGACATCGGCGGGCTTCTCCGAGGGTCGGGTCTCAGCTGGGGCGAACCAGTAGTCGGGGCGCAAAGAGCCCGAGTTCCCGGGAGTGGGAGTGGCGTGCGTCACACCGGAGGGCGCCGGAGCGCACCGGTCGGCACAGCACGCCGTGGCATGCTGGCGCGATGGCTTCCCCCAGTGATCGCGCGCCTCTCGCCGAGCGGGTCGAGGAACTCCTCGCCGCCGACGGCCCGTTGACCGTCGTGGCGGCCGGCGACCCGGTGCTGCGGCGCGGCACCGAGCGCTACGACGGCCAGCTCGGCCCCGCTCTCCTCGCCCGCTTCGTCGAGGCCCTGCGCCTCACCATGCACGCGGCACCCGGCGTCGGCCTCGCGGCGCCCCAGGTCGGCGTACCCCTGCGGATCGCCGTCGTCGAGGATCCGGCGCCGGTGCCGCAGGAGGTGCGGCTGGCCCGCGGCCGGGTGCCGCAGCCGTTCCGGGTGCTGGTCAATCCGTCGTACGAACCCGTGGGCACCGGCTGTGCCGCGTTCTTCGAGGGCTGTCTGAGCGTGCCGGGGTGGCAGGCCGTGGTGGCGCGGCCCGCGGAAGTGCGGCTGACCGGCGAGGACGAGGAGGGCCGGCCGCTGGACGAGGTGTTCACCGGCTGGCCCGCCCGCATCGTGCAGCACGAGACGGACCACCTGGACGGCAGGCTCTACCTGGACCGTGCGGAACTGCGTTCGCTGTCCTCGAACCAGGCGATGGTGGACCGCTGGACGCAGCCGACACCGACGGAGGCGGCGCGGGCCCTCGGCTTCGAACTGCCCTAGCTCGGATCCTGACTGCCGCCGGTGGAAGACCGCCGAAGCAGTCGGCGATGTCTCCCTCGACGAAGACGAGCGCGTCCGACGCGGCCACCGGAGCCAAGGCCCTCGAAAAACGCCTCGCCGCTCAAGCAGTTGCGCGGCTTCTCACCGAGCAGCCAGCACGATGCTGCTCACCTCGTGTACCCGGCCCGCGTTCACCGGGTCCCCCACGGTGACCCGCCAGGTTCCCGGGCCGGGCAGCGTGAGCCGGGTGCCGTAGTGGCCGTCTCCGCGGTTGTGCAGGGACCGGCGTACGCCCACTCTGCCCGTCTCGACGTCCTCGGCGGCGGCCGAAAGGATCAGCCGGTCGTCCTCGGCCATCACCTCCACCGCGCAATCGTTCGCATCGGCGATCTCGGGGACGTCGACGCACAACTCCTGTCTGCCGTCGAGGAACTGACGCGGATCCCGGGCGGTGAGCAAGGCTTCCAGCTGGTTCAGCAGGGCCCGCTCGTTCTGCAGCGCCCCGTGCTTCTGGGCAAAGAACCGCACGGTCGAGTCGTCCGTCAACTGCGCGGGGAAACAGGAGAACCGGGGAACCGTGCCATCGCCGTAGTGGTCCGTACCGTCCAGTTCCCGCCGACCGCTGAACCCGTCGGCCGTCAGAAGAGCCGACTGGCGCGTGGGCTGGCGGTAGCCGCCGAAGACGTGGAGGGCGTATCCGTCGCCGTCGGCCCGGTCGAGCTCCTGGTGGAAGCGCAGGGCTTCGCTGCTCAGGTCGGGGTCCAGGCCGGACACCGGCGTGCGGGCCAAGTCCGACCGAAGCCCGTCCCCGTCGATGACGCAGCGCCAGGTCGGCAGGAGTTGATGCAGGGACGGCATCGAGCGCGCCAGCCGGGTGAACGGTGCGGACAGCCGGCCCAGGCGCGGCGCGACTCCCCGGTGCAGCGAGTCCAGCGCGTTGACCGACCCCCGGTAGGGGGTACCGACCGTGACCAGGCTCCGGGCGTGCGCGCCTCCGCCGAGGACGTCCAGGTAGTAGCGGGCCACGAGGCCGCCCATCGAATGAGCCACGAACACGGCCTTCGCTCCGGGGTTGCCGCTTCGGGCGCGCCACGCGGCGAGCGCGGGTTCCACCCGGGCCGCGAGCCTGCGGGCCGTGAGCCGCACCGAGAGCCGCCAGTCGTACGGGAAGGGCAGGAGGTTACCGGTCCGGACGGACAGGCCCAACCGCCGCTCCAGGAAGGCCAGCAGAGTCCCGTAGCCGTCGATGGCCGATACGCCCGGCAGGATGTGCAGCCCGTGGATGAGTCCAACGGCCTCCACGCCGTCGCCCGGATCGGCGTCACCCGTGCCGTCCGGCACCACCAGCCGCTCCACCTCGCCGAAGCGGCTCAGCGCGTGCCGTCCGGCCACCGCGAGCGTGTGGTTCCACACCTCGTGCCCGTCGCGGGCCAGAACACTGCCCATGATGCCGGGCAGAACCACGACCAGATCCGTCACCGGACCGCTCCGCCCGTCCGTCGCCGGAGTACTGGGCACAGATTCCCCCCGTTGCACAATTCGCCGTAGTATGCGCCTGGTTGACGGCAGGCCACATGCTACGGCCGTCGACGCCCAGGGGCACGGCAACGGGGAGCACCACAGTGCGGTGGCGCACATGACGGACGACGGCCGCTTCGTCCTTGTCGGGGTCGGCGAGTACCAGGACGCGAACTGGCCGCGCCTGTCCCATGTCCCCGCCAGTGTGGGCAGATTGTACGAGCTGTTCCGGTCCCTGGGGTACGGCCACGAGCTTCCCGAGCTGACCGCCGGTGGAGACTGGGCGTCGATCACGCAACGGCTGAGGGCCTGGCACGGTGGTGGTTCCCGCCTCGTTCTGTACTGGACGGGTCACGGCTGTGTCGACGCGGGCGAGCATTTCCTCATCGCCGCCGACTCCCCCGGTACCCGTCTGGACGAGTACCGCGCGATCACGGCCAAGGCGCTCGCCCGGTTCCTCGCCCACCGGGAGTTCCACGAGGTTCTGGTCCTGCTCGACTGCTGCGCGAGCGGAGTCGCCGCCTCCCGTGTCGCCGCCGAGATCTGCGAGGTCCTGGACCACAGCAGCGCGGCCGGACCCGAGCGGCGCTTCGCGGTGATCGCCTCGACCCGCGGCTTCGAGAGCGCCGAGGACGGGGTGTTCGCCGAGACACTGGAGCGAGTCGTACGGCAGGGCCCGGAGGACCGGCGGTGGACGGAGCACGACGAGACCATCCGTTCCGACGAACTCGCCGACGTGATGGACCGGGTGATGGCGCGGCGGGACGGCGGCACGGCCTACGTCGCCCGTGGCGCGCCCGTCCCGGCGTTGCGCAATCCGCTGCATCCGTCGGCCACCGTGCCGGACGAGGACGTCGAGACCAAGCGGTTGCGCCGGCTGCGGGCGACGGAGGTGGACCAGCACCTCGTGCTCTCGGCCCGCGGCATCGAGGTGGGAGAGACGGGATGGTACTTCTGCGGCCGTGACCGGCTGTTGCGGCGCCTCATCGGCTGGCTGGCACAGGCGGAGCGCGGCCTGTTCGCGGTCACGGGCTCGCCCGGCACGGGGAAGTCCGCACTGCTCGGACGGATCGCAACCCTGTCGGTGCCGGACCTGCGGGCGGTGGCCGAGGCGGAGGGCGCGTTGAACGACACACCCAACTCCGCCCTGCCGCCGCTGGGTTGTGTCGATCTCGCGCTCTCCTGCCGGAACAAGACGCTCGAGGACTGCCTGCGCGCGGTGGCCGACACCCTCGGCCTGCCCGCGCGCCGGGACGGTTGGCTCCGGGCGGCGGAGGTCGTACGGCAGGTCGGCGAGCTGGGCCGGCGAGTGGCCGTCGTCATCGACGGGCTGGACGAGGCCAAGGCGGCCGAGGCCGTTCCCATCGCCGCCGATCTCCTGCGCCCCCTCGCCGACCTGCCCGGTGTGCGAGTCCTGGTCGGCACCCGCCCGCACCGCGCCGGCAAAACGACGGTCACCAACGACGCCGGCCCGCTGATCCAGGCCCTGGCCCCCGACGAAACGGCGGTCCTCGACGACGAACCGGGGTCCCGGGCCGACCTCACCGCGTACGCACGGCGCCGGCTGCTCGGCTCCGAACACTCCTCCCGGCCCGTCGGGGAGGGGTTCGCCCGCGAGTGGGCCGAGCGGATCGCCGAGGCGAGCGACGGGAACTTCCTGTACGCGCGGATCGCCGGCCGTGCGGTGCTCAACGCGCCGCCGGTGCCACCCGGCACGGACTGGCGAGCAGAGCTGGAACGATTGCTCTCGGGCGATCTGTCGGCCGTGCTTGACGAGGAGTTCGCCCGCTCCCCCGACCCCGAGCGGCTGTGCGACCTGCTGCGTCCACTGGCGTGGGCCGAGGGAGCGGGGCTGCCGCGCCGCGATCTGTGGCCGGTGTTGGCCGGAGCCCTCTCGGACAGCGGGCGCGGCTACGAGGACGGGGACATCGCGTGGGTGCTGGAGCACGCCGGATTCCATCTGGTCGAGTCCGGCGAGTCGGGCCAGACGGTCTACCGGCTGTACCACCAGTCGCTCATCGATCACTTCCGCGGCATCTCGCCCCCCGACGTGCACGAGCGCATCACCAGGGCTCTGCTCACGACCGTGTCGGGGCGCGGCCCGGCCGCATGGGAGTCCGCCCATCCCTATCTGCGGCGGCACCTCGCGGCACACGCGCGGGCCGCGGGTCTGCTACCGGAGGTGATGGACGACCTCGGATTCCTCACCTGCGCCGACCCGGCGCGTACGGCCGCGGCCGTACGTTCCCTGCCGGACCGGTTCACGCTGCCTGTGGCGCGTCTGTATCTGCGGGCCGCGCACCGGCTGGCCTCGCTGTCCCCCGAGGAGCGGCTGCGCACGCTGCTGATGACCGCGATGTTCGAGGAACAGGGCCTCCTGGACTGGTTCGCGGGTCACACGGCCGTGCCGGCGTTCCTGAGTTCCGCCTCTACGGCCCCGGACGACTTCAGCGTCGTACTGCGCGGGCACTCCGGCCCCGTGGTCGCCCTGCAGCCCGTGGACACCGGCGAAGGACGGGAGTTGCTCGCCTCCGCGGGCGGGGACACGACGGTACGGCTGTGGGACCCGGACACCGGTGAGACCAGGATGGTCCTTACCGGCCCGGACACGACCGTGACGGCGCTGACGCGCCTCACGGACGTCCGGGGGCGCCGGCTGCTGGTCGCGGCAGCCGGCCGTGACCTGTACGTGTGGGATCTCGGCACCGGCGGCCGGGTCACCGTGCTCCGCGGGCACTCGGACACCGTGCTGTGTCTCACCGTTCTCGACGACGAGGCGTCACCCCTGCTCGCCTCGGCGGGCGAGGACCGCACTCTGCGGCTGTGGCGCCCCGACGACTGGAGCGCGACCGTCCTCACCGGCCATGTGGGCCCGGTGACCGCGGTGGCCGCGGGGCGGCTGCCCGACGGGCAGCGTTTCCTGCTGTCCGGGGGCGCGGACTGCTCCGTACGCCGCTGGGACGTGACCGGGCCGGATACCGTGCGAGCGGCAGGGGTGATGCACGGGCACACCGGCACGGTCCACGTGCTCGCCTGTCCGGACGACACAGGGACGCTCGCCGTGTCAGGCGCCGAGGACGGCACTGTGCGGGTCTGGGACGTGGAGGACCTGATGCCCCGGCGGGTGCTGGCTGGGACGGTGCGGGGCGGGGTGCGCTCCCTGTCACCGTTCCGGTTCCAAGGGGGTACGCGGCTCGCGGTGGCGGGCAGCGGATCCCGCATGGCCGTCCTCGACGCATCCGCGGGAGCCGTTCTGCACGCGCTGACGAGCCGTATGTCCGCCCTCCCGGAGCAACTCGACTCGCGCGGTGCGTCCGGCACCCACGTGATACCGGCCGACTGGCAGCGGGTGCTCTCCCCCACCGAGCAGCAGCGGGTGACGCCGGGCGGATCCTACGCGCTCACCGCGCTGCGGACCGGGCGGGGCGAGGACCTGTTCGCCTCCGCCGGCTGGGACGGGGCCGTGCGCCTGTGGGACTCCGCCAGTGGTGGCCCACCCGGGCAGCCCGACTACGACAGCCGCTGGGCCCGCCGTATCACTGCTCCCTGGAGGCCTCCCAAGGGCGACGTGCCGGTCGCACTGGCTGTGGCCGGCGTGCGGGGCGGCGTATGGGTGGCGGACACCTCGGGGGAGGTGCGGACCATGCTCTGGCCTGCTCATCGGCGGGTCGGGCACATCGCCGCGCTGGTGCTTCCGGACGGCCGGCCCGTTCTCGTCCTGGTGGAACACGAATCCCGGGTGCTGCACCTGCTCGACGCGGAGACAGGCCAGGAGATCAGGACCGGTGAAGCCGTGGCTCCCCTCAAGTCGCTGAACGGGCCCGTGACTTCACTGGTCGTCGCCGACGCACCCGGCTGGATGTCCGCCCTGACGGTCCATTACGACACGGCACCGCCCAGCACCCTGTTCTGGCTGCGGCACAACAAGGTGCACACCGAGGACGGTCTGCCGACGGGCAGGGCCCTGACCGCCGTGCCCTGCGTACGCCGTCGGGGCAAGCCGCTCGTGGCCACGATCGGTTCGGACGGCGTGATCGAGGTGCGCGGTGAGCCGGGCGTCGGCACACGGCTCGTGGGCAGGGCGGCGGTCCCGCCCGTGCCCGGCCTGACTCCCGTGGCCTTGCGCGCCGCCAGGGGACAATGGCAGCTCGCCGTCGCCGTCCAGGTCCACGACGACGACCGGCACTATCTGGAACTCTGGGATCTCAAGCCCGGCGACGGCGCGGCAAGTGGCCGCCCGCTGCGCCATCCCGGGACCCCCTTCACTCACCTGGCCCGCCTCGAGACTCCCCGGCAGGACCTGATCGTCGCGGCGTGCTCGGACAGCACCCTGCGCGTCTGGAACCCGGCCCGGCCCGGCCGCGAGCCCCTCACCGTGCCCCTTCCGGGGCCGGTCAACGACCTCTCGACGGCCGGCCCCGACCGTGTGTACGCACTGATCGACGAACACTGGTTCGCCCTGCGACTCATCGGACTCGGGTCGTTGCTCTCCGGCAGATCCGGCTAGGCCCTGCCAGGCACCGGCACTGCTCTGGACTCGCTAGCCCCGGTACGCCTCCAGCAGCCGCAGCCACACCTCGCTGATCGTCGGGAACGACGGGACCGCGTGCCACAGGCGGCTGACCGGGACCTGGCCGGCGACCGCGATCGTCGCCGAGTGGATGAGTTCGCCGACGCCGGGGCCGACGAAGGTGACTCCGCGCAGGATCTCCTTCTCGAGGTCCACGACCATGCGGGCGCGGCCGCGGTAGCCGTCGGCGTACAGGCCCGCGCCGGACGCCGAGGACATCTCGACGTCCACGGCCCGTACCCGGTACCCGGCCCGTTCCGCCTCCGCGAGGGAGAGGCCGACGGCCGCGGCCTCCGGGTCGGTGAAGACGACCTGGGGGACGGCGTGGTGGTCGGCGGTGGCGGCGTGGGCGCCCCAGGGGTCCGGCTGCTCCGGGATCGGCACGCCGGAGGCGCGCGCGGCGATCGCGGCGCCCGCGATGCGGGCCTGGTACTTGCCTTGATGGGTGAGGAGGGCGCGATGGTTGACGTCGCCGACCGCGTAGAGCCAGTCGGTGCCGGTCACGCGCAGGCTGTCGTCGACGGTCAGCCACGAGCCGGGCTCCAGTCCCACGGTGTCCAGGCCGATGTCGCCGGTGCGCGGGGTGCGGCCCGTGGCGAAGAGGATCTCGTCGGCCTCGATGCGGTCCCCCTGGTCGGTGATCACCACGACCGTGCCGTGCTCACGCGCCAACGACTCGACCGACGTGCCGGTGCGGACGTCCGCGCCCGCCTCGGTGAGGGCCTCGGCGACCAGTTCCCCCGCGAAGGGCTCCATACGGTTCAGCAGGCCCTTGCCGCGGACGAGGACGGTGACCTGGGAGCCGAGGGCCTGCCAGGCGGTGGCCATCTCGGTGGCGACCACTCCCCCGCCGACCACGACGAGACGGCCGGGCGCGGCCTGCGCGCTCGTCGCGTTCCGGCTGGTCCACGGCTTGACGTCGGCAAGGCCGGGCAGGTCGGGCAGCACGGCGTCACTGCCGGTGCAGACGGCGACGGCGTACCGCGCGGTGAGGACGTGCCGCTCGCCGCCCTGGCCGGTGACGGTCACCGTGCGCGCGCCGGTCAGTCGGCCGTGGCCGCGGTAGAGGTCGGCGTCGATGCTCTCCAGCCACTGGGCCGCGCCGTCGTCCTTCCAGTCGGAGGTGTAGTAGTTGCGGTGCGCGAGGACCGCGGCGGCGTCGAGAGGCCCCTGCACCGACTGGCTCAGGCCGGGCACGCGGCGCGCGTCCGCGCGGGCGATGACCGGCCGCAGCAGGGCCTTGCTGGGGATGCAGGCCCAGTACGAGCACTCGCCGCCGACCAGTTCGCTCTCCACGACCGCGGTGGAGAGACCGGCCGCACGGGTGCGGTCGGCGACGTTCTCCCCCACGGGTCCGGCCCCGAGCACCACGACGTCGTACGCGATGGTTTCCGTTTCCGTCATGGGGTCAGTCTGGTGGGTGGTGTGCGGTGGGGCCACATGGGTACGCGCGCGGGAAACGCGACCGCCGGGGACGTACGGAATACGAGGCGAGCCGGCCGTGTTGTGCCGACGGCTTCGACCCCACACCAGGAAGAGGGATGCACGCCATGAGCAGCACCGTGGAGCTCACCAAGGAGAACTTCGACGAGACGGTCACGGACAACGAGTTCGTCCTGATCGACTTCTGGGCGTCCTGGTGCGGGCCGTGCCGTCAGTTCGCGCCGGTCTACGAGAAGGCCGCACAGGACAACCCCGACCTGGTGTTCGGCAAGATCGACACGGAGGCCCAGCCGGAGCTGGCCGCGGCCTTCGGCATCCAGTCGATCCCGACACTGATGATCGTCCGCGACCAGGTCGCGATCTTCGCCCAGCCGGGCGCCCTGCCCGAGGCCGCCCTCGCGGACGTCATCGGGCAGGCCCGGAAGCTGGACATGGACGAGGTCCGCAAGTCGATCGCGGAGCAGGAGTCCAAGACCGACGGTCAGTAGTCCCTGGAAACCGACGGCCGGTGATTCCCTAGAAGGGGTACGCCGCCACGTCCCCGCGAACCGTCGTCCAGCGCAGGTCGGTGAACGCCTCCAGGTTGGACTCGCCGCCGAAGCGGGCTCCCGTGCCCGAGGCGGCGATGCCGCCGAAGGGTGCCACGGCCTCGTCGTTCACCGTCTGGTCGTTGATGTGGACGATGCCGGTCGGGATGCGCTCGGCCAGGTCGAGGCCGCGGGCGGTGTCACGGGTGACGATGCCGAGGGAGAGGCCGTAGGAGCTCTGCGCGGCCAGGGCCGCCGCCTCGTCGGCGGTGGCGAAGGACCGTACGGGTGCGACCGGCCCGAAGACCTCCTCCGCGTAGGCGGGGGTCCGGTCGTCGGCGCCGGCGAGGACGGTCGGCCGGTAGAAGAGGTCCTCGTGGGTACCGCCCGCCGCCAGTTTGGCTCCGTGGGCGGTACTCGCCTCCACCAGTCCGTGCACCTTGGCCAGTTGGGCGCCGTCGATGAGCGGGCCGAGGTGGACCTGCGCGCGGTGCGGGTCGCCGACGGCGAGGGAGTCGGCCTTGGCGGCGAGGCGCTCGACGTACTCCTCGTAGAGGGACTGGTGGACGAGGTGGCGGCCGGTCGTCATGCAGATCTGGCCCTGGTGGAAGAACGAGCCCCAGGCGGCCGTGGAGATCACCGCGTCGAGGTCGGCGTCCTCGAGGACGACCAGGGCGGAGTTGCCGCCGAGTTCGAGGTGGACCCGCTTGAGAAGGCGGCCGGCCGCCTCGCCGACCGACCGCCCCGCGGCCGTGGACCCGGTGAAGGAGATCACCGGCACCCGCGGGTCCGCGACCAGCGCCTGACCCACCTCCGGCCCGCCGGGCAGCACGTGCAGCAGGCCCTCGGGCAGGCCCGCCTCCGCGAAGATCGCGGCAAGGGACAGTCCACCGCAGACCGCGGTGCGCGGGTCCGGCTTCAGCACCACCGCGTTGCCCAGCGCGAGGGCCGGGGCGACGGAACGGATCGACAGGATCAGCGGCGCGTTGAACGGGGAGATCACACCCACCGCGCCGACGGGGACGCGCCGCGTGTACGACAGACGCGGGGCCTCGCTGGGCAGGATGTGGCCGGCCGGGCGGGAGGCGAGGGCGGCGGCCTCGTAGCACTCCTGGGCGGCGACGTGCAGCTCGAACTCGGCCTTGCCGGGAATGGAGCCGGACTCGCGGACGATCCACTCGCGCAGTTCCTCGGCGTGCGCCGAGAACAGGTCTCCCGCCTTGCGCAGGACCCCGGCGCGCACGAAGTGGGGCAGGCGCGCCCACTCGGTCTGGGCGGCACGGGCGGCCTCGGCGGCCGTACCGACGTCCTCGGCGGACGCGAGGGTGACCGAGCCGAGCGCGTCGCCGGTGGCGGGCTCGGTGACGGCGTACTCGGGTCCCGTCAGGGGGTGGGACTGCCAGGTCTTGGGGTCGAGCAACGGCATGGCGGCTCTCCGTTCGTCACCGGCGGGACTCAAAGTGGGAGTCCCGAGTAGTTCGCGGCCAGTTCGGCGGCCGCGTGGCGGGACGCGGTGATCCGGCGCAGGCGCGCGAGCTGCAACCGGTGGTCGAAGGCGTCCCCATTTGGTTGAGCGTGCAACATCCTAGTCATGTCGTACGAGAAGCGTGTGGCCTGCCACACGCGTTCCAGGCACGCCTCCGAATACCTGTCGACGAGTTGTCCGGATCCCGTGCGATACAGCTCGGTCAGGGCGCGGGCCAGGACCCGTACGTCGGACACGGCGAGATTGAGCCCCTTGGCACCCGTCGGCGGGACGATGTGGGCGGCGTCCCCGGCGAGCAGGAGCCGGCCGTGGCGCATCGGCTCGTGGACGTAACTCCGCATCGGCGTCACGGACTTGGCGGTGATCGGACCGCGGCCCAGGGTCCAGTCGGCGTCGATGGCGAAGCGGGCGGCGAGTTCGTCCCAGATGCGGTCGTCGGGCCAGTCCGCGGGGTCGGTGCCGTTGGGAACCTGGAGGTAGAGCCGGGACACGCTCGGCGAGCGCATGCTGTGCAGGGCGAAGCCGCGCTCATGCCGTGCGTAGATCAACTCCTCGCAGGACGGCGGGACTTCGGCCAGGATGCCGAGCCAGGAGTACGGGTAGTCGTGCTCGTACGTCCGGCTCGTCGCCGCGGGGAACGCGTCGCGCGCGATGCCGTGGAAGCCGTCGCAGCCGACGACCCAGTCACAGCTCAGGGTCTGCTCGCGGCCCTCGTGCAGGAAGCGTACGAGGGGCGCCTCGCTCTCCGGCTTCTCGACCGCGAACGCCTCCGCCTCGAACAACAGCGGTGGTCCGTCGGCCAGTTGGAGGGCCACGAGGTCCTTCACGATCTCGGTCTGGGCGTAGATCGTGACGGTGCGGCCGCCGGTGAGGGACGGAAAGTCGATGTGATGCCGTTCGCGGTCGAAACGCAGCTCGATGCCCTGGTGAACCAGGCCCTCGGCGTCGAGGCGGTCGGCGGCGCCGGCCTCGTGCAACGCGTCGACCGTGCCCTGCTCCAGCATTCCGGCGCGCTGGCGGTGTTCGACGTACTCCCGTGTCCTGCCCTCCAGGACGACACAGTCGATGCCCGCCCGGTGCAGCAGCCGGGCGAGGAGCAGTCCGGCCGGGCCGCCGCCGATGATGCCGACCGACGTGCGCATGGAGTGCCTCCCGTCAGCTGGAGTCGCGGTGCACCACCGTGGCTCCGAAGAGTTCGTGGGACTCGGGCGCGGCGCCGGGACTTCGCACCGCGCGGTCGACCAGTTCGGCGAGATCGCGGCCGGACGGCAGCTCGATGTGGACGGTGCTGAGCCTGGGGCGCAGCAGCCGGCCGAGCATCAGGTCGTCGGCGCCGATCACTGCCGTGTCCTCGGGAATGAGGATGCCCTCGTCCTGCAGGGCGCGCATCAGGAGCATCGCGTACTCGTCGTTGTACGCGAACACCGCGTCGAGGCCGAGGTCCCGCCAGCGGGCCGCGAGGGCGGCCGCGGACTCCTCCGTGTAGGCCAGGGGCAGTTCTCTCACGTCGGCGTCCGTGCCGTGCAGGGCACCGCGCACGCCGGCGAGGCGTGGCTGGGCGAACCGGTCCAGGCCGGGGTCCTCGGGGACGACGACGCCGACGCGCCGCCGGCCGCGGGCGTACAGGTGCTCGGCCGCGCTTCTGCCGACGCCCTCGTGGTCCATGAGCAGCGCGTGGGTGCCCTCGACGCGCTCGGAGCCGAGCGTCACCACGGCCCGGGCACCGGAGCGTTTGAGCACGGCCACGCCCTGGGGGCCGATGCCGGGACCCGGCACCAGGACGGCGACGGGCCGCAGCTCGGCCCAGGCCAGGGCGGCCTCGTCGCCGTGCAGGCCGATGGCGCCGTACTGCACGACGGTGTAGTCCAGGCGGCTGAGCGCCTGCTGGAAGTCGTGCACGAACTGACTGTAGAGCGGACCGGCCGGTATCTGCGGGGCGGGCATCAGGACCATCCGGCTGTGCCCGGCGCGCAGACTGCGGGCGGCCGCGTGCGGCACGTATCCGAGTTCCTTCGCCGCCTCGTGGACACGGCGGCGCGTGGGCTCACTGATACGGACGGCGCTCGTGTTGTTGAGGACATAGGAGACGGTCGCGCGCGAGACGCCGGCCAGGCGGGCCACGTCGGCGCTCGTGGGGACGGCGCGGGGCGCGGGCGTTTTCGGTATCTGCACCATGACGTACCGCATCTTGGCAGAAGCGCCGGCCTGGATTTCGGGCGGGGCAAAGCCGAGTTGGCGCGACAGCCCGCCCCCGACGGCCCGCGCAGCGGCCGCGAACACCGGCGATGCCTGCCCTGACCAGGGAAGGCATCGCCGAACTGGCCCGGCCCTCGCGGCTCACCCGGTCAGCCGGGCGGATCCGTACGGGTCACGCGGGCGACGAGGTCGATCCAGCCGGCCTCCAGCCGCTCCATGGGCATCCCGCACTGCCTGGTCAGGTGGTTGATCAGGGCGGGGTCGAGATATGCCATCAGCGTCTGGGACAGGAGGTCGCAGTCGGCGTCCGGCACGATCTGCCGCAGCAGCATCACGACGTGCGTGCGGAGCGCGCCGAGCGAGGGGTGGGAGAACCGTCGGGTCGGCTCCGGCTGGGCGGCCAGTTGCAGATCCAGCTGCTCGGCCGAGCGGTACAGCACCGCCACACCGAACGCCCGCAGCCGCTCGACCGGCGGCGCGCCCGGGCCCAGCGGAGGCGGCCCGCCGAGGAAATCGGCCTGCAGCTTCCTCGACGAGTGGTCGAGCAGCGCCATCAGCAGCCCGGTGCGGTCGCCGAAACGGCGGAAAACCGTCCCCTTGCCCACCTGCGCCGCCGCGGCCACCGCCTCCATCGTGACCCCCGTCACCCCGTGCTCCGCGATCAGACGTGCGGCGGCCTCCAGCAGCCGGGCGCGGTTGCGGGCCGCGTCGGCACGCAGGCACGGCTCATCGGGGGCCGGGCCGACCTCCAGCAACTGAGGCGTGTCGACGGGCTCCTGGGGCTTCGGGAAGGGCGGCAGGGCGCTGGACATGAAGACAGCGTAAAGCACCGGGAAGAAAACTGGACCACGGTCCGTTTGGGATGCTAGAAACTAATCGGACCTCGGTCCGGTTCGTAACGGCAATGTTTCAGCCCCCTTGGAGTACCCCATGTCTGTTCGCATCCTCGCGCTCGTCGGCAGCCTTCGCGCCGGTTCGCACAACCGCCAGCTCGCCGAGGCGGCCGTCAAGCACGCTCCCGAGGGCGCCGACGTGGTGCTCTTCGACGGCCTGGCCGAGATTCCCTTCTACAACGAGGACATCGACGTCGAGGGCAGCGTCCCGGCCGCCGCGGCCAAGCTGCGTGAGGCCGCGCAGGCCGCCGACGCCTTCCTCCTCTTCTCTCCCGAGTACAACGGCACCATCCCGGCGGTCCTGAAGAACGCCATCGACTGGCTGTCCCGCCCGTACGGCGCCGGCGCCTTCGGCGGCAAGCCGGCCGCCGTGGTCGGCACCGCGTTCGGCCAGTTCGGCGGCGTCTGGGCGCAGGACGAGACCCGCAAGTCCCTGGGTATCGCCGGCGCCAAGGTGCTCGAGGACGTCAAGCTCTCCATCCCCGGCTCCGTGGTCCGCTTCGCCGAGACCCACCCGGCCGACGACGCCGAGGTGGCCGCGCAGCTGACCGAGGTCGTCGCGAGCCTGCACGGCAACGCGGGCGAGGCTGCTGCCTGATCCCGGGTTGTTTCGCCGGGTTGTTTCGAGGGGGGCCGGAGATGTTTCCGGCCCCCCTTCGGCATACGCGGAGCCGTGTGCGTGTCAGTCGAGGTCGGCGAGCCGCTGCACGGCCGGTGCCACGAAGCGCTCGATCCAGACGGCGGTCTCTCCCAGGCGCGGGGCGAGGATCACCGTGTCGATGCCGAGCTTCGTGTAGCCGCTGATGTCCCGCAGGAAGGCGTCCATGTCGCCCTCGGTCGCCGGCTCGCCGGTGTAGGCGATCGTCTTGCGGATCGCGTCGTAGTCGCGGCCTTCCGTGTCGCAGTGTCCTCGCAGCACGTCGAGCTTGTGCCGCAGTTCCTCGGGTGAGGAGGGGATCAGGTTGCAGGCGTCGCCGTACCGGGCGACCAGCCGGAGGGTCTTCTTCTCGCCTCCGCCGCCGATCATGATCTCCGGGTGCGGTGCGCTGACCGGCGCCGGGACGCACAGGGTCTCGGCGAGCCGGTAGTGCTTCCCCTCGAACGGGCCGTTCGTCTCCGGGTCCCACATCTGCAGACAGACGCGCAGGGTCTCCTCCAGCCGCTCGAAGCGCTCCGCGAGCGGCGGGAACGGCACGCCGAGCCCCGTGTGCTCACGGTCGTACCAGGCCGCCCCGATGCCGAGTGTGGCCCGGCCCCCGGACACCACGTCCAGCGTGGTGGCGATCTTGGCCAGCAGGCCCGGGGGGCGGTACGTCACACCGGTCACCAGCGCGCCCAGCCGGACCGTGGAGGTGTGACCGGCCAGGTAGGCCAGGGTCGTGTAGGCCT
This sequence comes from Streptomyces sp. HUAS ZL42, assembly GCF_040782645.1. Classification (GTDB taxonomy): domain Bacteria; phylum Actinomycetota; class Actinomycetes; order Streptomycetales; family Streptomycetaceae; genus Streptomyces. The sequence goes on from NZ_CP160403.1 coordinate 1,403,762, forward strand.
CCAGCATGGGGGCCTCGGCGCCGCCGTTGAACTCCATCTGGAAGTAGTGGTCCATCACCGACAGCCAGCTCACACCCGCCGCCTCGGCCGCGGCGCCGGCAGCGGCGAGTTCGGCGCCGATCGCGGGCCCTCCGCCCGAGTGCTCGAACCGGTTGATGTGCACTCCCACCCGCATGCCCGTCTCCGTCCACCCGCACCGTCACCGACCCTGGCGACGCTAGACCTTCGAGCACTCTCGAAGTCAAGGCCGATCCGGAGCCGAGCACCAAGCCCACGAGGCCCGGCGGCGCGAGCCCGTCCGCACGACGGGCGTGCGGGCAGGGTGGCACGGCAGCGTGTGCGCGAGGCACCTTCCGCACACGGTCCCGCCCGCTCCGGCGTCGGGGCGGCGCACCGACGTGCGCGCGTTGCGGGTCACGGTCGCGGTCGCAGTAGTTACGTCGCGCGCCGCTTCGGCGGTGGGAAAGACCGAATGGAGAACGGGCAGCAAGACACAACCGCGCAGGCGCCCAAGCACCTTCCCCAGGCCGCCCCGCCCGCCGGCGCGCGCACCGAGCGCGAAAGCCGACCGCGACGCGCGGCCCCAGGGGCCAGCCCGAGGACGGCCCACGCCAGCCGAGCGCGCCAGGCCGCCGTGCAGCGACATCGCGCGCAACAGCACGGTCACGACAGCTCCGCCGCGCACCCCTGTAGCGGTCGGCAAGACCGAAAAAAGCGCAGCAGCAAGGCACAGCCCCGCAGGCGCCCAAGCACCTTCCCCACGCCGCCCCGCCCGCCGGCGCGCGCACCGAGCGCGAAAGCCGACCGCGACGCGCGGCCCCAGGGGCCAGCCCGAGGACGGCCCACGCCAGCCGAGCGCGCCAGGCCGGCGTGCAACGCGACAGCACGGTCACGACAACTTCGCCGCCAGCCCCTCTCGCGGTCGGAGGGAGCGAAAAAGCACGGGCAACAAGGCACAGCCGCGCATGCGCCGAGGCACCTTCCGCGCGCCGTCCCGCCCGTTTCGTTGGTCCCCCGCGTCACAGGCAGGTAAAAGCCTTCTCCCAGGCGGCGAAAATCGTTGAAGCCCTGGACCGCCTCCCCTCCATGTCTGAAAGGGTGGGCCGATGGAGACCCTCTACCGACGACTGCTCAAAGTGATGCCCCGGCTCGGCCTGCAGGTGACCGACCTCGGACCCGGGACCGCGGTGGTCTCGCGGCGCGGGAAACGGGTCCGGATTCCGCTGGGACCGGGCACCGACGTGCTGGCGAAGGACGAGCGGTGGGCGGTGAACGGCGTCGGCGACGACACCTGGGTGGTCCGGCGCCGCTCATCCCGTACGGAACCCGAGCAGGGCGCCACGGAGACCACGTCCGTCCGGCTCGGCAACAGCGGCGCGCACCTCCTCCTCGACCGCTCGGCCCTGACCGACGAACGCAAGCTGCAGCTGGCGGCCTCCGAGTTCCTGGGCACCCACCACGTGGTCGGCATGCTGGACCTCTACGGCGTGAACTGCGTCTTCGACGTGGGGGCCAACACCGGACAGTACGCCCGGCGGCTGCGCCGGCTCGGCTACCGGGGCCGGATCGTCTCCTTCGAGCCCACCGCCGAGCACTTCGCCAAGCTCGAGAAGGCCGCCGAGAACGACCCGGACTGGTGGGTCCTCCAGTACGGCCTGGGCCGCGAGGACACGGCCACCACCATCCACACGGGCTGGAACACGATGAACTCGCTCCTGCCGCCCAGCGACTACGGCAAGGACCGGTACGGCCGCTTCGCCACGTCCGAGACGGAGGAGATCCAGATCCGCCGGCTCGACGGGCTGATGGACAAGGCGCTCGACGGCCTCACCGAGCCGCGCCCCTTCCTGAAGATGGACACCCAGGGCTACGACCTGGAGGTCTTCGCCGGTGCCGGGGACCGCATCAAGGACTTCGTGGGCCTGCAGTCCGAGGTCGCCCTGCTACAGCTGTACGAGGGCAGCCCGCGGATGAGCGAGGCGATCGCCGCGTACGAGGCAGGCGGCTTCGGGATCACGGGCATGTATCCGGTGACGCGTGAGGCGCACACGGGGAGGGTGATCGAGTTCGACTGCGTCATGATGCGCGCGGACGCGGCCCCGACGACGGGCTGACCACCCACCGGCACCCTCTACAGCGCCCCGCTCTCCGCCGTCTCCCGCTCCTGCTTCCTCGCGGCCGTCAGGCCGGTGACCGTCGTCCTGCCAGGACCACCCAGACGATCGTCCAGGTCCCGGCGTCCCTCAGCGAGACTTCGTGCGGCTTGCGGCCTATGACGAAGTCGACGGCGACGAGCGCGAAGAGGCCGCGACGGTCAGCAGCCAGACCGTGAGGGAGACGTTCACGGGTGTTACTCCTGGTGCCTGTGGGGGGATGGACATCGTCATCGGGCGCAGGACGGATTTCCCCCGACAGCTGGTGAACATAAGGTCATGGCCTGGTATGGCGGGACGGGCGGGGGCGGGGCGGTGGGCCGCCACCCGCCGGTTGGCGGGGAGCTTCCGCCGGACGGCGGCCCCCGGGTCGCCACCGGTGCGCGAATCATGGCCGTACGAGCCGCCGCCTTCCTTCGTGAGGAGAAGCCATGACCTCGGTCCCGCCCCCGTTCGACCCCGAACTCGCCGCCGCACTGGAACTGATCAAGGACGTGATCTCGCCCGGAATGACCCCGGACGAGATCGACCTCGTCCGCCAGGGGCCGGGGATCGCGCTGCTGGCGGACCTGGACCTGACCCTGGACGGTTTCTTCGACGTCGAGGACCGGACGGTGCCGGGGCCCGAGGGCGCGCCCGAGATCTCACTGCTCATCTGCCGGCCCGCCGCTCCGGCCGATGCGGGTCCGCTGCCCGTGATCTACCACACGCACGGCGGCGGCATGGTCATCGGCAACAACCGGGTGGGCGTGGACGCGCCGCTGGCATGGGCGAAGGAGCTGGGCGCGGTCGTGGTCTCCGTGGAGTACCGGCTCGCGCCCGAGAATCCGCATCCGGCGCCGATCGACGACGTGTACACCGGCCTGCTGTGGACGGTGGAGCACGCCAAGGAGATCGGCGGCGATCCCGAGCGGATCGTCCTCGCGGGAGCCAGCGCGGGCGGCGGGCTCACCGCGGCGCTCGCGCTCCTGCTGCGCGACCGCAAGGGGCCGCAGCCGATCGGGCAGATGCTGCTGTGCCCCATGCTGGACGACCGCAACGACACCTTCTCGTCCCACCAGATGGCGGGCCTCGGCATATGGGACCGCACGGCCAACGACACCGGGTGGTCGGCCCTGCTCGGCGACCGGCGCGGCGGCCCGGACGTCTCCCCCTACGCGGCCCCCGCCCGCGCCGAGGACCTGTCCGGCCTGCCCCCGGCCTTCCTCGACGTCGGCTCCGCGGAGACCTTCCGGGACGAGGTCGTCTCCTACGCGTCGAGGATCTGGCAGGCCGGCGGCGTGGCCGAACTGCACGTGTGGCCGGGCGGCTTCCACGGCTTCGACGGCTTCGCACCCCAGGCCGCCCTCTCCCACTCGGCCCAGGCAGCCCACCTGGACTGGCTGCGGAGGCTGTTGGGCTGAGCCGGGAGTCCCCGGGGTGCCGCCCGCGGGCCCTCGGCAACCGGCTCCTCCCGCACCGATCTCCTCGTACCGCCCTCCCATGCCGCACCATGTCCGTATGAAAGAGCTGGCCGGACGCCTGACCGCCCTGGATCCCGATGCCGGGGCCGCCGTGCGGGTGATCGCGTACTTCGATCGCCTCGCCGAGTCGCGGGCCGGGGTGGAGGCGCTGGTGCGCGGGGCCGCCGTGCTCGCCGGGGTGCCTGCGCGGCTCGTCGACGCGGAACGGCAGGTGCGTGTCCGGGTCGAGGCGGACGGCACGCGCCGGGACGCGGACGGTCCGCCGGAAGCCGCGTGGCCGTGCGCGGCGCTGACGCCGGGCGGGGTTCCGGCCCTGTGGCTCGAGCGGGCGGAACCGGAGCCCAGCGTGGTCGACGCGGTGATCCTGGAGCGGGCCGCCGGTGCCGTACGGCTCGTGCTGGACCGTACGCGGGGGCGGGCGCCGCTCGACGATCCCGCGCTGGTCGAGACGGCCCTCGACGCCACCGCTCCGCAGACGGCCCGGCTGCACGCGGCCCGGCGCCTCGGCCTGGACCCCGGGGGCCGGGCCCGCGCTCTGGCCCCGCTGGACGGGCGGCCCCGGCTCGTCCCGGGGGACGCGGACGACCGCCCCCACGCGGGCCTGCCCCACGGCAGGGTCGGCGTCGGCCCCGCCGTTCCCGTGCCCGACCTGCCCCGCTCCTGGGCCGCCGCCCGCACCGCGCTGCGGTTCACGGCGGACGACACCGCGCAGGACCCCGGCCAGAGTGTGGTGTACGCGGACGAGCTGGGCGGCATAGCCCTCCTCGCCGACCTCGTGGCACCGGGCGCGGAGCCGCCGCCCGACGTACGCGCCCTGGAGGCGGCGGCCGGAGCCGTGCCCTGGCTGCTCGTCACGCTGCACGCCGTCGCCTCGACGGCGAGCCTGCGCGCGGCCGCCGCCGAGGTCAACGTGCACCACTCCACGCTCCAGGACCGGCTGGCCCACGCCGAGCACCTGCTCGGCTGGCCGGTGCGCACCCCGCAGGGCCGACTCAGGCTCCAACTGGCCCTGATGATGCGCCGGTTGGCCCGCCCGTAACCACCGGCCGTCAGCCGTAGGTGATGTCGGACGTGCTGTACCGGCAGAACACACCGTCCGGTCCACTGCCGGCCTCGCTCGGCTCGGCTCCCGTGCTGTTGCCCTGGAAGCGCACGCAGACGTCGATCCTCTCGCCGTTGTCGCCCACGATCCTCACGCCCGAAAGGGTGGCCGTGTCACCGTAGTTGGAGTTGATTCCGGCGATGGCCTTGCCGGGGGCGGTCACCTTCACGTTGCTGATCACGACATGGCGTTCGTACTGCGTCCTGCAGTTGCCGCAGGAACGGTAGAGCTTGCCGAAGTCGGCGACCTGGAAGTTCCTGATGGTCAGGGTTCCCGCGCCGTTGTGCTGGAAGACCTTGTCGTCCGCCTTCCGTGCCCCGCCGCCGTCCACGAGGTACGTCGCCGACGACGACTTGCCCTTGAAGGTCGCCGCGTCCTCGCCGACGTCCTCCCACCACACGTTCTGCAGGGTGCAGCTGCCCAGGCAGTGCACCCCGTCCGCGGCCGGCGAACCGAGGACGACGTTCTTCAGCGTCGCCCCGTCGGCGAGTTCGAAGAGCGGACCCTGGTCCTCGTCCTGGCTGCCGCTGCCGAGGGCGCCGGAACCGTAGAAGCGCTTGAGGCCGCCGTCGTAGCTGCCGGAGACCGCGATGGTGGTGGCCACCGCCTTCTCCCCGGCCGCAGTGGGCCAGGCGGCGAAACCGGTGCCGGTCGACGACGTGGCCTTCGCGGACGCCGGCGCCTTGGCGCTCGCGCTCGCCGAGACCGAGGCCGAAGCCGAAGCCGAGACGGACGGGGAGGCCGACGGCGACGCGGGCGCCTTCGTCGCCGACGCCGGCGTGGACCCGGCCGACGGGGTGGCGCCGCTCACCGCTTCCAGGGTCCAGCTCTTGCTGCTCGCCTTGTCGCAGGAGTTCTGCTGCACGCGCCCGGCCTTGACGTTCAGGCACTTGCCGCTGCGGGAGTTGACCAGGTGATACGTCTCCCCCACCGCGCTCGCCTTCCAGACCTGCGCGGCACCGCCGTCGCAGCTCTGCTGCTGCACGGCCTTGCCGGCCGACGCGGAGTCGTCCTTCACTCCCACGCACAGTCCACTGGGCGCGGCCTTCACCGTGAACCCGCCGTCGACCGCGGTGAGTTGCCAGGTCTGCTGGGCCAAGTCGGCGCAGCCCGCCTGCTCGAGCTGCACACCGGTCGCCGTGCTCGCGGACGGCACGTCGAGACAGGTGCCGTCCGCGGCGTTCACCAGCCGGTAGGTGCCCGCACTCGGTCCCGAGGCGGACGCGGTCATCAGCACTCCACCGACGACGGCGCCGCCGACCAGGGTGGTGGACAGGGCGCCGATCAGCAGATTGCGGCGGCGGTCGGTTCTCTTGCGGTGCTGCCTGCGCAGGGTCGCTCTGGAGCTCATGCGGTGACTCTCGTTCGGGGTTCGGGAGGGTCGGGAAGCCCCCATCGCCCCTGAGTCGCCATCGGCCGTCCGAAGGTTGCCGTGGCACGCGTGCGATCGGCACCCCGGCCCAGCCGCATGTCAGGCGCCACGAGGGGTACCCCGGGGCACATGACTGACATCGATCTCAAGAGCAGCGCGTTCAACGATCAATCGTTCATCGCGCGCCGCTACGCGCTGGAGGGAGAGAACGTCTCCCCTCCGCTGACGTGGAGCGGCGCCCCGGACGACGCGGCCGAACTGGTTCTGCTGTGCGAGGACCCCGACGCGCCCTCGGGCACCTTCACGCACTGGGTCGTGGTCGGTATCGATCCGCACAGCGACGGCGTCGATCCGGGTGAGCGCCCGCCCGGCGGCACCGAACTCGTCAACGGTTTCGGCAGACCTGGCTGGGGCGGACCGCATCCACCGCCGGGAGACGAGGCGCACCACTACGTCTTCCGCCTCTACGCCCTCTCGGAACCCTGCGTCCTGCCCGACGCCCCGAGCGCGGAGCAGGTGCACAGGGTGGTGGAGGAACGGCAGATCGCCAGCGGCACCCTCGTGGGGCTCTACAAGCGCTGAGGGGCGCGCGAGTCTGCCCGGTCAGTGATTCGGGGCGGAGTTGCTGATGTCCGCCAGCGCGGAGTGCGGGTCCTCCGTGGTGGCCAGGTCGCCCAGGCTCACCATGCCGATCGGGCAGCCGCCACGCTCGACGACCGGGAGCCGACGCACGGCGTGCCGCCGCATCAGCTCCACCGCATGGTCGGTCGTGTCGTCCGGCGCCAGCGTCACCATCGGGGGACGCGTACACACCGAACCGGCCGTCGTGGTGTGCGGGTCGAGGCCCTCCGCGACGGCCCGCACCACGATGTCACGGTCGGTGAGCACGCCGAACAGATCGCAGTCGTACGCCACCAGGACGTCCCCGATGTCGTGCTCACGCATGATGCCGGCGGCGCGCGCCAGCGTGGTCATGGGCTCCACGGCGTCCGCGCCGGGCGACATCACGTCACGTATCAGCCGGTTCATGTGACCCGGGTACCCGTATCGGCCGCGTCGCATCGGAGCAGGAGCGCTTTCGTCATGCCTTCCGCCCTCATGCCTTCCGCCCTCATGCCTTCCGCCCCTTGCGCAGGAATCGCCGCAGACGTGTCTCCGGCCAGGTGTTGATCACGTCCTCCCTGGTGAGCCAGCCGCGCTGGGCCGTCCCCACGCCGTAGCGCATGCCGGCCAGGTGGGGCGTGGCGTGGGCATCGCTGTCGATCGCGAACTTCACGCCGTGCCGCCTCGCCCGCAGAATGTCCTCGTCGCGCAGGTCGAGCCGGTCCGGATGGGCGTTGACCTCCAGGGCGGTGCCGGTACGCGCGCAGGCGGCGAGGATCGCGTCGAGGTCGGCGTCGACGCCCGGCCGCTTGCCGATCAGCCGGGTGGTGGGGTGGCCGATGATGTTGACGTACGGGTTCTCGCAGGCCCGTACGACGCGGCGGGTCATCGCCTCGCGTTGCTGGTTGAAGTGGGAGTGCACGGAGGCCACGCACAGGTCGAAGCCGTCCAGGAACTCCTCGGGCCAGTCCACGTCCCCGTCCGGGTCGATGTTCAGTTCCGCGCCGTGCAGCAGGCGCATGCCGCCGCGTTTGCCTCGCTTGCCGTACGTGCCGTCGAGTTTCCGTACGCGCTCGCGCTGTGCCAGCATCCGCTCGTCCGTCATCCGCTGCATGTACAGGTTCGGCCCGTGATCGGTGACCGCGTAGTACGCGTATCCGCGCTCGGCGGCCGCCTGAACCATCTCCTCCAGCGGGGCGAGGCCGTCGGTGAGGTCGGTGTGCGTGTGCAGGTCGCCCCGGATGTCCGTCTCCCCCACCAGCTCGGGCAGCTCGCCGCGCAGCCCGGCCTCGATCTCCCCGCGGTCCTCGCGCAGCGGCGGCGGGATCCACGGCAGGCCGAGACGGGCGTACACCTCCTCCTCGGTCTCGGACACCAGCTTCTCGCCGCTCTCGACGTCGAACAGGCCGTACTCGGAGAGCTTGAACCCCTTGTGCACGGCCAGCTCGCGGGTGCGGATGTTGTGCGCCTTCGAGCCGGTGAAATACTGCAGCGCCGCTCCCCAGGAGTCCGGCGGTACGACCCGCAGATCGACCGCCAGGCCCTCGGTGGTACGGACGGAGGTCTTGGTCTCGCCCCGCGCGACGACCTCCGTGACGTACGGCAGGTCGGTGAACGCCCGCATGAGCGGTCCCGAGTCCTCGGCCGCCGTGAGGACGTCGATGTCGCCGATCGTCTCGCGGAAGCGACGCAGCGACCCGGCGTACGCGCACCGCCGGCAGCCGGTCACCGTGGTCAGCTCGGAGACGATGCGCTCGGCGAGGTCCATGGCGACGTCGAGCAGGACGCGGTCGCCGGAGGCCTGCAGGAGGCCGATGCCGTGGAGGATGTTCTGCTCCGTCTTCGGGCCGAACCCCTTCAGATCGCGCAGCCGCTCGGCTCGGATGGCCTCGGCCAGCTCGTCGATCGAGGAGATGCCCAGCTCCTCGTAGAGCATCAGAGCCTTGCGCGGGCCGAGCGTGGGGATGGCCGTCAGCCGACGCACCCCGGCGGGGATTCTCGACCGGAGCTCGTCGACCGCGGACACGCTGCCGGTGCGGAAGTACTCCAGGACCTTCTCGGCGATCGACTTGCCGACATTGGGGATCTCCTGCAGCCCCTTGGCGTCGAGTGTGGCGACGTCTGCGTGGTAGCCGCCGATCGCGCGGGCAGCCTTTTCGTAGACACGTGCCCTGAACGCGTCTCCTCCGGTGATCGAGATCAGATCCGCGTACTCCTGGAACACGGCGGCGACCTCGTCGTTGGACCGAGCCACATCTCCAGGGTAGGGCGACGACCTCGCCGGCCGCCCGGTGTGCAGGGCCGTCGGCGGACGAAGACGGTACCCGGATAAAGCGGTGCCCGAAGATCGCGGCGACGGCAGACTGGCCCCATGACCGCATCCGATGCCAAGGCCGATCTCCACTTCTATCTGCAGTCCGCCCGCGACGCCCTGTTGTGGAAGCTCGAAGGGCTGTCCGAGTACGACATCCGCCGCCCGATGACGCCGACCGGGACCAACCTCCTGGGCCTGGTCAAGCATGCGGCCGGTGTCGAACTCGGCTACCTCGGCGACACCTTCGGCCGGCCGTCCGGCGTGCCGCTGCCCTGGCTCGCGCCCGACGCCGAACCCAACGCGGACATGTGGGCCACGGCCGACGAGTCGCGCGAGCAGATCGCCGCGCTGTACCGCCGGGCATGGGAGCACGCCGACGCGACGATCGACGCGCTGGCGCTGGACACGGTCGGCAGGGTGCCGTGGTGGCGCCCCGACGACAACGAGGTGACGCTGCATCACGCCGTCGTGCGCGTGATCGCCGACACGCACCGGCACGCCGGGCACGCGGACATCCTCCGCGAACTCGTCGACGGGGCCGTGGGGATGAACAAGAACAACACCAGCGTGCCGTCGGACGACCCGGCCTGGTGGGAGTCCTATCGAAGCAGGCTGGAGCAAGCGGCCAGGCAGGCGTCCGGCACGGCACGGGGCGTGTGAGAACTGTTCGCCCAACTACATGTCGGACCGGTCGAGTTCAGAGGCCGGGGCGAGGTCCTCGCCGCACTCCTGCCGCACCAGGAACCCGGCGAATCGCCGCCCGACTACCCCAATGCGCGCAGCTCCACGATGCGGTCGTTCAGGGTGCTGCGGCAGAAGGCGAGGTGGTCCGCGCCGTATCCGCGGGGACCGCACTCCACTACGAGCATCAGGCCCAGGTAGAGGCCGTAGAGGGCCAGGCGGTGACGGAGGGCGGGGCTGAAGTCGAGGAGGCCGCCGGCCCGGACGTAGCCGGCGACGAGGTCGCTGTCCGGCCCGGTGTCGCCGCCGAAGCCGAGGGAGACCAGTTCGGCGGCCGGGTCGCCCCAGAACGCCCGCTCGTGGTCGATGATGCCGGTGATCCGGGCGTCCGAGCCGTCCCCGTCGGGGACGTGGACGAAGATGTTGCCGGGCCAGAGGTCGAAGTGGATCAGCCGCGGCACGGTGATCTCGCCGAGGGCGTATCCGCCCTCGGCCACCAGGGCGCGTATGTCGGCGCTCGGCACACCGAGCGGGGATTGCCAGCGCTCGGCATCGTCCAGCAGGGCATCCACCATGGCGCTGAACGCGGTTCGCCAGTCGGCGGCGGACAGCGCGGACTCGGGGGCCGGATAGCCGAACCGGCCGTCCTCGGGAGCCAGCGTGTGCAGCCGTGCGGTGATCGCGCCCAGCTCGCGGCGCAGAGCCGTCCGGGTGGTGCGGGGAAGGCCGTCGGCCACCTTGTCCCAGGGGGTGCCCTCCAGGACGGAGACGGCAAGGAATCCCTCGCCCGCGTGCAGCAGCTCGGGAGTCGGTATCCCGTTGCCGGCCAGGGGCGCGAGACGCCGGTAGACCATGGCCTCGGTCGCCATGATGCCGCGCTCGTATCGCAGTACCGGAGCGTCGTCGGGCGGCGCGAGCTTCACCACGGCCGCGCGGCCGTCCTCGAGCCGGACTCGGTAGGCGGTGTTGAACCAGCCGTCGGTCAGTTCGGCCTCGAGGTGGCATCCGAAGCCCGTCGACCGGCGCAGCAGGGCGTCCAGCTCGGCGGCGGACAGACGGCGCTTGGTCAGGCTCTGCATACGGCGGCTCGCTTTCGCTCGGATGGCGGGAACGCTGGCTGACAGTAAGCACGCTCGGGGCTCTTGGGAGCGCTCCCATTGTCGACCCCGGTGGAGTCACACCTCAACCACATTGGCGGGCCGCGCGTCAGACCGGCTCGGCCGTGGTTCCCCGGACGATCAGACACGGGGTGAGAACGACCTCGCGGGGCTCGGTACGGCCCTCGTCGAGGCGTTCGAGGGCGGCGGTCACCGCATGCTGGGCCTGTTCCCGGGCGCTCTGGCTGACGGTGGTCAGGTTGAAGACGCTCAGCCGGGAGAGCGTGTCGTCGTAGCCGGCCACGGAGACCCGCCCCGGCACGGCGACTCCGGCGCGGGCGGGGACGACGTCGACGCGGTGCTCGTCACCTCCTGGGGACCCACGCACGCGGAACATGTACTGAACGCCATCACCGCCGGCCAACCGGTCTTCTGCGAGAAGCCGCTCGCCACCACCGCCGAGGACCGCCTCAGGATCGTCGAGGCCGAGACGGCGCACGGCCGGCGCCTCGTCCAGGTCGGCTTCATGCACCGCTACAACAGCGGTTACCGGCAGATGAAGCAGGTCATCGACTCCGGCCGCATCGGCGAGCCGCTGGCGGCGCACTGCGCCCACCGCAACCCGAGCGTCCCCGAGTCGTGCACCACCGACATGGCCGCCCTCGACACGGCGGTGCACGAGATCGACGTACTGCGCCGGCTGCTCGACGACGAGATCGTCTCCGCCCAGGTGGTCGTGCCGCGCTCCACGAGCCGGCGGTACCCCCACCTGAAGGATCCCCAGATCATGCTCTACGAGACCGCCAAGGGTGTCCGTATCGATCTGGAGGTGTTCGTCAACTGCCAGTACGGCTACGACATCCCGTGCGAGGCAGTCTGCGAGGAGGGCGTCGTGCGGCTGCCCGATCCTCCTCGGTCGGCGTGCGCACGGTGGGACGGCACAGCACGACGGTGCTCACGGACTGGGTGGGCCGCTTCGTGGATGCCTTCGACACCGAGTTCCGTGAGTGGATCGCGAACCTCGCGGAGGGCAACGAGCCCACCGGCCCGTCGGCCTGGGACGGCTACGCGGCGAGGTCATCTCCAACGCCACCGTCGAGGCGAGGCAGTCGGGCGGCATCGTGGCCACCGCCATGAAACCCCGGCCCGCGTTCTACGGACGGCCCGCTGACCATCGCGTCGAGGCACCGGGCAGGGGCACAGCTGCCCTAATCAGGCAGCCGGTCCAGCGCCGCCGCGACACCGGCCCGGTCTGCGACGTCGATGAGCGCCTGTCCGATCACCGAGACGGGTTCCCGGGCCGGGAGCACCAGGCCGATGCGCTCCGTGCGGACGGGGCGGACCAGGGGAACGGCGTGCATACCCGCGGGGACGCCGAAGACATGCAGCCAGGCGTGCGGCACGACGCTCGCCCATTGACCGGCGCGGACCTGCGCGAACAGGGAGGCAATGGAGTCGGTCTCCACGCGCGGGGTCACGGAGACGCCCACCGCCTCGAACACCGCGTCGAGGACCTGGCGCCCCTGCATCATGGGGTGCAGCAGGCACAGGGGGTACTGGGCCGCCTCCTCCCAGGAGATCTCGGCGGGGCCGGCTTCGGGGGCGGACCGCCGGGTCAGAAGGACATAGCGTTCCTGGTACAGCGGCACGAACCTGAAGTCGTGTGCCACGACGGAGCTGTGGTAGGTGACGGCGGCGTCGAGTTCGTACGACCGGAGTCTGTTCACGATGTCCTCGGCCCGCAGGTCGGCGAACACCTGGACGGTCGCCAGCGGGTTCGCGGCGCAGAACGGCTGGGTCAGCAGCGCGACGGCCGTGGAAGCGGTCGGGACGGTCCCGATGCGCAGCCTGCCGCTCAGCCCCACGCGCAGCGCCTGGATCTCGCCTTGCATCGCGTCGCGGTCGGCGAGGATGCGCTGCGCCCACAGGACGACTCGCTCGCCCTCCGGAGTGAGCCCGTCGAACCTGCGCCCGCGCTGGACGAGGGGGATGCCGAGCTCTTCCTCCAGTTTCCGGATCCCCTCGGACAGGGCCGGCTGGGAGACGTAGCAGGCCTGTGCCGCCTTCGCGAAGTGACGGGCGCGGGCGAGGGCGACGAGGTACTCGAGTTGGCGGAGCAGCACATCCCAATGATCCACCCGCTCCCGGTCGTACGGCACCGGTCGCCGGTCCCGCCGCTGTGATCGGTGCCGCCGATCACGCGATAGGAACTACCGCTTTGACCTGGCCCGACACGCTGACGAACAGTGTGGGGGCCAATGGGCAGAGAGGGCGTGACGCTCGATGCGGGACTTCGACGAACCGGATGAGGGCAAGCTGTCCGTGACGGCTCCCAGGACGTGGGCCACCGGCGCGCCCGGGGTCGTGCACGCGCTGCAGTACGCGCTGAGTCAGACCTCGCCGAAGCGCACCGCGCTGACCCTGCTCAACATCAACCAGGCGAAGGGCTTCGACTGCCCGGGCTGTGCCTGGCCCGAGCCCGCGCCGGGCAAGCGGCACCGCAACGAGTACTGCGAGAACGGCGCGAAGCACATCAGCGACGAGGCCACCTCGCGGCGGGTGACCGCCGACTTCTTCCAGCGGTACTCGGTGGACGAACTGAGCCGGAAGTCCGACTACTGGCTCAACCAGCAGGGCCGGCTGACCGAGCCGATGGTGCTGCGCGAGGGTGCGGACCACTACGAGCCGATCGGCTGGGACGAGGCGCTGGACCTGCTCGCCGGCGAACTGCGCGCCCTCGACCACCCGGACGAGGCGCTGTTCTACACCTCGGGGCGGCTGGCCAATGAGCCCGCCTTCCTGCTCCAGTTGTTCGCGCGGGCCTTCGGCACCAACAACCTGCCGGACTGCTCCAACATGTGCCACGAGTCCAGCGGCTCCGCACTCAACGAGACGCTGGGCATCGGCAAGGGCAGCGTCAGCCTCGACGACCTGTACGACGCCGATCTCGTCTTCGTCGTCGGGCAGAACCCCGGCACCAACCATCCGCGCATGCTGTCCGCGCTGGAGGAGACCAAGCGCCGCGGCGGCCGGGTCGTCGCCGTCAATCCGCTGCCCGAGGCCGGGCTGCTGCGCTTCAAGCATCCCCAGAAGGCGCGCGGCATCATCGGCCGCGGCACGGACATCGCCGACCAGTTCCTGCAGATACGTCCCGGCGGCGACCTCGCCCTGTTCCAGGCGCTGAACCTGCTGCTGATCGAGGCGGAGGACAAGGAACCGGGCACGGTCCTGGACCGGGAGTTCATCGCGGCGCACACCACCGGCTACGACGCCTTCGCCGACCACATCCGCCGTACGTCGTGGGACGACGTCCTGCAGGCCACCGGCCTGAGCCGCGACGAGATCGAGCAGGTCCACGCACGTGTCCTGGAAAGCCGCAGCGTCATCGTCTGCTGGGCCATGGGCCTGACCCAGCACAAGCACGGCGTGCCCACCATCAGGGAAGTCGTCAACTTCCTCCTGCTGCGCGGAAACGTCGGCCGCCCGGGTGCGGGCGTGTGCCCGGTCCGCGGGCACAGCAACGTCCAGGGCGACCGCACCATGGGCATCTGGGAACGCATGCCGCAGGCGTTCCTCGACCGGCTGGGACGCGAGTTCCGCTTCACCGCGCCGACCACGCACGGCCTGGACTCCGTCGATTCGATCCGGGCCATGCTCGACGGACGGGCCAAGGTCTTCCTCGGCGTCGCGGGCAACTTCGTCCGGGCCACGCCCGACAGCGACGTCACCGAGCGCGCCATGCGCAACTGCCGTCTGACCGCGCATATTTCGACCAAGCTCAACCGCTCCCACGCGGTGTGCGGACGCATCGCGCTGATCCTGCCCACGCTCGGCCGCAGCGACCGTGACGTCCAGGCGGGCGGGGAGCAGTTCATGACGGTCGAGGACTCCATGAGCGAGGTCCATGCCACGCGCGGCCGGCTGGCCCCGGCGTCCGCGCACCTGCTGAGCGAGGTGTCCATCGTCAGCCGTCTGGCCCGCAGGGTCCTGGGGTCCGAACCGGACATTCCCTGGGAGGACTTCGAGGCCGACTACGACGTCATCCGCGACCATATCGCCCAAGTCGTCGAGGGTTTCGAGGACTTCAACGAACGGGCACGGCGCCCCGGCGGTTTCCGCCTGCTCAACCCGGTCAACGAAAGGGTGTTCCGCACGCCCGGCGGGAAGGCCGTCTTCAGCGTCAACGACTTCACGATGCTCGAGGCGCCCAAGGGCCATCTGGTCCTGCAGACACTGCGCTCGCACGACCAGTGGAACACGATCCCCTACGCGATGGACGACCGATACCGGGGCATCAAGGGTGGCCGGCGCGTAGTCCTCGTGAACCCGTCAGACCTGGCCGGCCTCGGTCTCGCGGACGGCGCACTCGTCGATCTGGTCAGCGTCTGGTCCGACGGCTCGGAGCGCCGCGCGGAGGGTTTCCGTGTCGTCGGCTACCCCACTCCCCCGGGTTCGGCCGCCGCGTACTACCCGGAAACCAATGTCCTGGTGCCACTCGACAGCGTCGCGGACATCAGCAACACCCCGACCTCGAAGAGCGTGATCGTCCGTCTGGAGCGCGTCCCGCGGACGGACTGACAGACAGGGCGACTCACGGGCCTCGGGGTGGTGGATGGCCCAGCCAGGGCCACCGTTTCGGGCCGGGAGCCGAGTCCCCCGGCGAGCTGCCGGCAGCGGCGCCGTCGGGCGCGGTTGTCCTCGGTGTCGTACGGGTCCGGCCTGCCGTTGACCTGCCGGGCTCCGGTACGCGCGAAGGAGCCCCGGGCCTGCGAGGACCACGGCACCTGTCGGGTTCCACCGAGGCAGGACAGTCGCATACGGCCGTTTTCAGGTCTCGCACCCCGTGAATTTTTCTTTTCACGTCACCCTTGACACCACCCCGCCCCCACCCGGAGTATCGGCTCGGGAACCTGTCAGACAGGCAGACAGCCAGTCAGGGTCCGCGGCATCGGAGAGGCTGAGCCCATGCACCTTGGTCCGTACGAGCGGCACCTGGAGCTGCTGCAGGAGGTCACCCGGGCTGTGGCGGCCGGTGATTGCCGCAGGCCCTTCACGCAGTCGACCGGTCAGGAAGCCGCCGACGCGGGCATGAGATCGGTCCGGACGGCGGCAAAGGTCTTCAGCTCGCTGCTGGGGCGCCCCTTCGACCTCGACCAGCCCGGCCAGTCGGGCTGGGTGGTCACCGAGTCCTCCCCCTACGGCATTGCCATGAACGTCGGCTACCCGCGCTGCGATCCGGCGGCCGTGGTGGCGGCGGCCGCGCGGGCCACGGCCGGCTGGCGTGCCGCCGGACTCCACCAGCGCGCAGGAGTGGCCGTCGAGATACTGCGCAGGCTGAACACCCGCAGCCACGAGCTGGCCCTGGCTGTGCACCACACCACCGGTCTGCCGCTCGAGGCCGCGTTCCGCGCCGCCGGGCCCCGCGCACAGGACCGCGCACTGGAGAGCGTGGCCCACGCCTTCGCCGAGTGCGCGCGCATACCTGAGGACCTTCGGGCGGAAAGCCCCCGCCGCCGAAGGCAGCCACTGGCCATCCGGGGCACCTCCACCCTGGTGCCGCGCGGGGTGTCGCTGCTCATCGGCTGCCCCGACTACCCCTTGTGGAACGGGTATCCGGGTATGTTCGCCAGCCTGGTGACCGGCAACCCCGTGATCGTGGCACCCCATCCGAGAGCCGTGCTCCCCCTGGCGATCACCGTGCGCATCGCCCGTGAGGTACTGACGGAGGCCGGCCACGATCCGGACATCGTGACGCTGGCGGTGGCGCAGAGCGAAGAGCGCCTCCACCAGAGACTGGCGACGGACCCGGCGGTGCGGATCGTCGACTTCACCGGCCCCGCCCGCTTCGTCGGCTGGTTGGAGCGACACGCCCGCCAGGCGGCTGTGTTCGCGGGCCGGACCGGACCGAACACCGTGCTCGTGGACTCCACCGAGGACTACCGGGGCCTGGTACGGGGCCTCGCCCGTTCCCTCTGCTTGAGCAGTGGCACAGTCCGCACCACCCCGCAGAACATCATGGTGCCGGCGACGGACATCGCCACCGACGAGGGGCCCAAGAGTCTCCAGGACCTCGGCGCCGACCTGTGTGAAACCCTGGACCGACTGCTCGGACATCCGGCACGCGCGGCGCGGCTGCTGGGTGCGGTCGCCGACGACGAAGTGCGCGCGGGACTGGCGCAGGCCGCGCGGTACGGAAAGGTCCTGCACCCTTCCCAGCGGGTGCGCCACCCCGACCATCCCGGCGCTGATCTGCGCAGCCCACTGCTGGTGCGGCTGGCCGCGCGGGACGAGCAGGTCTACGCCCGGGGATGGCCGGGCCCGGTCGCGTTCCTCGTGGGCACCGACTCCACCTCGCACAGTCTGGCGTTGTTCCGGCGGACGGTGCACGCCCAGGGAGCACTGTTCGCCGCGGTCCACTCCACGGATCCGCTGGTGCTGGCGGCCGCGGAAGCCGCGTCACTGGATGCCGGTGTCCATCTGGTGCAGAACCTCAGCGACGAGCTCCCGGCCGACCCTTCCTCAGCCATCGCTGACCTCCCCGCGGCCGGCGCCCACTTCATCACCGGGCGCTTCCAGGTGGCGCGGTCCTGGCAGCACGTCGTGGCAACGGGCCCGGACCCCGCCCTGACCGGCGTGCCGGACTGGTGCGCGGCCTCGGATGCCGACCTCGCGGCTGATCTGGTCGATGCCTGAGCGGGCGCCCAGCGCTCCCGGGCCGTACCTGATGAGGTCTGCACCAAGGCGGGGTTCACATCGCTGGCGAAGCCGGAGAAGTGGATGACGCTCGGAGAGCAGTGAGACACCGGCGTCCTGCCGGTTACTTCCGGGACGCGAGGGATGCCCAGCGTGTCCCGGACGGGCCGTACATATGCGGAATCCTTTCTTCGGCAAGTCCGGCGTACGTATGGTGATCCTGTGAAGGCACTCTTGCTGTCTGGCGGCTCAGGTACCCGTTTGCGCCCCATAACCCACACGTCGGCGAAGCAACTTGTACCGGTCGCGAACAAGCCGGTGCTGTTCTACGGTCTGGAGGCGATCGCAGGGGCGGGCATCACACAGGTGGGGATCATCGTCGGGGACACCGCCGAGGAGATCCGGGAGGCGGTCGGCGACGGTTCCGCGTTCGGACTCGACGTCACCTACATCCCGCAGGCGTCGCCGCTGGGACTCGCCCATGCGGTGCTGATCGCCCGTGAGTTCCTCGGCGAGGACGACTTCGTGATGTACCTCGGCGACAACTTCATCGTCGGTGGCATCACGGATCTGGTGAACGCCTTCCGCACCGAACGGCCGGATGCGCAGATCCTGTTGACGAAGGTGGCGAACCCGACCGCGTTCGGGGTGGCCGAACTGGACACGGCCGGCCGGGTGATCGGCCTGGAGGAGAAACCCAGGCATCCCAAGAGTGACCTGGCGTTGGTGGGCGTCTATCTGTTCACCCCGGCCGTCCATGAGGCCGTGCGCTCGATCAAGCCGTCCCGGCGCGGCGAGTTGGAGATCACCCACGCCATCCAGTGGCTGATAGACGCCGGACGAGATGTGCGTTCCACGACGATCTCCGGGTACTGGAAGGACACCGGGAACGTCACCGACATGCTCGAGGTCAACCGCTCGGTACTGGAGACCCTGGAGCGCAGGGTCGACGGCACGGTCGACGACCACAGCGAGATCATCGGCCGGGTGCGCATCGAGGCCGGGGCGAAGGTGACCGGCAGCCGGATCGTGGGCCCGGTCGTCGTCGGCGCGAACACCGTGATCACCGACTCCTATGTGGGCCCCTTCACCTCGATAGCGGACGACTGCCGGATCGAGGACAGCGAGATCGAGTACTCGATCGTGCTGCGCGACTCCTCGGTGAGCGGCGTCCGGCGGGTGGAGGCCTCCCTCATCGGCCGCAATGTCGAGGTGACTCCCTCGCCCCGCAAGCCGGCCGCCCACCGTTTCGTCCTCGGCGACCACAGCAAGGTGCAGATCTCATCATGACGACCAGGATTCTGGTGACCGGCGGCGCCGGTTTCATCGGCTCACACTACGTCCGCACGCTGCTCGGTCCGGCCGGCCCGGGTGATGTGGTGATCACCGTGCTGGACGAACTCACATACGCGGCCAGCCCTGCCAACCTCGACGAGGTGCGCGATCACCCCGCATTCGCCTTCGTCAAGGGCGACATCTGTGACGCCGAGCTGGTGGGCGAGCTCCTCGCCGAGCACGACGAGGTCGTCCACTTCGCCGCCGAGTCGCATGTGGACCGCTCCATTCTGGGCGCCACCGAGTTCATCCGGACCAACGTCCTGGGCACCCAGACACTGCTGGACGCCGCGCTGCGCCACGAAAGAGCGAAGACTTTCCTGCACATCTCCACCGACGAGGTGTACGGCTCCATCGACTCCGGCTCCTGGCCGGAGACGGACCCGCTGCGCCCCAACTCCCCGTACGCCGCCTCCAAGGCGTCCAGCGACCTGATCGCCCTCGCCCACCACCGCACCCACGGCCTCGACGTAAGGGTGACGCGCTGCTCCAACAACTACGGGCACCACCAATTCCCCGAGAAGGTCATCCCGTTGTTCATCACGAACCTGCTGGACGGCAGGAAGGTCCCGCTGTACGGCGACGGCGGCAACGTCCGCGACTGGCTGCACATCGACGACCACGTCCAGGGCATCGAGCTGGTGCGCACCAAGGGACGTGCCGGTGAGGTCTACAACATCGGAGGTGGCACCGAACTGTCCAACAAGGAGCTGACCGCTCTGCTGCTGGATGCCTGCGGCGCGGACTGGGACACGAGCGTCGAGTACGTCGCCGACCGGAAGGGCCACGACCGCCGCTACTCGGTGGACTGCGGCAAGCTGCGTACGGAGCTGGGCTACGAGCCCCGCAAGGACTTCGCCACCGGCCTGGCGGAGACGGTGACTTGGTACCGCGAGAACCGAGCTTGGTGGGAGCCGCTGAAGGAGCGCGCGGCGCTCTAGGACGGGCCCTGGTGCCGTGTCATCATCCACATCCCTTCTCACGAGCGGGAAACCATGACCACCACTTGGCTGATCACCGGCGCCGCCGGGATGCTCGGGCAGGACGTCCTGGCACGGGTCCGCCGGGACGGCGGGACGGCCGTCGGCCTGCCCCGTGCCGAACTCGACATCGGCGACGCCGACACGGTGCGCGACGCGGTCGAGGCGCACCGACCCCGGATCGTGGTCAACTGCGCTGCCTGGACGGCCGTTGACGATGCCGAGGCACGCGAGGAGGACGCCCTGCGGGTCAACGGCGACGGGCCCCGGCACCTCGCCGAGGCCTGCGCGAAAGCCGGCGCCACGCTGATCCAGGTCTCGACGGACTACGTCTTCGCGGGCGACGGCACCGACCCCTACCCCGAGGACGCCCCGACGGCACCGCGCAGCGCGTACGGGCGTACCAAGCTGGCGGGCGAACGGGCGGTGCTGGCCACGCTCCCGGACGCGGGGTACGTCGTGCGTACGGCCTGGCTGTACGGGGCGGGGGGCGGGAATTTCGTCGACACGATGATCAAACTCGAGTCCGTCAAGGACACCGTCGACGTGGTCGACGACCAGCGCGGGCAGCCCACCTGGACGGTGGACCTCGCGGACCGGCTGGTACGGCTCGGTCGGGCCGCCCTCGACGGTACCGTGCCCGCCGGTGTCTACCACGGCACCAGCGGTGGGGAGACGACCTGGTTCGGCCTGGCACGGGAGGTCTTCCGGCTGCTCGGCGCGGATCCCGGACGCGTCCGGCCGACCACCAGCACCGCCTTCGCACGGCCCGCTCCCCGTCCGGCGTACAGCGTTCTGGGGCACGACCGCTGGCGCCGGGCGGGCATCGAACCCATCCGTCCCTGGCGGGAGGCGCTCGAGGGGGCGTTTCCGGCTCTGCTCGACGAGAAGAAAGGTTCAGCCCGGTGAGCTTCAGGACGCAGCCGACCTCCCAGGTCGACGAGACGGCCACGATCGGTGAGGGGACCACGGTCTGGGACCTGGCCCAGATTCGGGAGGGCGCCCGGCTGGGCAGCGGATGCGTCGTGGGCCGGGGAGCGTATGTCGGCCCGGGGGTGCGGATCGGCGACAACGTGAAGCTTCAGAACCATGCGTTGGTATACGAACCAGCGGTGCTCGGTGACGGGGTGTTCGTCGGTCCGGCGGCGGTCCTCACCAACGACCACTTCCCCCGTTCGGTGGACCCGCAGGGCCGGCTGAAGCGCGGCGGCGACTGGGAGGCCGTGGCCGTGGTGGTGGCCGAGGGGGCCTCGCTGGGGGCCCGTTCGGTGTGCGTGGCGCCGGTGCGCGTCGGCCGTTGGGCGCTGGTCGCGGCGGGTGCCGTGGTGACCCGGGACGTGCCGGACTTCGCGCTCGTGGCCGGTGTTCCGGCGCGCCGGATCGGCTGGGTCGGGCGGGCCGGCGTACGACTGGTCGAGCGGGAAGGCGAGTTGGGCGGGTGGGAGTGCCCCGAGACGGGGGCGCTGTACGACGAGAAGGACGGCGAACTCGTCGAACGCGCATGATGCCTGTTTCCCTCAAAACGCAAATCCTCGAACATCTACAGGCATAACATGTGTGCGAAGTGTGCAGAGCCAGCACAATGAGCACACGAACCGGTAGTGCCCAGGGGGGTTACGGGGTGGGGACACCTGTGCCTGAAATCAGGAGCGACAACCACTCCGACGCTTGACGTCTGACGTCTGCCTTCCGCCGCGTGGCCGTCCGCGCCGCGGCGATCACCAGTCTGTTCGCAACAGGGACCCACAGGGGGGTCGGTGTGTCCAAACGATGACGCTCACACGTCTGGCGGCGCTCGGTCGTGAGGAGCCGCCGCTGCTCGCGCTCGCCCAACGGCTTCTCGCTGTCGCCGAGTCGGGGCTTCCGTCGATGCTGCTTCCCGGCAGCGAGGCCTTCGCCTTCACCATGACGGGGCGTCAAGTCCCCGACGGTTCCTGGACCTTGGAGCGGCGCGGGATCAGCACTCGGTACGCGGCCATCACCGCGCTGGGCGCCCGCTTCCTTCCCGAGGACCGCCAGCGCCCGGTGCTCGGAGGGCGTACCGCCCAGGAGTTCACCGGTCTGCTGGTCGAGTCGCTGCCCGCCGTGACCAACCTCGGTGATGCGGCGCTCATCGCCTGGGCCGCCGCGGAGACGGGGCACCCCAAACTGTCCGACGCCCTCGCGCGAGTCGAAGCGCTGGACGAAGAGGGCCGGCCGCAGTACACCGTCGAGGCGGCGTGGGTGCTGTCAGCCTTCGCGGCGGCACGCGGCACGGTCGACGTGGAGAGACGTTTCACCGCAGCTCGCGACCGTCTGCTGCGGGCCCGGATCGGCAACAGCCCGCTGTTCCCGCACGCCACCGGGCCCGGCCTGGTGCCGTGGTACCGGGCGCACGTGGCCTGCTTCGCCGACCAGACGTACCCGCTCCAGGCCCTGGCCCGCGCACACGCAAGCGGCGACGGGAACGGCGATCCGGAGGCGCTGGCCGCGGCCGAGGCGTGCGCGGCGCGCATCTGCGAGTTGCAGGGCGACGGCGGGCAGTGGTGGTGGCACTACGACGCGCGCACCGGCGGTGTGGTGGAGGGCTACCCGGTCTACAGCGTCCACCAGCACGCGATGGCGCCGACCGCGCTGTTCGATCTCGCCGACGCCGGCGGCAGCGACTTCGACGCGTCGATCCGCAAGGGCCTGGGCTGGATGACGAGCGTGCCCGAACTGGCCGCCCGCCCGGAGCACCCGGAGCCGTTGATCCTCGACGAGCTCGGTGCCACCTGGCGCAAGGTCTACCGGGGCGATCCGAAGAAGGCCGTACGCGCCGCCCGGGGGCTCGGCACCCGAGTCGCTCCGAACCTCCGGCTGAAGTCCCTGGACCGGGTGTACCGCCCCGTGGCCGTGGACCGCGAATGCCGGCCGTACGAATTCGGCTGGATGCTCTACGCCTGGCAGGGGGGCCGAATATGAACGGGCGTCAGTCTCTGTTCGGGGTCGAGCTGGACCCGCTGACCATGGACGAGACCGTACAGCACTGCCTCGATGCCGTCCGGGACGGCAGACAGCTCGAGATCGGGGTGGTCAACGCCGCGAAGCTGGTGAACATGCGGCGGGACCCGCGGCTCGGCCAGGCGGTGGCCGGCTGCGATCTCGTCCTTGCCGACGGGCAGGCCGTGGTCTGGGCCAGCCGGGTGCTGCGCGCCCCGTTGCCGGAACGGGTGGCCGGTATCGACCTGTTCCTGCGGCTGCTGGCCGAGGCGGAATCGGCAGGCATGTCCGTGTACTTCCTCGGCGCGAAGCAGGAGGTACTGGAGGAGATGCTGCGCCGGGTCGCCGACCGCTTCCCCGGCCTGAAGGTGGCCGGCAGCCGCAACGGCTACTTCGACGATTCCGAGCAGGAGGCCATCGCGGGCGCGATCGCCGACAGCGGCGCCCAGATGCTGTTCCTCGGCATGACGTCGCCCAAGAAAGAGATCTTCACCGCCGCCTACGGCGCACGCACCGGCGCCCGCGTCGTGCACGGAGTCGGCGGCTCCTTCGACATCCTGGCCGGGGTCACCAAGCGGGCCCCCGCGTCCTGGCAGCGGTGGGGCCTGGAATGGCTCTACCGCACGCTGCAGGAGCCGCGCCGCCTGGGCCGGCGCTATCTCGCCACCAATGCCGCCTTCCTCCTCATGACGGCGCGCGAGCTCATCCGGCTCACCCCGTCGACCGCTGCCGCGAACAGGAGCCGCTGATGCGTGTCGTCGTGGTTGGACAGGGATACGTCGGCCTGCCGCTGGCCATCCGGGCCGCCGAGGTCGGACACGAGGTGATCGGCTACGACGTCGACTCCCGGCGGATCAAGAGCCTTGCCGCGGGTGAGTCCTTCGTCGAGGACGTCTCCTCCGAGCGGATCCGCGCGGCACTGGACAGCGGCACCTACCGCCCGAGCGAATCGGCCCGCGACTGCGGCGGTTTCGACGTCGCGGTCGTGACCGTCCCGACCCCGCTGCACGAGGGCGCCCCCGACCTCCGCTACATCAGGGAGTCGGCCGCCACCCTTGCCCGCTACCTGCGCCCGGGCGCCACCGTGGTCCTCGAGTCGACCACCTATCCCGGCACCACCCAGGAGCTGTTCGCCCCGATCCTGGAAGACGGCTCGGGCCTGACCGCGGGCGCGGACTTCCACCTCGGCTACAGCCCGGAGCGGATCGACCCGGGAAACGCCGTCTGGGGCTTCAAGGAGACCCCGAAGGTCGTGTCCGGCGTAGACGCACCGTCGCTCAGAGCCGTTCAGGACTTCTACGCGCAACTCGTCGACACCACGGTGCCGGTGGGCTCGCCGAAGGAGGCCGAGCTCGCCAAGCTCCTTGAGAACACCTTCCGCCACGTGAACATCGCGCTGGTCAACGAGATCGCGATGTTCGCGCACCACTTGGGCATCGACGTCTGGCAGGCCATCGACGCCGCCTCCACCAAGCCCTTCGGCTTCATGAGGTTCACGCCCGGCCCGGGCGTCGGCGGCCACTGCCTGCCCATCGACCCCTCGTATCTGTCCTGGCGGGTGCAGCGCGAACTCGGCCAGAGCTTCCGCTTCGTGGAACTGGCCAACGACATCAACAACCACATGCCCGAGTATGTGGCACGCCGCATCAGCGACCTCTTCAACGAAAGACGTCGTTCCGTGAACGGCTCGCGCATCCTGCTGCTCGGCCTCGCGTACAAGAAGAACACCGGCGACGCCCGCGAGTCGCCCGCCCTGCGCGTGTCCCAACTGCTGCTCGACATGGGAGCCCAGGTCAAGGCGGCTGATCCGCACGTCGTCGAAGGCCTGCCGCTGGACACCCGGCTGGTGCGGGTCGACCTGACGCAGGAGGAGCTGGCGGCCGCCGATGCGGTGGTCCTGCTCACCGACCACGACAGCTTCGACTACGAACTCATAGCCGAACACGGCCGCTTCGTCCTCGACTGCCGTCGGCGGCTGTCGCCCGGACCCACGATCGAGGTGCTCTGAGCAATGCCGCGAGTCGTCTGCGTCGCCGGGGCGCGCCCCAACTACATGAAGATCAAACCGGTGATGGACGCCCTGGAACGCCGGGGCGCCGAGGTGCTCCTCGTCCACACCGGCCAGCACTACGACCCGGCCATGAACGACGTGTTCTTCGCCGACCTCGGCATCCGTCCGCCCGACCGCTTCCTCGGGGTCGGCTCCAGCACCCACGCCGAGCAGACCGGACGCGTCATGACCGCGTTCGAGCCGCTTCTCGAGGAGGTGTCCCCGGACCTCGTCGTCGTGGTCGGTGACATCAACTCCACGCTGGCCTGCGCCCTGGTCACCGCCAAGGCCGGACCGCTGCTGGCCCACGTCGAGGCCGGACTGCGCAGCCGTGACTGGAGCATGCCGGAGGAGGTCAACCGGGTCGCCACCGACCGCGTCAGCGACTACCTGCTGGCTCCCTCGCCCGACGCCGCCGAGAACCTGCGCGCCGAAGGGTACCGGGACGACCAGATCCACCTCGTCGGCAACGTCATGATCGACACCCTGCTGGCCAACCTGGAACGGGCCCGGGCCTCGGACATCCTCGACCGATACGGCCTGTCCAGAGGCGAGTACGGCCTGGTCACCCTGCATCGCCCCGCCAACGTGGACGACCCCGAGGTCCTCGCGTCGCTGCTGAAGGCCCTGGGCGAGGTCGCCGGCCACTGCCCGCTCCTGCTGCCCGTGCACCCGCGCGCGGCCGAACGCCTGGCCGACATCGGCGTACCCGGGGGTATCCGGCTCGTACCCCCCGCCGGATACCTGGACTTCATCGCCCTGCAGGACTCCGCACGCCTCGTGCTGACCGACTCCGGCGGCGTACAGGAGGAGACCACCGCGCTGGGTGTGCCGTGCGTGACCCTGCGGGACAACACCGAACGGCCCATCACCGTCGAGCAGGGCACCAATGTGCTGGCCGGCCGGGACCCGGCGCGGATCGTGTCCACCGTGCACCGGGTGCTGGACGATCCGCCCGCGCCGCGCCGGCCCGCACTGTGGGACGGCCGCGCGAGCGACCGCATCGCCGACGTGCTGCTGGAGGGAGGCACCGCGAGCACACGGCCGAGACCCACCGACAAGACGTTCCCCATATGATCCGCCTGCAACATATGCTCGTCGAACGTCTGGTCGCTAGGGGGGACCACCATGGATCTCGCTGAGATCTTCCGGGTGATGCGCAGGCGCTGGTACGTCCTGCTGCCCGGACTGCTGCTGACCGCCGGCCTGATCGTCGCCGTGACCCTGCTGGTTCCGGTCAGTTACCAGTCGCAGAGCACGGTGGTTCTGCTGAACTCCCAGAAGGCCACGCTGGCTTACGACGGCAACCCCTTCCTCAGCACCCAGACCTCGCTCACCGGCATGGCCGACAGCCTGGCCCGCAACCTCAACTCCGACGACTCGCTCCGGGAGCTCAAGTCCCGTGGCGCCAAGGGCACGTTCGACGCCAAGCTCGCCGACAACGCCCAGGGGCCGCTGATGTGGCTCACCGTCACCGGCACCGACAAGGCCTCCGTCCTTGCCTCGGACCGCATCCTGACCGCGTATGCCAAGGAGCGCCTGGAGCAGTTCCAGAGTGAGCAGTCGGTCGCCCCGAAGGCCATGATCCGCATGACGACCATCGTGCCCCCGCAGAGCCCGGTGGCGCAGACCAAGACCCGGCTCGAGTACATGGTGATGGCCGGGGGCCTGGGCTTGGTACTCACCCTGGTCGCCGTCTTCTACGTGGAGGCGCGCCGCCGGTCGCGCACGCCGGCGCACCCGGCAGAATCCGCGCAACCGGTCAGTGACCCCGACGCGGCCGCCGTTTCCCCCGTCACCGCCCCCGAGTCCGCGACCGAGGAGCCGATCGCGGAACAGACGATCGCCCTCCGCACGCCGCCCACCTGGTCGCGGTCCGCCGGAAACAGGCCCGCCGCAGAGCCGCGAGCGGGGCGGCCCGCCGTGGCTGTGGCGCCCGCCCCCGAGCCGCTCGACGAGGAGTCGACTCATGGACAGCGTTCGCACACCGGACAGCGAGACCGCTGATCCGAGCGGCACGCCCGCTCCTCCCGCTCCTGACTCCCTCGGCAGGAAGGTCCGTTCCGCGGCTCGCTGGAGCCTGATCAACACCGTTGTGATGCGCCTCGGCAACTTCGCCACCGGCATCCTGCTGGCGCGCTACGCCCTCGGACCCGCGCAGTGGGGCGTCTACGGCATCGCCCAGACCGTCCTCCTGGTGCTGCTCTCCGCGAACGAGCTGGGCGTGGGCCTGGCCATCGTGCGCTGGGAGGGGGACGCGCGGCGGTTCGCGCCGACCGTACTGACCCTCAGCACCCTCTCCAGCGGTCTGCTGTACGTGGCGCTGTTCGCGGCGGCACCGACCGTGGCCGGCCTGCTCGGCTCGCCGGACGCCGCGGGCGTGCTGCGGGTGATGTGCCTGTGCGTGGTGATCGACGGGGTGGCACAGGTGCCCGGCGGCTTCCTCACCCGTGAGTTCGCCCAGGGCAAGCGGATGATCATCGACGGGCTCAACTTCGTGCTCAGCACCTCGGTGACGCTGCTGCTGGCCTTCCAGGGCTGGGGCGCGATGAGCTTCGCCTGGGGAGCCGTGGCGGGGAACGTCGTGACGCTGATCGGCTGCTGCCTGGCGGCACCGGGCACCCTGAAATTCGGCTGGGACCCCGGGCAGGCCCGGGCGCTGCTGAGGTTCGGGCTTCCGCTGGCAGGGGCGAGCATGCTGGCCCTCGCCGTGGTCAACGTCGACACCATGGTGGTGGGCGCGACGCTGGGAAACGTGTCTCTGGGCTTCTACGTGCTCGCCTTCAACATCTCCGGCTGGCCCGTGAGGATCATCTCCGAGGCCGCCCGCCGGGTCTCCTTCGCCGGCTTCTCCCGTCTGGCCGACTCGCCGCAGGCACTCGCCCAGGGCTTCAGCCGCGCCCTGGGCGTACTGGTCACCGGCACCGTCCCGCTGTGCGTACTGCTGGCCGGCCTCGCGGGGCCGGTCATCGAGCTGATCTACGGGAGCCAGTGGGCTCCCGCCGCCGCGGCACTGCCCTGGCTGATGGCCCTCGGCCTGATCCGCATCGGCGGCGAACTCGCCTACGACTGCCTGGTCGCGATCGGACAGCGCCGGTCGCTCTTCCTGGTGCAGGGCCTGTGGCTGGCGGCCCTGATCCCGGTGCTCCTCGTCGCCGCCCGCCTGAACGGCATTGTCGGAGTCTCACAGGCCCATGTCCTGGTCGCCGGCGGCATGGTGGTGCCCGTGTTCCTGATCGCCCTCAGCCGTGGCGGCATCGGCGTCGGCCGGATCGCCAGGGCCTGTGCGTGGCCCTTCCTCGGCGGGGCCGTGATGGCCGCGATCATCCTCGGCCTGGAGCGCCGGTTCGGTGACGGCCGGCTCGCGCTCCTCGCCATCGGCACCATCGCCCTGGCCGGCTACACGCTGTGCGTACTGCCCAGCCGCGACTTCCTGCGCGGCGTCGGCCGCGGCGAGCGGCCCCACCGCGGCCGGCACCGGGCGTCCGCACCGGTTCGGCCTGCCCGACAGGACTCGAGGTGAGCCGGATGTCACGGCGTATCAGCCGAAGCTCGCTCGCGGGGCTGCTGCTTGCAGCCTTACTGGCGGTCGTGGGCGTGGCCTGCTCGGGATCGGACGGGTCCGCGTTGCCGGACTGCCCGGATGACGCGCTGACCTGCCCCGAGAGCGGGTCCTCGGCGGCACCGAGCGCCGGTTCGTCGACCGCGATCGGCCAGGCGACGGGGCGCCCCGCCACCTCGCCGCCCCCGACGGGGAAGCCCACCGCGACGGGCGGCGCGAGCGGCGCGTCCGGCAAACCCGCGGCCCCGGCCGCTTGCGCCTCTCCCGGCGCCTGTGGCTTCCCCGACGCGGACACGACCGGGCCGCGGATCCGCCTCACGCCCCACAGGACCGGGTACATGGCCGTCCGTACCAACGGGCTCGTCATCCGGGGCTGGGACATCACCGGCTCGCTCGACATCTACGCGAACGACGTCACCGTCATCGACACCAAGATCACCTCGGACAACTGGTGGGGCATCAACCTGCGCCCCGGGTACAGCGGCCTGCGCGTCCTGCACTCCACGATCACCGCCGTGCCCGGCAAGGGGCCGGACAACGGCGGCGTGGACTACGCGGTGTCGAACATGGGGGGCAGCTCCATCGAAGTCGGCTGGTGCGACATCTCGGTGTTCGGCGACGCCCTGTCCATGGGGCAGGGCGATCTGCACGACAACTACGTGCACGACATCGTTCCGTTCATCAACCTGGGCGGCGAGTGGCAGCACACCAACGCGGTGATCAGCGGCGGCGGCAACACCGGGCACCTGATCATCCGCCACAACACCCTGCTGAACCCCACCAGCCTCAAGCAGGGAGCCTCGGGAAGCATCGGCCTGTTCGCGGACACCGGAGTGGTCCGCAATGTCACCGTGGACCACAACTGGATTGCCGGCGGGGCGTACGCCCTCTACGGCGGTGACACGGGCGCCACCGGGATCAAGGTCACCGACAACGTCTTCTCGACGCAGTACCACCCCGCTTCCGGCGGATACGGCGTCGTCGCCCACTGGAACGCGGGCGGCGCCGGAAACGTGTGGCGCAACAACCGGATGTCCGACGGCCGCCCGGTCGAGCCGGAGCCGGCCTCGTGAGCGGCGCCATGGCACGCCGTGTCGCGCGGGCGCCCTGGACGCTGCTCAAGGCGGTCTTCGGCTGGCTGGTGCTTTTCGAGGCCAGGAACAAGGTCCTGCTGGCCCCCACCGCGGTGCGGCTGCGCCGGATCGAGGACGCCGAGACCCGACGGCTGGCCGCCGGGCTGCCGTCGCCGCCCTCGGCGCTGGTCGCCACGGTGATCGCCACCCACCGACGTCCCGGGCCGCTGCGCGCCGCGGTGCGCTCGGCCCTGGACCAGACCGTTCACGACCAGGTCGTCATCGTGGTCGACGACGGCGGGGGACTACCCGAACTCCCCGACGACCCCCGGCTGTTCGCCGTCTCGCTGGCCCGCAACACGGGCGTGGCGGGCGTCGTGCGCAACGTGGGCATCCGCCTCACCCGCTCGCGGTACGTGGCGTTCCTGGACGACGACAACCTGTGGGAACCCGACCATCTGGAACGGACGTTGGCTGTCCTGGAGTCCCCCGACGGGCCCGACGGCGTCTACACGGCACTGCGGCGCGTCCTGCCCGACGGCAGCGAGCAGGACGTCCTGTCGGTTCCCTACGACCGGCGCCGGGCCGCCCGCGAGGCCTTCCTGGACACCAACGCGTTCGTCGCCCGCCGCACGCGCTCCCTGCGCTTCAGCCGCCTGCGCCGGACACCGGAGGTGCTGCCCCGGGAGGACTGGGAGCTGATCCGCCGGTACGGCCGCAGACACCGGGTGCGCCATGTGCCGCACCCCACCGTCCGGTATCTGATGAACCCGGCCAGCTTCTACACGCAATGGCGGCAGCCCAGTTGAGGCTTGCCCCCTTTCCGCTCCGACCACAGGTGGTTGATCCCATGCCCCGCTCCCGAGCCCTCAGAAACAGATTCGTCGACGCACCCGGCTCACTCGGCGAACGACTCCGCGTCGCCCGCTGGGAGCGGTTCCGGCGCTGCTTCCCCGGCATCGAGAACATGAGCGTCGTGGACCTGGGCGGGACGGCCGAGATGTGGCTGCGCGCACCGGTGCGCGCCAAGCACGTCCACCTGATCAACCTGGAGGAACATCCCGCCGGACTGCCCGACTGGATCACCGCGGAGATCGCCGACGTCACCGACCCGGCGGTCGCCGCCGAACTGAGCAGCCACGGCGGCTACGACCTGGTGTTCTCCAACTCGACCATCGAGCACGTGGGCGGCCACAGCCAGCGCCGGATGTTCGTCTCGGCCGTCGAGCAACTGGCGCCGCTGCACTGGATCCAGACGCCGTACCGCTACTTCCCCATCGAGCCGCACTTCGTGGCACCGGGCTTCCAGTTCCTGCCACTGGCCGCCAGGGCACGTCTGGTACGGCACTGGCCGCTCGTCCACAGCCGCCCCGACAGCCCGGAGTCGGCGATGAACGCCGTGATCAACATCGAGCTGCTGACCCGCGCCGAAATGCGCTACCTGTTCCCCCGGTCGGAACTCCTCAGCGAGCGGGTGCTGGGTGCGCCGAAGTCGCTCATAGCCGTAAGAACGGAGCCCGCATGCTGAACAACCTGATCAACAGGCATGACGCGGACCGGTTGCTGCGGAAGGTGCGGAAGCTTGACCTGGACCCGGTGCTGGCCAAGCTGCGGGTGCGCGGTGGCGAGCGGGTGGTCCAGCACTGGTCCCAGGTCGACCCGTCGCTGACCGAGTGGTGGGCGATACCAGAGGTCATCAAGCGGTGGAATCTGCTGATGACCGGCGACGCGGACACGTCCTTTCCGCAGTACGTGGCCGCCAAGCACTTCGCACCGCGCACCGATCTGCGCGGCCTGTCGCTGGGGTGCGGCACCGGCGGAAACGAGCTGCTCTGGGCGAAGACCGGCGCGTTCTCACTTCTGGAGGGCGTGGACGTGGCGCAGCAGCGGATCGACTTCGCCACCCGCGCCGCCGCCGAGAACGCTCTCGCCGACGTCCTGCGCTTCCGGGTCACCGACGTCAACCGGATGACCGGCGACGGGGAACGCTTCGACGTGCTGCTGGGCCTGCAGTCGCTGCATCATTTCGACGACCTCGACGAGACCCTGCCGCGCCTCGCCCAACTGATCGAGCCCGGCGGGATGTTCGTGATCGACGAGTTCGTCGGCCCCACCCGGTTCCAGTGGACCGACGGCCAACTGGACGCGGCGAACGCGCTG
Source organism: Streptomyces sp. HUAS ZL42 (assembly GCF_040782645.1). Lineage (GTDB taxonomy): Bacteria > Actinomycetota > Actinomycetes > Streptomycetales > Streptomycetaceae > Streptomyces. The sequence continues at coordinate 1,435,361 of NZ_CP160403.1, forward strand.
CTGGCCCAGCTCCCCGAGGAGCGGCGGCGCCTGGCCGACGGCCGGATCAAGCGCCGCGTCGTGCGGCCCAGCAGGCTGTCGATGGTGCTGGACGACCCCTCGGAGGCGGTCGACGCGGCGGCGCTGCTGCCGGGCCTGCGGCGCCATTTCGAGGTCGTCGAGGAACGCCCGTACGGGGGCACGGTGTTGCACATCGCGCTGTCCGGGATCGCGCACAACTTCCGTGACCAGGAGCCGGAGACGCTCGCGCTGCTGCAGCGGTGCTTTGCTGCGGAGGACGCTGCCTTGCCTGAGGTGGGGCACGACTTCATCGCCATGGTGTGCCGGCCGCGGAGTGCTGGGGGCTGAGGGAAGTGCCGCGATGTGCCGTCGGCCGGCTGCGGCGCCGTCGTGGCTGATCGCGCCCACGCGGCGGAGCCGCATGTCGATACAGCCCCGCGCCCCTTTACGGCGCCCCGGTGGACGCTCACTGCCACGGACCCGGCGTCGTCCGCAGGGCGCCGGGGCGAGCGAGGGCGGCCGCGGCCGCGCGGCTGGCCGGGCGGCCGAGTGCCGCGCGCGAGGTCTCGCGGAGCAGGACGGCGGCGCGGAAGGCGGCCGTGGCGAGTGCGCCGTGCCGACGCCGGTACAGACGGACGCGGTTGAGGGTGAGGAGAGTCCAGAGCCGGGGCGACACCTGGGAGTCGCCCCCCAGGTGAACGGCCTCGGCCGTCGGCTCCAGCTGTGTGACGAATCCCCGATCCCGCGCACGCAGGCAGTACTCGGTCTCCTCCGAGTAGAGAAAGAAGGACTCGTCCCACGGACCGCAAGCGGCCAGGCAGTCCCCCGAGACGGCCATGAGCGCTCCGGTCGCCCAGTCCGCGCGTGTGGGCCGCCGATACGCGGCGGGGTCGGTGACGAGCTCGCTCAGGGCCGGGAAGCGCCCGGCCCGGGTGTTGCCGATCACGGCCTCGCCGAGGGCTCGGAGCACGCTCGACTCGCGGCGCAGCGAGTGATGGGGCGTGTCCCTGCCTTCTTCGTACAGGAGGGGTACGGCGATCCCGACCCCGTCCCCGAGGCCGTCGACGAGACGTTTGGCGCAGCCCTGCCGCATCCGGATGTCGGGATTGCAGATGAGCGCGGCCCCGTACTCGCCGGCCGCGGCCAGCGCCGCGTTGACGCCGGCCGCGTACCCGGCGTTGCGGCCGGTCTGGACGACCGTGGCGTCCGGGGCCAGCACCCGCAGCACCTCGACGGTGTCGTCGGAGGAGTCGTTGTCGGCGACGACGAGCCTCCAGTCGAGGCCGGCCATGCCATCGGGAAGTGCGGCGAGGAACCCGGGGAGCACCGAGGCGCTGTTCCAGGTGACGACGATGACGGCGACGGGGCTCATCGGGACTCCGCGAGTTGAGGGAGCTGGACTTCGGATGCCTTACGGGGGGCTGGGACGGCGGCGGCAGCCGCCTCGCGGCGGATGAAGCCGAGGTAGCTGCCGCCGGCGCCCAGGGTCAGGAAGAACATCCCGGCGTACATGGGGAAGCTGAGCGCGTCGAAGGTGGCGCTGATGACCAGGGCGACCAGAGCCGAGGCGAGAAACGCCTGCCCGAGTTCCCGGTCCGAATCGGTGCGGGCCAGCCGGCGGATGGCACCGCCGGTGTGAATCCCGGTGACGAACAGGGCGAGAAGGGCGACGAGCCCCACGAAGCCCATCTCGGCGAGGGTCAGCATGTACTGGTTGTCCGTGAAGAAGTACAGGTCGGGGGTGAAGGTTCCGAATCCGCGTCCGAACCAGGGGCGTTCGTCGAGATAGGGGACGATCGCGCTGTACTTCACGGTGCGCGCCTGGGTGCTGCTGTCGGAGTTGGACAGGAAGCTGGCGAACAGGTTGGTGATGGTTCCGATCAGCCCGGGAATGATCACCTTGAAGCCGGCCACCGAACCCAGGACGATGCCGATCGCGGCCCACCGCCGCTGCGGCTTCCAGCGGGGCACCATCACCAGGATCGCGATGAAGGCGCCGATGATGGACGTCCTGGACACCGTCAGCGGAAGCGCACCGGCCATGATCGCCACAGGGGCCCAGCGGCGCAGCGCGCCGGCGTGCCGGCGCACCGGATCGAACGCCTGGTGGACGGCGAAGGGAACCAGGATGGCCAGCATCCCCCCGAACTCCAGCGGATGAGCCGTGGTGGAGCGCGGCCGGGTGAACGACCCTCGGTCCATGGCGCTGATCCCGGCGGTGCTCGAATGCAGGCCGGGGATGTGGATGGAGTCGGCGACGTTGGTCGCGGCGAAGAAGTCGTAGTAACCGATCAGGGCGACCACCGTGCCCAGGACGACGAGCCGGCGCATCAGGGTCTCCAGCCGGCTGCGCTCCTGGATGCCGGCCGAGGCCAGTACCACCAGCGCCACCCACACCCCGAGCCCGATGAGCCCCCGGTCGGCCCCGAGGACCTCCTCGTGCGAGCTCTGGCGTGTGGCGGCCGCGAGGTACGACAGCAGCACCGCCGCGGCGAGCACGCACATCACCACGCGCGGCAGCCTGGTGCCCTTCGCCGGAAGGATGCGGCCGCCGAGCCAGGTCGCCAGGTACCAGAGAAGTCCCAGCAGGGCGAAGACGTTCGCCGGGGTGCCGACGCCGCCCAGCGCGGGCAGGGTGAGGTTCGACGGGACGAAGAAGGCCAGCACCAGATAGCCGGTGAGGATCGTCGTCGCGTCGAGTCTCCGCACCAGCAGGCCCTTGGGCCGCTCGGGGGGACGGGCGCGATGGCGCCGGGGCACGTATCCGGCCAGGGCGCGTCCCCGGCGGCGGACCACCGCGACCCCTTCGGCCAGGATGGACAGCAGGAACGCGCTGACCATCCCGACGATGACGACCGCCGCGATGCCCTGGTACCGGCTCTTCGACTGCGAGACCGGTGTCTGCGGCAGGACGACCGGCGCGGTCTGCACCGCGTACACCGCCGGCACCTTGGACGCGGCCTGCAGGGCCTTCAGCTGCTCCCCGGTGAACTTGGTGAGGACGGTGGTCTCCCGGAGCACCTTCGCCCGGTCGGTTCCGGTGACGCTCAGGGTGAGCAGGGGGCTGTCGGCCTGCGGCGCGAAACCGACCGTGTACTGGTCCGTGACGCCACGGGAGCGCAGTTCCTTGGCCGAGTCGCTCGACTGGAGCGTTCTGATCAGCACGTCGGCCGTGACGACGAGCGAACCGCCCGCGTTCGACAGGGGGTTGCCGAAGGTCGGCGCGAGATCGGCGATCGCCGTGGAGTCGAGCAGCGTGACGGAGCTCTGCGACTCGTAGGACACCGGGATGGTCCGGTACAGATACCCGCCCGCGAGAAGACTGATCAGGGTCAGGGGCACCATGAAGTACCAGCGCCTGCGCATGATCGCCAGGAGGTCGGCAAGGCTCATGAGAACTCCCAACCGGTGGCGGCTCGCCCCGGCGCCTGCGAGGATCGGTGCCGACGGAAGGAATCCCCGTGTCGCCCCGTGACGTCGCCGAAGCGCTGCTGCGCCGCTGGTACGTGCTGTTGCTCGCGCTCGCGCTGACGGCCGCCGGAGCCTACCAGGTGCTGCACCCCGCCCCTCAGTACCTGAGTTCGGCGGTCGTCGTCCTCAAACCGCCCGTGACCGGCAACCAGCCGAACCAGCTGACGAATCTCCAACCGCCGCTCGCCACCCTCTCGTACGGGGTCATCCAGCAACTCGAGTCGCCCGCCGGGCGCAAGGAGTTGGAGTCCGCAGGCGTGCACGGGACGTACCAGCTGATCCCGCGCAACAGCGGCACCAGCGCGACGCCGCGCTATCTGATCCCCTCGGTGCAGGTGCAGGCGCAGCGGTCCGGCGCCGTGGAGGCCGACACGGCGGTCAGACGGCTCATCGAGGTCTACACCAAGCACGTGACGGACCTGCAGGACGCCCAGGGGATCGCACCCGCCTCGCGGATCAGCGCGTCCGTCCTGGTCGCCCCGAGCGCCGCCCCGGTGCAGGGCACCAGGACCCGCGCCCTGGCCGGTACGGCGCTGCTGGGCGCAGTCGCCGGGATCCTGGGCGCCCTGTGGCTCGACCATGTCGCGCTGCGGCGCAGGAAGCGCGAGGACGGCTCCCCGGACCCGGTCCGCCATACCGCCGGGATTCCGGTGGCCAACTGAACTGAACCGATCACGCATCAGATACCGCGGCGCTTCCAGGACTCCCACCACAGCCACTCCCGCCCGCGCTCGGCCACGGCCGACCACACCAGGGGCTGGAGGTACGGCATGGCCTTCGGCCCGATGCGTCTGCGCAGCCGCAGCGCGCGGTACTCGGGGAGCGCCGCGTATCCGGGCAGGCACTCCTCGGCGAACGCCACGCACTCGTCGACCGGTACGACGTCGGTACGGCCCCGGTCGTAGGCCCGGTAGGCGCGGCGCAGGGCGTAGCGGGCGAGGCGGGTGTGGACCTGGTCGGCCAGACGGTCCGCGTGGGGCAGCCGGTCGGCGCACTTGGCGAGCACGGAATCGAAGGCGACGAGGCGCTGGCGCAGGTCGTCGAGCTGGCCACCGAAGTCGACGGTGGACATGTTCTTGCCGTGGACGCGGTAGAAGGCCTGGTCGGCGCCGCGGACATAGCCGACGTCGGCATGTGCGGCGAGCCGCATCCACATCTCGATGTCGCCGGCGTGGGGAAGGGCGGGGTCGTAGCCGCCGACCTTTCGCTGGAGGCTGGTGCGGACGACGACCTCCGGCGAGGTGATGCAGCCGGTGCCCTCGCGGAAGCGGCGCTCCAGCCACCACTGCCCGGGATAGACGACCGAACCGGTGCTCTGCGTGCGGGCCTTCGGCAGCGGGCCGCCGTGCTGGAAGCGCAGGGGGCGCCCGTAGGCGAACCCCGCCTCGGGATGGGCGTCCAGGATGGCGGCGGACCGGACCAGCGCGCCCGGGACCAGGCGGTCGTCGGCGGAAAGGAGGGCCACGTAGTCGCCGTCGGCCCACTCCAGGAGGCCTTCGTTGTACGTGGCGATGTGGCCCTTGTTGGTTTCGTGGACGTGGACCTCGATGCGCGGGTCGGCGGCCGCCAGCTTGTGGGCGGTCTCCGCCGAGTCGTCGGGTGAGGCGTCGTCGATGATGAGTACCCGGACGTCAACGCCGTCCTGCTCGTCCAGGACGCTGCTCACGCAGTCGGCGAGGAAATGGCCGTACTTGTAGCAGGGGATCACAACACTGACAGTGCTCATCGGTGAGAAAGCCAATCCCCGGTGCCGGCCTCGGGGGGAGGCCGGCACCGGTGGGCACTAGTGCTTCTTGCGGACGGTCTTGCTCGTCAGGACCCAGCTGCGGGACTTCACCGTGTTGCGGTGCTTGTCCCGGGCCGTGACCGTGATCTTGAATCGCGTGCCGTCCGGCAGCGGGGCGGACAGATGGACGGACATCTTGTGGGTGGCCCGGTCGTAGGAGAGGACGGCCTTGACGTCGAGCTTCCTGGCGGCCGCGGCTTTCGCGCCCGGCAGGACGGTCACCGTCGCCTTCACCGACGACAGCCCGGTCGTTGTGGGCAGCGTCGTGACCAGTGGACCGGCCGCGTCCGCGGTGTGCGACAGCGAGGACGCGGTCACCTCGGAGGAGGTGGCCGCGGAGAGCTGTGCGCTCGGGTCGTCGGCGGTGAAGACCGGGCCGACCCAGTAGTTCGCGGATCCGTAGGAGCCGGTCGGGAAGCCCACGTCGCTGCCGTACCGGTAGAGCCCGTTGTGGGCCGAGCCGGTGTCGGCCGGCGCGGTCAGCGGATAGGACTGGTGGGCTGCCGCGAAGTAGCCGCCGTCCACCGCGTAGTGGCCGTTCGGCGCGTGGTAGGAGACGACGTACGCGGTGTCGGCGCTGATCGCCACCGGGGTGGCGAAGGTCATCGTCTGCCAGCCGGTGGCCGTCTCGTTGGTGAAGGTGCCGGAGGCGAGGAGCGTGCCGTCGGCGGACCAGAGGCTGCCGGTGTGGGTGCCGGTGTTGCCGGCGCCCTTGTAGAAGGTGACGCCGGTGATCCAGCCGCTCACCGAGGACTGGAACCGGGTGCCCAGCTCAAGGGAGTTGGGGTCGCCGGTGACGTCGGTCGTGGCCGGCACGGCGCCGGCGTTCCACAGCGTGCAGGGGCAGGTGACCGCGGGCGGGGTGGAGCTGGTGGTGAAGCTCCATGTGACCGGGGCGTCCATCTCGTTGCCCCACAGGTCGGCGGCCTGAACGGAGGCGGTGTACGTGGTGTGCAGGGCCAGCTCGGTGGACGGGGTGAAGGTCGCGCTGTTCGACGCGGGAACCGTCTTGGCCCCCGGCACGGTGTTGCCGGCCGGGTCCTTCACGGTGAACGTCAGACTGTCGGCGTCGATGGCGTGGTCGAAGACCGCCGAGACCGGTGCCGTGATCGCCACACCGGTCGCCCCCGACGTCGGTGAGGTCGAGGTGACGGTGGGCGGGGTCGTACTGGCCCCCGAGGTGTCCAGCACCACGTCGACCCAGTAGTTGCTGCCGGAGGACTGCGAGGACGGGAAGGCGCTGGTCGAGGTGTAGCGGTAGACGCCGTTGCCGCCGTCGGTGCCGGACTGCAGTGCCGTGAGCGGGGCCAGGCCTGCGGCCTTGCCGGAGAAGTAGCCGCCGTCGTAGGAGTATCCGCCGTTGGGGGCGAAGTACGAGGCGACGTAGGTGGTGTTGGCCTTGACCGGCACCGGGGTGGCGAAGTTCAGCTGCTGCCAGCCGGAGGCCGTCTCGTTGGTGAAGGTGCCGGTGGCCAGACGGGTGCCGGAGGCACTCCACAGGCTGCCGACGTGGGTGCCGGTGTTGACGGGTGACTTGTAGAAGCGGACGCCGGTGATCGATCCGGCCACCGTGGTGCGGATCTTCACACCCAGCTCCACCGAGCCACCGTCGCCTCCGTTGACCGTGCCGGGCACGGCGGTGGCGGGCCATACGGTGCAGGGGCAGGCCTGCGGGCCGACGGTCACCGGGACGGTGGTGACGGCTCCGATGTTGACGCTGTCGTCCACCGCGCGGACCTTGATCGCCTCCGAGCCCGGGGCCGTCGGCGTCCAGCTGTAGCTCCAGGATGCCAGGCCCTTGGCGGCGTTCCAGGTCGTTCCGCCGTCCGTGGACACCTCCACGCGGGCCACCACACCGCTCGAGTCGGTGGCGGTACCGGTGATGGTGACCGGCTTCAGTGCCGGGATGGTGACCCCGGAGGCCGGGCTCGTCACGGTGACGGCCGGGCCGGTGGTGTCGGTGGAGGCCGTGGCGGTGACGAGGTTGCTCTGCAGGGACTTCGGCTGGACGCCCATGTCGGCCAGGACGTTCACCGTGGCCTGCTGCATGCGGGCGTCCTCGGTGACCACCACGTCATCGGGGTTGTACACCGGGAGGTTGGTCAGACCCCACGACCACTGCACGGTCCCCGCCCCGAACACCAGGGCCCCGGAGTCCTGGTCGCGGAACTCGACGAGATTGTGCGTCGCGGTGCCGTTGCCGTACATGTTGCCCCAGTCGAGGCGGTACTTGCCGTCGGTGATGTCCACCGTCGTGGACGACAGGTGGATCGCGCCGGCGGGCCTGGTGCTGTTCTCGATGTCGCTGTCCCACTCGTAGCCGAGGGTGCCCGCCGGGAAGGTGGCGGTCTGGCTCGAGGTGAGGTTCGCGACGGAGGTGTTGCGCCACAGCCGGTTCTTGCCGTACGAGCCGGGAACCGTGATCGCGTCGGCGCGGTAGCCGTTCACCTGGAACATGGAGCCGGTGAGGATGTTCGGCGGCTGGTAGGCCGTCCCGTAGGAGGTCATGGCCGGGTCCATCCAGGTGCCGGTCCAGGTGCCGCTGGGGTCGGCGATGCCGTTGCCCTGCGCCATCTTGGTCATCTTGTAGCAGACCAGGGTCCGGTTCGCCGTGCTGGTGCCGTCGATGCTCGGGGTGAACCGCGTCTTCCAGAAGACCTCGTTGCCGCTGAAGAACGCCTGCCGGACACCGGCCTTCCTGGCCGCCAGGACATTGGAGTACTGGCTCTGCGTCCAGTACTCGTCATGGCCGGAGGACACGTACACCTTGTGGTTCAGCAGCAGGGATCCGTTGGTCGACACGTCCACGCCGGACAGGTAGCTGACGTCGTAGCCGTTGCGCTCCAGCCAGGACAGCATCATGAACTCGGAGCCGTAGATGCCGTTGTCACCGCCGATGTCCAGCGGCCGGTTGTAGCTGACCTCGTAGGCGCGGCCGTCCGGCGCGGGCCCCGTGCCTCCGTAGAGATCCTGGCCGCCGTAGTCGTTGTAGGCCTGCCACGTCTGGTCGCTGGTCTGCACGACGATGTCGGAGGTGCTGGAGTCCTTGCGGACGACGAACGGGTACGGCATCAGGCCGTCGCCGTCCGTCTGCGCCAGGTTGGCGATGTAGAGGCCGGACACGGCGTCGCTGGGCACCGTCCAGGTCGCGGTCACGGGCCAGTTGCCGCAGTCGACCAGGCCGGTGCTGCTCTTGGTGGTGCAACTGGCCGGATTGGCAGTGTAGTTGGCCGGATAGGTCACGGCCGCCTGGGCCGCGGTCGACATCAGGCGCGCCCCGTTTCCGCCGTACCAGCCCAGGCGATAGATCTCCACGCGATACGAGACCGGCGACTGGACCTTGAACTGGACGGTGTCACCGGCCTGGACGCTCTCCTTGGTGGTGAAACCCTTGATGTCACCGTAGGAGTTGGGCGAGTACCAGTCGGACATCGGGCTGCCCGTCTTGGAGTTCTCGCAGACGACGGGGTTGGAGCCCGACCCGCACGGATCGGCCACCGCCTGGGCGGACCCGGCCAGCGGGAGCACCGCCACTATCAATGCTGCCACGACGGCGAGGCGCCCGCCCCGGATCCGTCTGCTCCATCTCTTCATGTGTACCTCTCAGCGGTGCTGTGCAGGACCGACCGGTGAAGTCGGGTGGTGCTGAAACCGGGAACCGATCAGCCGCAAAGCGCGTCGGCGAGCGTGTCCACGACGCGTTGCTGCTGGTCGGGGGTGATCTGCGGGTAGAGCGGGAGCGACAGGATCCGCTCCGCCGCCTTCTCGGCGTTCGGGAAGTCGCCCCGGGCGTGGCCGAGATGGCGGTAGGCCGGCGTGAGGTGGACAGGGGCGGGATAGTGCACGCCGGCGCCGATGCCCTCGGCGTTGAGCTTGCCCACGATGTCGTCGCGGTCCGCCCCAGGGACCTGGACGACGTACAGGTGCCATACGTGGACGTTGCCGGGCGCCGTCGTGGGGAGCACGACCCGTCCGTCGGCCGCCAGGTCGGCGAGCAGCGCGTCGTAGCGGGCCGCGGCCGCCCGCCGGGCCGCGTTGCCGTCCGCCAGCCGCGCCAGCTTCGCCCGCAGGACGACGGCCTGCAGCCCGTCCAGGCGGCTGTTGAACCCGGGTACGTCGTGGCGGTACTTGGCGACGCCGCCGTGGTTCGCGATCGCGCGCACCAGACCGGCCAGTTCCTCGTCGTCGGTCAGCACCGCGCCCGCGTCGCCGTAGGCGCCCAGGTTCTTGCCCGGGTAGAAGCTGGTGGCGGCGATCCCGCCACTGCCCGGCGAGCGGCCGTGGCGGGTCGCGCCCTGGCATTGCGCGGCGTCCTCGACGACCCGTACGCGGTCGGGGAGTCGGCCCGCCAGCTCCGCGACGTCGGCCAACTGCCCGTACAGGTGCACGGGTACCACCGCGCGGGTGGCCGGGCCGACCGCGTCCAGCGCGGCCTGAGGGTCGAGCAGATGGCTGTCGGGCAGGCAGTCCGCCAGGACCGGCCGCGCGCCGGTCCTGGCCACCGCGCCGGCGGTGGCGATGAAGGTGTTGGCGGGCACCACGACCGCGTCGCCGGGACCGACCCCGCTCGCGCGCAGGGCGAGTTCGACCGCGTCGGTGCCGTTGGCGACACCCACGCAGTGCGCGACGCCGCCGAAGTCCGCGTACTCGCGTTCGAACAGGCGCACTTCGTCGCCTCCGATGAACGCGGTGTCGGCCAGGACCCGTTCGAATCCGGCCCGTACCTCGTCGGCGACCTCCTGGTGGGCCGCCTTGAGGTCCACCAGCGGAATCTGGTTCATGTCAGCGGTCCCCCCACTGTTCGCGTCGCGAGTTCGTCGAGCGCGGGCGCGTCCGCCCCGCGCAGCCGTCGGGCCGGGCTCCCCACCCAGACCTCGCCCGGCGGAACGTCGCCGAGCACGCTGCTGCCCATCCCGATCAGCGACCAGGCGCCGACCGTCGTACCCTCCCTGACCAGAGCCCCGGAACCCACATAGGCCCCGCGCTCCAGCCGCGCTCCCCCGCCCAGGCGGACGCCGGAGGCGAGGGTGGCGCAGTCCTCGACCACGTCGTCATGGGTGAGGACGACGTGCGGCATCACCGCGACGTGCGCGCCCACCCGCACGGCGGCGGTCAGCACGCAGTGCGCGAGCAGGACCGAGCCGGGCCCCACCTGCGAGGTCGCCGACACCGCCGCCGTCGGATGGATCACGGTGGCGTAGCGGTCCGCGGGCAGGCCGAGCCTGCGGACCAGGCGGGCGCGGGCCGCGTAGTCCCTGGGATTGCCCACGCAGATGACCACCCGGGCCTCGGGCAGGTCGTGGACCAGGTCGCAGCCGCCGAGCACGGGCACGCCGTCCACCTCGGTGCCGTGCAGCGCGGTGTTGTCGTCGAGGTGCCCGAGCAGCTTGACGTCACCCGCGTCCTGTACGGCCTGCGCGGTCTCCCGGGCGAAGCCGCCCGCGCCGACGATCAGCAGCCCGTTCATCTTCGGGCCTGTTCGCGCAGCGCCGCCACGACGCGGTCCTGCTGGGCCTCGGTCATCGTGTGGAACAGGGGCAGGATCAGCGAGTCGCGGCTGATCCGCTCGGTGGCCGGCAGCGGAGCGCAGGGGTGGCCCGCGTAGGCGGGTTCGAGGTGCGCGGCCATGATCCCGCGCCGGGCGGAGACGCCGGCCTCGGCGAGCGCGGCGAGCAGGTCGTCCCGGCCGACGGGGAAGTCCTCGCCCACGAGCACCCAGTACGACTGGAAGTTGCTCTGCCCGTGCGCGGGATCGCGTACGGGGGTGAGGCCGGGGACGCCCTGCAGCAGCGTGTCGTAGCGGGCCGCCAGCTCGCGGCGGCGGACGATCATCGCGTCGAGTTTCCGGAGCTGGACCAGGCCGACCGCGGCCTGGATGTCCGTCATCCGGTAGTTGTAGCCGACCTCGAGGTAGCTCTCCAGGACGGGCTTGTTGCTCGCATGGCGCTCCGCCGCCGAGGCGTTCATCCCGTGCTCGCGCAGCCGGCGCAGACGCGCCGCCCACTCGGCGTCGTCGGTGGTGATCATCCCGCCCTCGCCCGTGGTGACGACCTTGCGGGGGTGGAAGGACCAGGCGGCGATCAGCGCGCCGTGCCCCACGGGCTTGCCGCCGGCGGTCGAGCCGATGGCGCAGGCCGCGTCCTCCACCAGGGGAAGGTCCCAGTCGGCGCAGGCGGCGCGCAGGGCGTGCACATCGGCCGGCACGCCGCCCTGGTGGACGACGAGTACGGCCTTGGTACGGGGTGTGCGGACCGCGTCCACGGTGGCCGTGGTCAGGTTGCCGGTGGCGGGATCGACGTCGGCGAACACGGGCTCGGCCCCGACGTAGCGCACGGCGTTGGCGGTGGCGATGAACGACAGCGAGGGCACCACCACCTCGTCGCCGGGCCCAAGGCCGAGCGCGACGAGCGAGAGATGCAGGGCGGTGGTGCACGAGCTGACGGCGATGCCGTGCTCGGCGCCCACCCGCTCCGCGAAGGCCCGCTCGAATTCGGCGACCCGGGGCCCTTGGGCGACCCACCCGGACAGCACCGCGTCGGAGGCGGCCTTGGCCTCCTCCTCGCCGAGCCAGGGGATCATCACCGGGATGCGGTCGTTGCTCACTTGGCGGCCTCCCGCTCCGCGCGCCACCAATCCACCAGGTCGCGCAGACCGGTGCGCAGGTCGATCTGCGCCGTGAAGCCGAGTCGTTCGGCGGCCTGCGTGGTGTCCGCGAGCCGCCTGCTCACCCCGTTCACCGCGCGGGCGGGCCCGTGCACCGGCTCCAGGTCCGGCGCCCCCATCGCCTCCAGCAGGCCCTGGGCGAGCTCCTTCAGCGAAGTCTCCGTACCGCTGGCGACGTTGAAGACCTCGTCGGTGAGGTCCGACTCGGCGGCCAGCACATTGGCCCTTGCGATGTCCCTGACGTCGACGAAGTCCATGGTCTGCGTGCCGTCGCCGAGGATCAGCGGCGGCTCGCCCGCCTCGATGCGCTCCATCCAGCGGATGAGCACCTCGGTGTAGAGACCGTGGATGTCCATCCGGGGGCCGTAGACGTTGAAGTAGCGCAACGCCACATAGTCCAGGCCGTACATGGCGTGGAAGCTGCGCAGCATGCCCTCGTTGAAGGCCTTCGCGGCGCCGTAGAAGGTGTCGTTGTTGTACGCGTGATGGCGCTCGGTCGTCGGGAAGGTCTCGGCCATGCCGTAGACGGACGCCGAGGACGACGCGATCACCTTGGCCACGCCGGCCTCGGCCGCCGCCTCCAGGACGTTGAAGGTGCCGTCGACCAGGACCTCGTTGGCGAGCCGCGGCTCCTCCGCGCACTGGGTGATGCGTATCGCGGCGAGGTGGAACACGAGGTCCGCGCCCTCGGTGACCTTCCGTACGGTGGCGGCGTCCCGGATGTCGCCCTCGACGATCTCCACGACGCCGCTGGGCAGGGCCTGGGCGAGGTTGGCCCTCCGCCCGCGCACGAAGTTGTCCAGGACCACGATCTCGCGGGCGCCGCCCTCGGCCAGAAGGTCGACGAGGTTGGAGCCGATGGTGCCCGCTCCCCCGGTGACCAGGATCTTCTTGCCTCGTACGCTGCTCAACTGCACTGCCCTTTCAGTGAATGACAACCCGTCAACGCCCGGCTCGCAGGCCGACGACCGCGCCCCGGAATTCCAGGCTCCGGGATGCCGCCTCAAGAATGTCCAGCACCCGCAGGCCCGCCCGGCCGTCGGTCAGCGGCGCCCGGCGTTGCCCGATCGCGTCGGCGAACTCGTCGACCATGCTGCGCAGCGCTTCCTTCTCGCCGATCGCGGGCGCGACCATGTCGCCGGAGCGGTACGAGATGAGCATGTCCCGGCGCTCGTCCGCGCCGATCTCCTGGGGGGCGGCCAGGTCCACACCCCGGTCGTAAATCGCCACCCGCTGGAGCGGGTTGAGGTCGTCCCAGACCAGAGTGCGTTTGGCACCGCCCACCATGGTGGTCCGAACCTTGGTCGGCGAAAGCCAGTTGACGTGCACGTGGGCGATGGCCCCCGTGTTGAGCTGAAGCGTCAGATAGGCAACGCAGGCCTGTCCCGCACCGATCGGGTCGGCCCCGTGGGCGGCGACGGCGACCGGCTCGACGTTGTCGGGGAGGATGAAGTCCAGGATCGACAGATCGTGCGGGGCCAGGTCCCACATCACGTCGATGTCCTTCTGGACGAGCCCGAGGTTGATCCGGACCGAGTCGACGAAGTGGATCTCGCCGAGTTCGCCGGAGCGCACCAGCTCCCGGATGCGGCCCACGGCGGGCGTGTAGCAGTAGGTGTGATCGCACATCAGGGTGAGTCCGCGCTCTTCCGCCTCGGCCACCAGGCGCAACCCGTCGGCGTAGGTCGCCGCGAGTGGCTTCTCCACGAGGACGTGCTTGCCGGCGCGCAGGGCGGCCAGGGCGATGTCGAGGTGGGTTCCGGCGGGCGTGGCCACGGCGACGGCGGCAACGGCCGGGTCGGCGAGGACGGCCGCGTAGTCCGAGGTGGCCTGGACCGTCGAGTAGCCGCCGAGGACCCGCTGGGCCCTCTCCACGTCGAGGTCGCACAGCCAGCGCAGCCGGAACTGCTCGCTGGCCTGGAAGTTGCGGACGAGGTTGGGGCCCCAGTAGCCGGCCCCGACGACCGCGACCCCCAACGGCTCCGTGGTCTGCGTCACTTGCTTCCTCTTCCCTCGGTCCATCAGTAGGCCCCCGTTCCTCGCACCACTGCAGACCCGGTGCGCACCAGGATCGACAGGTCCAGGCCCATCGACCAGTTGTCCACGTATCCGAGATCGAGCCGGACCGCCTCGTCCCAGGGCAGGTCGGAGCGGCCGCTGACCTGCCACAGCCCCGTGAGGCCGGGCTTCACGAGCAGCCGTCGCTTGATGTCCGGCGTGTACTCCTCCACCTCCTCCGGCAGCGGCGGGCGGGGGCCGACGAGCGACATGTGTCCCTTGACCACGTTGATCAGCTGCGGCAGTTCGTCGAGCGAGCTGCGGCGCAGCACCGAGCCGACCCGGGTGATCCGCGGATCTTCCTTCACCTTGAACAGCAGGCCGTCGCTGTTCTGGTTGAGGTGCGCCAGTTCCGCCCGGAGAGCCTCCGAATCCGGCCGCATCGTGCGGAACTTCAGCATGGTGAAGTGGTCGCCGTACCGGCCCACCCGTTCCTGCCTGAACAGTGCAGGACCGCGGCTGTCCAGCCGGACGATCAGGGCGATCAGCAGCATGGGCAGCGCGAGGAGCACGAGCAGCGCCCCCGCGAGCGACCGGTCCAGGAGGTCCTTGGGCAGGCGGGAGGTCCGGGAGAGGTTCGGGGCCTGTATCCGCACCAGCGGCACCCCGTTGGTGGGCCGTACCGCCAGCCGGGAGGCGGACACGTCGGCCAGCACGGGGGCCAGCAGGAAGTCGACACCCTGTACGGCCGCCGTCCAGGACATCCTGCGCAGCACCGAGGCGTCGGACTCGGGTACCGGCAACGCCACCACCGTGGTGATGCCCATGGCCCGGACGACGTCGTTCATGTCGCCGACACCGCCGAGGAAGGGCAGCCCCAACTTGCGGACGGCCGCAGCGTTTTGCGGGTCACTCAGGCACACTCCGGTGACCCGCAGTTCGTGTACGCCGCCGCGTCGCAGCACGGCGACCAGCTCCACGATGCCGCGCGACGGCCCGACCAGGAGCGTCGCGCTCCGGTCCTGGTCCCGTGCCCACCGTCTGTGCAGCCGGCGGCGCAGCGTGTACCGGACCGCAAGGGCGATCGCGGTGGCCGGCACGGCAGCCATGATCATGTCATGAAAGAGTCCGGAGTCACGCGTGAACAGGTAGTGCGCACCCGCGGCCAGCGCCGGCAGCGCGACGGCGCCGCGGAGCACCCGCCGGAACTCCTCGGTCCCCAGGCCAAGGGCGCTGCGGTCGTAGGAGCGGTGGGCCAGCATGGCCACGATCCACGTCGGAGGCAGCACCAGGGCCACCGCCCAGCGGCCGTACGCCGCGTGGATCAGGAAGGCCGCGGCAACGGCCGCGAAGCCGTCCGCGACCAGCAGGACGATCCGGTACTTCTGTTCCCAACGTCTACGGCGAGCTTCCGGAGTTCTGTGTTCCACAACCAGTTGCTCATGCGTGACCTCAATGGTCATGCTCCCCCCACCACATGCGCGGCTACCCCTGACCGAAGTGCCCCCACACAGCGGCACCGGAAAGCGAGGGAGCTTCAGCGGTTCCCCAACCGCCTCATGCCCCCAGCATGCTGGTTACTGATCTGTTCAAAGCCGTTCACAGAGCCGTACCGTGACGTGCAGTCAAGAACAAGTTCCCCACCCAAACCGGTCCGGCGGAGCTCAATCTAGACCACTGGACGCAGTCACGGGAACAGTTGGACGAAACACACATCGCAATAGTGACATCGGCTGCATACTGCCCTGGTGACGAGCATCGTGATCCCGGCTCACAACGAGGAGCGAGTCCTCGGCCGGCTCCTCGATTCGCTGCTGGCCGATGCCTCCGACGACGAGACCGACATCGTGGTCGTATGCAATGGCTGCACCGATGACACCGCGAAGGTCGCGGCCGCCCGCGGCCCGCGCGTCCGGGTGGTCGAGATCCCCGTCCCCTCAAAGCACGCCGCCCTGCGGGCAGGTGACGATCACGCACGCGGCTTCCCCCGTGTGTACGTGGATGCCGACGTCGTCATCACGGGCGCCGACGTACGGGCGCTGACCGAGTCCCTCGACGACGACAGCTCGGGCATCCTCGCCACCGCCCCCGAGCGGCGGATCCCGCTGGCCGCCTGCGCCTGGCGGGTGCGTGCCTACTACCAGGTGTGGCAGCGACTCCCTGCCGTACGCGAAGGGCTGTTCGGCCGAGGAGTCATCGCGGTCTCCAAGGCCGGGCACGCCCGGATCGCCGCACTGCCGCCCCTGATGGCGGACGACCTGGCCGCGTCCCTGGCGTTCGCCCCGGAGGAACGTCTCGTGGTCGGTGCGGCCGGTGTCGTCGTCCACCCGCCGCGCACCTGGCCGGACTTGATCAAACGGCGGATCCGTGCCGCGGTCTCCACCGCCCAGGTCGAACAGCATCAGGGACCGGAAGAAGCCTCGGCGCGCACGAGCAAGGCAGACCTCAAAGCCCTGCTCCGCAGGGAGCCGAGGCTCTTTCCCGGTGTCGTAGTCTTCGTCGCGGCGGCGGTCGTCGCCCGGCGGGGAGCCCGCAAGGCCATCCGGGCTCAGGACTTCGGCACCTGGCTACGGGACGAGAGCAGCCGGCAGAACTGATGCACCGCACCTGGAGTCCGTGACCATGTACCTCACCGACCGCTCCGCACCTCCGGGGGCGGACACCGAGCAGGGCCGAAGACGCGGCAGGAGGGCAAAGGTCGCCCCGGTCGTACTCGTCCTGGGCTCGGTCAGCCTGATCACCGACGTCTCCTCGGAGATGGTCACCGCGGTCCTGCCGCTGTACATCGTCACCACGCTCGGCTTCAGCCCGCTGGCGTTCGGCACCCTCGACGGTGTCTACAACGGCGTCAGCGCGCTGGTCCAGCTCACCGGCGGCCACCTCGCCGACCGGGTGCGCAACCACAAGCTGATAGCCGGGCTCGGCTACGGCCTGTCCGCGCTGTGCAAGCCGCTGCTCCTGCTCGCGAGCAGCCTCGGCGCACTCGGTGCGGTCCTCACCCTGGAACGGACCGGCAAAGGCCTGCGCACCGCCCCGCGCGACGCGATGATCTCCCTGGCCACGCCGCTGGAGAACCAGGGCCGGGCCTTCGGCGTGCACCGGGCGATGGACACCACCGGCGCGATGCTCGGCCCGCTCGCGGCGTTCCTCATCCTGAGCGCGGCGGCCGACGGCTACGACGCCGTGTTCGGTGTGAGCGCGTGCGTCGCCGTGCTCGGCGTGCTCGTGCTGGTGCTGTTCGTACCCGGCAGACGGCAAGGCACGCAGCAAGGCACGCAGCAAGGCACGCAGACGGACGAAGCAGGCGCGGCGGACGCCGAGCGGCCCGTCCGGGTACGCGAAGCGCTGGCGCTGCTGCGCCTGCCGCGTCTGCGGGCGCTCGCCGGCTGTGCCGTGCTGCTCGGCCTGACCACCGTCAGCGACGCCTTCGTCTACCTGCTCCTGCAACGGCGCACGGGCATCGGCGAGCAGTGGTTCCCGCTGCTGCCGCTGGGCACCGCAGCGGTGTTCCTGCTGCTGGCCGTGCCCGTCGGCGCGCTCGCCGACCGGGTCGGGCGGCACTTCGTGTTCCTCACCGGGCACGTAGGACTGCTCACCGGCTACGCCCTGCTGCTGTGGGCCCCGGCCACGCCGGTCCTGCCCTTTCTCGTACTCGCCCTGCACGGCACGTTCTACGCGGCCACCGACGGCGTGCTCCCTGCCGCTCTCGCCGGCGTCGTGCCCGAGCAGCTGCGCGCCAGCGGCCTCGCCATCGTCGGCACCGTCCAGGCGCTGGCCCGGTTCGGCTGCTCGCTCGCCTTCGGCGCCGCCTGGACGATGTGGGGAGACGGCCCGGCGCTGGCCGGCTCAGCGGTCGGCCTGCTGTGCTGCGCGGCCGTCGCGGGCATGGTGCTGCGACCGGCTGGCGGAACCCGATGACCACCACAGCCACAAGGATCCGGATGACACCGCTGCGCCGCCGCCTGCTCGTACTCGTCACGGCGGTGCTGCTCCTCGCGGGCCTGGCAACCGGCGTGGTCCTGCACGCGGCCGCCCGCGCGGACCGCGCGCACCGGCCGCAGTCGGGCGGCCCCGCTGTCAGCGCGGGCAAGTTGACGCTCACGCAGAAAGGCCGCCTGACGTTCATCAACGCGGCCGCCGGCCCGCACCGCACCGCGGTCGCCTCGGTGCCCTCCGCCGATCCCGAGGCCGGGCGGACCGCCTCAAGCCTGAAGTGCGCGCGCTTCTACGCTGCGGCCGGCACGGGCGTCTGCCTCCAGTCCAACCCCGGCGTCCTCAAGCAGAGCAACCGCGCCCTGCTCCTGGACGCCGACCTCCGCACCGTGCGCACCTTCCCGCTCGCGGGCACCCCGAGCCGGGCCCGGGTCTCGCCCAGTGGCCGCTTTGCCGCCTGGACCGTCTTCGTCTCCGGCGAGTCCTACGCGTCGGCCTACTTCTCCACCCGGACCTCGATCCTGGACACCCGCAGCATGCGGCTGACGCCCAGCCTGGAGACGTTCGCCATCGTCCTGGACGGCAAGCCCTACCACGCTTCGGACATCAACTTCTGGGGCGTGACCTTCGCCTCCGACGACGACACTTTCTACGCAACCCTCAACACCGCCAACCGCACCTACCTGGTGCGGGGTTCCCTCTCCCGGCGTACGGTGACCACCCTGATCCAGAACGTGGAGTGCCCGTCGCTCTCCCCCGACGGGACCCGAGTCGTCTTCAAGAAGCGGGTCCTGTCCGGTGCCACCCTCTGGCACGAGTACGTCCTCGACCTGAAGACCCTGCACGAGACGGCGCTCGCCGAACGCCACAGCGTCGACGACCAGGCCACCTGGCTCGACAACGACACCGTCGCCTATGCCCTCCCCACCGACGGCAAGGTCGGCAGCAGCGACCTGTGGAGCGTGCCCGCGGACGGCACGGGCACGCCCCGCCTGCTGATCGCCGGCGCTTCCTCCCCGGCGCCGTTGTAGACCCGGCGCCGGTTCGGTTCATCAGGCCCAGGCTGCCACCGGCACGAACGAACTGTCCTGCCGGCCGGTTGTCCCGCGCACCCTCGGGTTGTCGTCTCGTCCCGGCGTGCGGTGATCATCGGCGTCCACGCGCTGGGTGTCTCGACCCTGCTCGGTTCACTGGTGGGCACGGCTCACGCCGATAGGGCCGAAAGTCCCGGTCCCCTCCGCATCACCATGATCAGCGACTCGGACACCGGCGGTGAGAGCGCTCGGCGGCGATGAGAGTGCACGAACCCCACTTTCGAGGTGATGTTCGCGCTGGGCCACATCAGCGGTCGCCTGACACGAGACTTGCGTAAAGCGCGTACGTAATTACCCCGATGTCTCCCCCTCACGGCTCGGCAAAGCTCGAGATGCAGTACGACGATCTGGAGATGAGGACATCCGTTGGAGCACGCACGTCCGATCGCCGCGGCCCCACCTGCACCCCTGCACCGGGAGGTGTCCGCCTCCGAGGTACCACCGCTGGTCGGCCGTGAGCGCGAGGTCGAGCGGCTGCGGCACACGCTCACCGTACGGACGCACACGGGGCCCTGGCTGCTGGAGATCACCGGTGAGCCAGGCGCGGGAAAGACCGGGCTGCTGACCGAATGGACCGGGCAGGCCGAACGGGCGGGGGTGGCCGTGCTGTCGGGCAGAGCGTCCGGGCCGGACCGGCATCGCCCGTTCGCGGCCTTCGCGGCACCCGTCGCCAAGGCCCTCGGTTTTCCCGACGCCTTCAGTGGCCTCACTCCGGCGGACAGGGCTCTGCTGCTCCGTCACTTCCCGGAGGCCGGTCCGTCGGGCGTCCCTCGGGCGCCGGGGCCCGAGGGTGCGGAGCGGGACCAACTGCTCGAAGCGATCGCCGAGTTGCTCTCGGCAGCCGGACATCGCCGCCGTCTGGCAGTCTGCCTCGACGACCTGCAGTGGGCGGACGATGCCTCCCTCGATCTGCTGATCCATCTGCTGCGCCGTCCTCGTCCCAGAACGCCGCTGATCCTCGTGTGCTCCGTACGTCCCGGCCAGGGATCCCCGGGACTGATGGCGAGCCTCGCGGACCCACACGACGCCTACCGGGTGGAACGGGTCGCGCTCGGCCCGCTGCCGCGCAGCGCGGCCGGTGAGCTGTTCGGACCGGGGACGACCGCCGACCGCCAGCGGCTGCTGTACGAAGCCGGGGGAGGCAACCCGTTCTACATGCGGGTGCTGTCACTGTCGCCGGGACCGCTGATGCCGCCCGGCGGGACCACCCCATGGGTACTGTCGGACGAGGCGGCCACGGTGGCGGCAACAGCGATCGCCCGTGAACTCACCCTGCTCGACGCCGAGGAGCACGAGATCCTCAGGGCCGCGACGGTGCTGGGCGAGGAGTTCGACCCCGCTCACCTGGCGTATCTGGCCGACCGGGCCCAGACGGTGACGGCGAAGGCCCTCGACCGTCTGATCGCCCTGGACCTGATACGGGCCGACCACACCCATGGCCGCAGCTGCCGGCTCCGCCATCCGGTGCTACGCGCCGTCGTCTACCAGCGCGCGCCGCACAGCTGGCGCCGGGACGCCCATGCGCGCGCCGACCGCATTCTGCGGAAAACCGGCGCCGGTCCGGTGGAGCGTGCTCCGCATGTCGCGCGCTCGGCCACGACGGGCGACCACGACGCGGTCCGTCTGCTGATGGCGGCCTCCGAGCAGGTGCGGTGGAGCGAACCCACAGCCGCGGCGTCGTGGCTGAGCACGGCGCTGAGCCTGGTCCGCGGGGACGGCGACGGGCTGCGGCTGCCGTTGATGAAGTCGCTGGCGCAGTCACTGGGGACCATCGGGCGGCTACGCGAATGCCAGGAGCTGCTGCGGCGGATCCCACGGCCGGCCGGGCTGCCCCGTACCCGCGACAACGTCGAACTCGTCGCGTTCCAGGCCATGATGGAGCGCCATCTCGGCAACTACCGTGAGGCCGAGGCCCTCCTGGAGGCCGAACTCGCCGAACTCGCCGAGCTTCCCCTGGCGCCGGAGGATCACGCCGCGCTGAGCGCGCCCCTGCGTCTGGAACTGGCCACGGTCAGTCTGCTGCGCCGGGCGTTTCCCAGGTCACGGTCGCTGGCGGAGGAGGCTCTGCGGCAGGCGCCGGCCGGGGAGGACCGGCACAACCGTGCGGCGGACACGGCACATACAGCGGAGTCGGCGCGTACAGCGGACACGGCGCATACGGGGAACCCCTATCGCACCACCGCCCCGGTCGACCCGCCCTACCCGGTACGCATGGCCGCCATGGTCTGCCTGACGCACTGCGCCGCCTTCGAGGGAGAGGTCCCGGTGCTGCTGCGTTCAGCCCGGGAGGCCGGCGCGCTGGTGGACTCGATTGCCGACGCGGAACTCACTCCGCATCTGGACACCCTCTCCCAGCTGGGCTGGGCCGAGGCTCTCGCCGAGCTGCATCACGACGCGCTGCGCCACATGGCCCGCGGTATCCGGCTCGCCCATGCCTCAGGGCAATTGTTCATCCTGCCCTACCTGCGGCTCGCCCACGCCTACGCCAGCGTCAGCGTCGGCCGACTCACGGACGCGGTGCGGTCGGCCGAGGGCGCCGAGGAGGACGCCCGTTGGATGAAGCGGCCGGCCCTGCTCGGGTTTGCCCTGGCCCTGCGGGCATGGGCGACCTCGCTGCTGGACGGCCCGGGCGCCGCCTCACCCATCGCGGAACGGGCCGTCCAGGAACTCGGTGCGGGAGGCAGGCTGTGGGCGGTCACCGCCGGGGTGCTCGCCGATGTCCGGCTCGCGCAGGAACGGCCCGTGGACTGCCTGGAGCTGACCCGGTCCGCCACCGAACACACCCGACATCCCGGCACCGCCCGATGCATCCGGCCGATCTGGTACGCCCTGGGGGCCAGGGCCGCGGCGGCCCTGGGCGATCGCGGAGCGGCAGCCGACTGGGCACGTCGCGCCACCGCCGACGCGGACCTGCTGGGCCTGCCGGGGCAGCGCGGTTTTGCCGCCCTCGCCCGGGCCCACAGTGTCTTGGACCCGGTCGGCCCGCTGCACGAGGCCGTCGTCGGCTTCAGCGCCGGCGGGCTGGTCCTGATGGAGTGCCAGGCAAGGCTGCTGCTCGCCAGAACACTCCTCTCCCGAGAGGCATACGACAAGGCACTGGAGCAGGCCAAGCGGGCCAAGAACCTCGCGGCGGCGTCCGGGGCCCGCCGCCTGTACCGGGAGGCTGTGGACATCCAGCGCCGGCTGGGAGCCCACCAGCCTCGTTCGGTCCGGGAGAGGGAGAGCCCACTGCCCGAGATGTCCGTCCGCGAGCGGGAGATCGCCCGCATGGTGACCCTTGGCATGTCGAACAGCGACATCGCCCGCGCGCTCGTCGTCTCCCCCAAGACCGTCGAGGCCCATCTCACCCGCATCTTCCGCAAAGTCGGCGTACGCTCCCGCGTCGCCCTGGTCACCGCACTGCGGCCGCAGACCGGCCAGGAGTCCCCCGCCTGAGCCTGAGACGGGCGACGCCCGAGCACCGCTGCGCGTGCGGTCACTCGATCGCCTTTCGCCGAACCGGGCCTGCGGAGGAGATCCCCACCAATGCGGATGCCGGCCGCTACGCCAGTGCCTGGCTCACCACGTCTGCACACCCTGGCCGTCACCGAACGCGCCCTCATCCGGACCCGTGGGACGGCGGCACAGGACGTGACGCGGGCGGGGGCGCGTCAGTTGCAGCCCGTCAGCGCGTCGGAGGGCTTGAGGCGAGCCAATGGCAGCTCTTGGCGAGGCACGATTCCGCCCACACAAGAGGGGGAGCGTTGCTGCGGTGTCAATCCCTGGTTTCGTAGAGACGTTGGTTATGCGGCCCGGCCTTCCTGATCGGTCCGGGCTCGCGCGTCCTGGATGATCCGTTCGAACTCGACGGGGCGTTCTCCGGCCGGCCGCGCTGCTCGCACAACGGCTGCACCTCACCGAGATCAAGATCCGCGGCGTGGGTGACGTGCTGATGCTGGTCTGCGACCGGCTCGAACTATGTTGCGTCCTCGGGTCGCCAGCGGCCGACGAGGTCCGCGTAGCCGGTGCTGCGCACCAGGAGTTCGCCATGGGTGCCCAGGTCCGCGCGGTCGCCGTCGAGCAGGAGGACCCGCCCGGCACGATGGGCCGAGGCGATGCGGTGAGCGATGACGATCAGTGTGCCGGGCCGGTCGGCGAAGACCTTCTCGGCACGTGCTTCGGCCGGCGGGTCGAGGTGGCACGTGGCCTCGTCGAGGATGACCACCCTCGCCGGTGACACAAATACCCGTACAAGTACCAGTAGTTGGCCCTCCCCACTGGACAACTGGGTGGCCGGGTCGGTTATCTCGGCGTCCAGGCCGCCGAGGCGGTCGATCACGGCCTTCGCGCCCAACAACGCAGCGTCCCGGGCCAGTTCGGCATCGGTCACCTCGCTGTTGAGGTAGGTCAGGTTCTCGCGGACCGTGCCATGAAAGACGTACGCCTGCTGCGGGACCAGCGCGATCGTCCGGCTTCTGAGCCGATCGTCGAGTACGGCGGCGTCGGCCCCGCCGAGTCGCACGGTGCCCGAGTCCGGGGCTGCGAGGCCCGCCAGCAAGCCCGCCAGAGTGGACTTGCCGATGCCACTGGAACCGACGATCACCAGATGCTCGTCCTCCGGAACGGACATCGACAGATCGTGCAGCACGGCCTCGGCATGCGGACCGTAGCCGAAGGTGAGGCGGTCCACGCTCAGTTCGTAGCCCTCGGGAGTGGGGGCGTGTGCCGGGGCGGGCGCGTCGGATGTCCCGGGCGCTGCGGTGGTCTCCGCCAGCCGGGTGAGAACGGTGCCCAGGTGAATCCACTGGCCGCCGACCGACCCGGTCAGCGCCTGCAACGCCGCCACCAGGTATCCCGTCACATAGGTGACGGCTCCGACCAGTGCGCCCGCGCTGATCCTTCCGCTCGAGACGAGCCACGGCCCGGCGAGGAGCAGCCCCAGCAGCGGCAGGTGTCCACCGAGGAAGACGATGAGGATCCGCACCGCGCTCAAGCGGGCCGTCGCCACGCCGGCCCGGGCGTACCCGAGCGCCCCCTCCTCGACCTCCCCGGCGGCACGGTCCTGTGCGCCGAGCGCGAAGATGTCGTGCCGGGCGTCGAGCACCTGCCCGGTGCGCACGGCCACGGATTCCTCGGCCAGGACGGAAGCTCTGAACCTGCGCGACATCGCGCGCAGCGTGAGGGGTAGCACGAGCAGGGCGAGCAGCATGGGGGGCAGCACGAGCGCGGCCGCGACGGGGTTGAGCGTGACCAGCCCGATGATCGCCGCAAGCAGTGTGGCGGCCAGTGGCCGGGCCGTACGCAGCAGCGTGGCGACCAGCCCGCGCACGGAGTCCACCTGACCGGTCAGCCGGGCCACTCCGGCGGCGTCCGGGGTGCTGCCGCTCCCGGACGCGGCCTGCCGCAGCGCAGACTCTACGAGTCGGCGCACCAAGTGGTCGCGCAACGGCTCGACGACCTCGGCCAGATGGGGAAACATGGCTCGCTCGGCCGCCGACCGCACCACGTAGAGCACGCCGAGCAGGGTCAGCCAGCCCAGACCGGCGAAGGGGCGTCCGGCCAGGAAGCCCCGGTCGATCGCCGTCGCCGTCACCCAGCCCGCTGCCAGCGCCGGGCAGGCCTCCAGTACCGACCAGCCCGCGATCCTGAGCATCGGCGACCGGCTGCCTCGCAGCCCCGACCTCAGCAGTCGCAGTCCGTCCCCGCTCACCATGCTAGACACGTGTCGTCTCCCGCCCGTGTGGTGCCTGGGGCGCCGGGGTGGTGTCCCCGCCGTCCGCGAAGACCGCCCGGTAGCCGCCGTCCTGCCACAGCTCGGCGTGCGGCGCGACCGCCACGACGCGTCCGTTCTCCAGCCATGCCACGAGATCGCAGCGGGCCGCCGTGGCCGCCCGGTGGGCGACGACCAGGCGGGTGCGGTCCCGGAGCATCGTCGTGATCGCCTCGGTGACCTCCGCCTCGGTGACGGTGTCCAGTCCCGAGGTTGCGTCGTCGAGCACGAATACCCGCGCCGGGCGGACCAACGCCCTGGCCAGACCTACGCGTTGGCGTTCGCCGCCGGACATCGGCGCCCGGTCCAGCGGGGTGTCGTACCCCTCCGGCAGTCGCCGGATGAAGGAGTCGGCGTGCGCCGCTCGAGCCGCGGCCGTCACATCGGCGCGGGTCAGCTCGGCACGGCCGTACGCGATCGCCTCGTGCACCGTCCCGCCGACCAGAGCCGGCTGGTCGAAGGCGTAGGTGACCCGGCGGCTCAGCTCCGCCAGGCTCAGCTCGTCGACCGGCACTCCGTCCAGGAGCACATGGCCCGACTCGGGGTCGGTCAGCCGGCCTATCAACGAGGCCACCAGGCTCTTGCCCGCGCCCGAACGGCCGACCAGCCCCACGGACTTTCCGGCCGGGATGTCCAGGTCGAGGTGGTCGAGCAGGGGTTCGCCGTCCCGGGTGACCGTCACGTCGCGCAGCCGGACCGCGCCGGGGCCGTCCTGCGGGCTCTGCCGGGTACCGCTCACCGGCGCGGGATCGGCCAGGATCTCGGCCAGCCGGCCGGTGCCCGCCCGTACCTGGGCGATCTGCAGCAGGACGTCGATCTGTCCCAGCGCGCCGGATGCCATCGTCAGGTATCCGGAGACCGCCAGCAGTTCCGCCGGGCCGACCCGTCCGGCGGACACACCGAAGCCCGCGACCGTCAGGACCACCACCTGGGCCAGCGGGGTCAGCAGCTTCAACTGCCACACCGCACCCCGCTGGAGGCTCCACAGCGACCGGCCCGCCGCGGACAGCTCGGGCAGCGGGCGCAGTACGCGTTCGCTCTCCGGGCCGACCGTGCCCGCGGCCCGGATCGTACGTGCCCCGCCCAGCGCGGACAGCAGCCGGGCCGCGATGCCCGACTGTGCTTCCAGGTACTCGGCCTGCGCGGCCGTCGCGCCCCCGATGAACCGCTTAGCGATCAGTACCACGGTGGGCAACGCCAGTGTGAAGGCCAGGCCCGACCACCAGTCCATCCGCCACAGCAGCACCAGCGCGACCAGCGAAGCGGTCAGCGAGACCACCGAACCCGCCAGCGCGACGGGCAGGTTCGCGGTACTGGGCGCACCCTGCACCACCCGGGCGGTGGCGTCTCCCGGCGGCAGGGGCGAGCGGGATCCCAGCGTCAGCAGGTGCCGCACGGTACGGGTCTGCAGCCATACGCCCGCCCGGCCCGCGGCCGAGGCGCCCAGCAGGGCGAGTACGGCCTCCAGCAGTCCGCCGACGACGATCGCCAGCCCCAGCAGTGTCGCCGGGCGGACGATGTCGCCGCCCTCCAGCGCCACCGCCACGGCCGACGCGAGCAGGGCCGGGGTGGCCAGGGTCAGCACGGCGCTTCCCGCCATCATGACCACGATCGCGGTCAGCGGACCGCGTATGCGTTGTGCTGTGCTCAGCAGCAGCTCACGGCTGCCGTAGGAGGCCAAATCCGACTCCGATCCATGGATGATGCGGCTTTTTTCGGTGCCACGAGCACGGCCGGGCGTGGAGCATCTCCACGCCCGGCCGTTCAGTCGGTCACCAGGCACTGATGTTGCAGCTGAGTCCTTCACACGTGCCGACGCACGTGAAGAGGCAGCTGGTGGGGCACTTCCCATCCGGGCTGATGGCGAGCTGCTTCTCCTGACTGTCCAGGAGCTGCAATGCCTCGATGCTGTATTCGATATCCATGTTTCACCTCCTCTCGGGGAACCAGTTCATCTGTCACCGGCTCAGCTGGTGACGAGACACGAGAGGGCGCAACTCACCTCGCAGGAAACGACGTTGCAACTGAACGCGCAGACCCACTCCCTGTATCCGGACAGCGCCGCCTCATCGCCCTTGAAAAGCTGCAGCGCCTCGATGCTGTATTCGATATCCATGTTTCACCTCCTCTCGGGGAACCAGTTCATCTGTCACCGGCTCAGCTGGTGACGAGGCAGGAAAGGGCGCAGCTCACCTTGCAGGAAGCGATGTTGCAGCTGAACGTGCACATCCCCTTGGTCGGGTCTTCATAGGCAAGGGAAGCCTCATCGCCCTGGAAGAGCTGCAGAGCGTCGATCTCGAACTCCATGTCCATGTGTTTCACCTCCTCTCTCGGTGGTTTGGTCGCAGTCGCCGTTCACGACCGTGGTCCCGGCGCGGCCGTCGTGCCCGCGCGCCGAAGCGGAGGGTTCCGCCCGGAGGTGGTCAGGCCGTGCCAGGAAGCCTGTGATCTCGGGTCCCAGCGGGTCGCCCTCGTGCATGCCGAACGTCATGTGGCCGCGGTTGGCGGGTTCGCGGTAGGTGATGTCGCCATGGCCCGCGTCGATCAGCCGGTGCACCAGTGCCCGGGACTGGGAGACGGGAATGGTCTCGTCGAGCCGACCGTGGGCGATGAGCACCCTCGCCCGGATACGCGGCACCAGCAGGTCCAGGTCGCGCGGTCCGAGGCCGTCGTCCACCTCACCGTGGCCGCGCAGCCGGTCGATCAGGTTGCGTGTCGGCTGGTACGCCTCCTCGTACAGCTTGGCGGCCGAGCGGAACGGGGCGACCGCCACGCAGGCCGACCAGCCGTCGGGATCGGCGGCTGCCGCGAGAAGGGCCAGGAAGGCCCCGTAGCTGATGCCGTAGACCGCAGGGCGGTCGGCGTCCGGTGCCCGGACCGTGCCTATGGTGTCGCGAAGGGCGCGGATGTCGGCGAGGTCGGGGCCGCCCCAGGCGTCCCGGATGGCGTCCTCGTGGGCCTTTCCGTATCCGGTGCTGCCGCGCTGGTTGGGTGCGATCACGGCCAGGCCGGCGGCGGCGAGCTTCTGCAGCAGCGGATCGAAGCCGAGCGTCCAGTGCCGGTTCGGACCGCCGTGCAGGGCGATCACCACGCGGCGGCTGGTCCGCCAGTCCGGGCCGTACACGACGGCCTCGATCGGACCCGCCGGGCCATGGAAGGTCTCCAGTCGCCCGGGCGTCCACACCACCCCGGTGGGGTCCTCCGGCTGCCAGGGCAGGAGCTCCCGGCCACCGGGCGGAACCCAGCCGAAGGCGGTGGGCCGGGTCGGTGAGGAGAACGGCAGCCACAGTCCGCGGCTGGTCCACGCCGCCACGGGGTCCAGCTGCCCCGGGGGCATGTCGACGTGCTGGACCGTGTCCGACTCGATGTCGTACAGGACGAGTTCCGACCGTGCTCCACGGGTCACCACCGTGGCCGTCGCCGTCCCTTCGGGATCGAGCGCTACCGGGCTCATGACACCGTCCTGGACGCGAGGGCCGTCAAGGAGACGTATGCCTGCGCAGCCGGAGGTGCGGGCCAGCCCCAGCCGCATCCCCGCCTCGGTGTCGGCCGCGACAAGGACCTGGTCCGCGCCGGCGAGTACGACATGACAGGCCCTGGCGGGCGGCAACTCGGCGAGCAGGCGGTTCCTGCGGTCTTCCGGCGGATCCGGATCGATGACCAGGGGGGTCGGCGTGCCGTCGAGGACGGCGGTGACGATCAGCAGGCCGCCGGTGACGGCCACCCCTCCGATGCGGCCGGGCACGCGCGCCACCTCTGTGGGCGACACGTCCGCATCCACCCGGTAGAACGTCGAAGAGCCGTCTGCCTCGGTGGCGATCGCCGTGGCGATCCAGTCGTTCCGGGACAGCCCCGGCACCAGCCGAAGCGGCGTTTCGCTGGTCCGCAGCGCCAGCCGTCGGCCGTCTTCGCCGAGAAGCTCATAGTGCTGGGCGCCGCCGAGTCCATGCCAGGAGAGCAGCACCCGGCCGTCGTCGAGCACCACGGCCTGAGGCATTTCCATGTCATGGGTGAGCGGGACGCGCAGGGTCCGCCGGGGACCGTCGTCAGCGAGCTCCCAGACTTCCAGATGGCCGACGCCCCGGTCGTCCTTGCACAGGCACGCGGCGCGCAGTGCGCCTGCGGAGAACACCACAGCGCCGCGCGAGACGATACGAGGCGTCATGTCAGCGCGCCAGCCGTCCCGATGATGCTCGTACCCTGCTCGGGAAGCGGCCAGGCGGTGTCGACCATGAGGGGACGCGTTCCGCCGTGACGCAACCGCAGCAGGAACGCCACCACCCCGGCCAGCCCCACCCCGTAGTCGGCGGTGACCTGCATACCGGTCTCGTTCGGGACGAGCATCCGACCTTCGTGCAGAGCGTGCCGTGCGTGGAGGGCGGCGGCGATGTCCTCGGCCCACCGCTGGTACGGGCCGCCCAGCAGCTGGGCCATGTCGAGGAGGAAGTCGCCGTTTCCGGCGAGTCCGTGGCAGATCGATGTCCCCGAGGACAAGTGGGCGTGGCGGACGGCCTTGGCCGCGTCCTCCGCCAGTTCGCGCATCACCGGGTCATCGGTCGCACGCCACAGCCGGATCAGGAAGGTGCCCACGCCCGAGGCGCCGCTGCACAGGTGGTAGAGCATTCCCGTGCCGTCCTCGTCGGCCCGGTCGACGCGCCAGCGGGCACCCCACGGACCGTGCTCGGCAGTGCTTGCGAGGGTCTCGCCCGCCTTGCGCGCCGCGTCGAGGCAGTCCTCCCGGCCGGTTGCCAGCGCGGCCTCCAGCAGGAAGGCGCCGACTCCGGCGACGCCGTGGGCGTATCCCAGGTGGGTGATGCCCGCGAGGGAGGAGTCGAAGTCCGACGGAACCGGCCAGAACACCCCGTCGTCGGTGTGCTGGGCTGCGGCCAGCACACCGTCGGCGCAGTCCGCGGCACGGTCGAGGAACTCCTGCCGACCGGTTGCCCGCCAGAAGTGCAGCTGGGTCAGGCCGGCTCCGGCTGCTCCGTGGAACAGATCCGGGTTGGGCCAGCGGACGGGCAGCGTTAGGGCGAACCGTGCCGCGCGTTCGGCCAGTGCGGTGTCTCCCAGGTGGCGGGCGGCGTCGTACACGGCCCAGGCGGTGCCCGCCCTGCCGAAGTACAGACCGGGCAGCGGTGTGGTGGCCTGCCGATCGCCGCGGATGTCGAGCCACGCGGCCGTGTCGGCCATGGCGGTGCACAGGTCTTCGCGGGCGAGGACCTTGTCGGCCTGGGTGAGAACGGTCAGGACGCCGGCCGCGCCGTGCTGCACGTTGCACGGGTCGGTGGTGGCGCCGAAGGACGTGCTGTCCCAGAGCCGTTCGGCGTCGCCCTTGGCCATGGTGGACAGCACATGGGCGAGGCCGTCGTCGATGAGCCGGTCGGTGAGGGCCGGGTCCAGGCCTGATGCCGGCGGTTCCGCAGCGGGACCGGTGGCTGCCGGCCGCACCGGTTCCGGCTGAGACTCCGTCTCGTCGAGATACGCCGTCAGCCGCTCCAGCGACCAGCGCTGTTCGGGGTCCTGCGCGCACAGCCCGCGGATGGCCGGTGCCAGCAACGCCGCCGCGGCGCCGCGGTGCGTGAACAGGGCAAGCAGGCCGTCGAGCCGTTCCAGCGCGGTGCGTTGGTCCGCAGGCTGGTCGGGCGGCAGCGCCGGGTTCATGCCGGTCGCCATCTGGAAGAGCATCGCCCCGAGAGCGAACAGGTCCATGCTCTGCCCGGGCACCGGGCCGTACGTCGGCCCTGACACGTACTCGGGCGCGGCGAACCCCGGGGTGTAGGCCCGGTGGTCCCACACTCCAGGCTTGCCGAGGAACTCCGGGTCGATCAGGCGCAGTTGGCCGTCCGGCGTCACCATCACGTTGTTGGGAGTGAAGTCGCGGTACACCAGGCCCCGGCCGTGGATGTCGCCGAGCAGAGCGGCCAGCCGGCGGGCGGTGTCCCTCACCAGGTCGCAGGAGAGCCCCAGGCTCTGGTCCTCCAGCTCCGAGTAACGCTCTTGCAGCCACCCCAGCAGGGTGACGCCCGGTACCACGGTCTCCACCAGGAAGGTGTGGTCGTCCTGGTCGAACAGCTCGACCAGCTCCGCGCCGAGTCCGGACAGCTCGGTCAGTGCCTTCGCCTCGGCCCTGAGCCCGTCGCGCGCGTCGAGCCCGCTGTACCCGCCGCCGACGTGGGCGCGAGCCTGCTTGACGATGACCTCCTGGCCCGTCTGCTGGTCCAGCGCCCGGTACACCCCGCCTCGCGCCGAGTGCCGGATCGCCTCATGGACGGCGTACCTGTCGTGCAGCAGCACCTTCTTCGGGGTCTTGGGGGCCACGCCCGGCCGGCCAGGTGCACCGGGGAAGGGCAGCTCCGCCCAGGGCGGAGGGGAGAACCACGGGTTGCGCCGGTCCTCGACCGCGTTGCCGTCGGGCGCCTCCAGCCGGACCTGCCGCACACCCTCATTGGTCACATGCGGGACACCGAGGAACGCGCCGTACCGGTAGTGCACGATGCTGCCCTTCCGGAACGGACGGTCCGACTGGATCGCGGGCCCCGGCAGTCCGGCCGTGGCGAAGTCGAGTTCCTCGGCCAGCTCCCGGAACTGGTCGTCGTCATGCGGATAGGCGGTGATGAACTTGCCGCACTGAGCCCGGTCGGAGCGCATGCTGGTCAGTTCCTCGACGTACTCCGCCCGCGCGGCGAACTTGAACGAGCACCCCTTGCGCACCAGCACCCGTGCGGCGCGGTGCAGCACCTCAGGCGCCGACAGCGGGGTCGCCGACAGGTGCAGCTTCCATCCCTGGATCCGCTTCGACTCCTCCGTCACCGGGCCCACCCGGCACCAGAAGTCGCCCTCGGCCAGCCCCCAGTCCTGCACGCCCTCGTCGTCCAGGACCAGGCGCACCAGCGCCTGCAGCGGAAATCGTGAGCCTCCGGCTCCAGGGCCGTTCACCGACATTGAGTACTCCAGGATGAGACGTGCATGAGTGAGCAGGAGGTGGGCAGCAACCGGTGCCGTGCGTGGGCGCGGTCCGCTGGGACTTGCGGGAACCGGCGGATGCCCGTGGGGCCGAGCGGGGAACACGGCCCCACGGATCTACACGGAGGGCAGGACCTTTACCACTGTTCGGTGGTCCACGAGATGGTGATGACGCAACCGATGGTGAAGCCACAGGCCTTGTCGGGTTCCGGGCCGGCGGCGGTCGGCTCGATCAGCATCTGCAGCGACTCGAGTTCGGTGTCCATAGATTCACTCCCTGGTCGTTCCTTCTCGGACGACACGATCCTGGCAACCGCCCCTCCGCCCTAGCATTGGGGAAACCCCTAATTCGGTTGTCTAACCGGTTCTGACTGACGAAAAGTTGACCTGGCGGGCTTACTGCACGACGGATTTCGCACCCAGACGTATGGAGCATGCGGGCCCTCTCCGTGGATCGGGTGTCAGCGCGCCTTGGTGGTTGAACCTGGCCCGCTAGTGCCGGGTTCCTCTTTTGTTGGGTATATGTCCTGGTGGCGGGGTCGTTCGGGTCTCGGGGGCGGGTGCTGGTGCCATCGCGGAAGGGCAGGGGCTCCGCCGGGTGCGGGATGCCGCGGTTGCGGTAGGAGGACCGCAGCAGGCTGACGCCGCGGGCGGCGAGGAAGCGGTCGAGTTCGGTAGCAATGTGGCCCTTGTCCGCCAGGATCAGCCGGCCCGGCCGGGCGGCGGCCAGATGTGGTTCGTTGCCGATCAGGGCGGCCGGCACCTGCCGGTCGTCGATCTTGGGATCGGTCACGGCCCAGGTGAGGGTTCGCGGCGAGGGAGACGGCAACTCCCAGCAAGAAGGCCAACCAGATGGCCGATCGAGCTCGGCGGGTGGCAAGGAGCAAGAGGCCGTCCACCGACAGGGGCCACAACAAAGCACTCACCGTGTCCGCTCCGCCTTGCAGAGCGAACTCCCGCTGATGCACGTACGAATCGCAGGCGGCGGCCCCTGCGACGACGAGCGCACACAGGGGCCGCAACCACACTTCGAGACCCACTGCACGTCGGCCGACAGCGAGTCCCGCCGCCTCTTCGAGCCGCCGCCTCATCCGGCCCTTACCTGCGGCACTGGGAACTTGGCGGACTCGTCGGTCCAACGTGCGCTGCCCGCTGAGCGATACAGCCCAGCCAGCAAGATCATTGCGCATCTATTGCACAGTTGGCCGGGAACTCCCGGGAATTGCAGGGAAGTGGAGGGATGCGTTCCGCAGCCGTCGGCGCAACTTCCCAGGTCAGCAAGGGTGCAGCTCAGGCCCAGGCCGTCACCGGCACGAACGAACTGTCCTGCCGGAACAGATCCGTCCCGTCCGCCGGGTCCACTCGGAGTTGGTAGTCGTAGTGGCGCAGGTAGTAGCCGGGGTAGTTGTACGACTCGAAGCGGATCGAGCCCGCTGCCGTGCCCGTTCTGGCGATGAACGTCGCGTCCTTGGCGAAGGTCGTCGTGCCGTCGTTCGCGTCGAAGCGGCCCCGGAAGCCGTAGTGCCGCAGGTAGTTGCCGGCCGCGTCACGGAACGAGTAGCCGCCCGAGTCGGCGAGGCCGGCCACGACCGTGAAGGTGGACGCCTGCTTCTCCGCGCTCGTGCTGGAGCCGGTCACCACGGGGAGGTTGAGGAGGGAGGACTGCTCCTGCCAGTAGCGGGTGGTGTAGTTGGCGGACTGGAAGGAACGGGTCACGTTCTTCGCGAGGCTCACGCCGCCGGAGACCGTCTCCTTGATGACGGTGAAGTGGCGTGCGGTGCCCGAGATCGACGGCAGTGCCTTCGGGGCGCTCCAGGTGGCGAACGTGTCGTAGCTGTCGCTGTAGTAGTAGTTGCCGTCGCCGTAGCCGTCGAAGAAGAGCCGCCAGCCGCCGTTGTCGAGCTGCACCAGTGCCGGGCCCTCGCGGTAGCTGCCCCAGCCGGCCCAGTTGCCGGTCTTGGTGATCGTGTAGGGGCCGGTGAGGTTCGACGCGGTGCCGTACTCGATGTACTTCGTCGTCTCGTTCTTCGTGAAGGCGTGGTAGGTCGAGCCGATCTTCACGATGAACGTGTCGATGTGGTTCGGCCCTATGCCGGACAGGGCGACAGGTGAACTCCACGCCGTGAGCGAGGAGTTCGTCGCCTTCAGCAGGTACGGCGTGAAGATCCACTGGTCGCTGGTCACCGAGCAGGACACGATGATGTTGACGCTGCCGTCGCTGTCGACGAACCACTCCGGCGCCCAGGCGCGGGAGAGGTTGCTGATCGGGACCGTGTAGTCGTACAGGAACGTCCAGTTGACCCGGTCGGCGCTGCGCGCGAAGCCGATCGTCGTGCTGACGTCCTGCCAGGTGTGGGTGGTGTAGGTGATGTAGTAGTAACCGTCGGTGTGCTTGAAGGCGCTCGCGTCGCGAATGCGGTTGCTCGGCGGCGTGTAGGCGGAGGACTTCACCAGCCGGAAGTCGGTGGCGTCGTCGGACTGGTAGACGTTGACCGTGCCGTCGTTGCTGTTGAGGAACGGCACGATCGTGTAGCGGGTGGCGGAACCGCTCGGCGGGGCCGCGGCGAACGCGCTGCCGAGCAGGCCGGGTGCTTCGCCCAGCAGGACGGCCGAGGCGGGCAGGACGGCCATCGCGCGCAGCAGCGTACGGCGGGACGGCGTCGGGGGACGTGTGGACACGGGCGGCTCTCCCTTGGACTCAGGAGTCTCCCTGCGACTCGCGAGTTCGATATACCGAACTAGGTTCGGAAAGTCGATCAGAAGGTAGGGGTGAGGTCCGGGGGCGTCAATGCTTTGCGCAGGACGGGGTTTGCCCTGTGGGAAACCTGTGGCGGCCGGGATGACACGCTCCCGTAGGAAAAAGATCTCTGCCGCAGGGGGAAAGCCCTCTCTCGGACGAGGAAAGCCCTCTCTCGGGCGAAGGACGTTCCGCCGCCGCCCGCCAGAGGTTACCGTTCGGTAGACAGCGTCGTCCCGGAGGTGCCGTATGACCCTCGACCGTGCCGCAGGCCTGGCGGAGACCGCCCAAGCGCTGGCCGACGGAGAGGTGTCGTCCCGCGCGCTCGTCGAGGAGGCCCTCGCACGGATCGAGGCGTCGCAGGGCACCCTCAACGCCTTCCGGGTCGTGCGGACGGAGGCGGCGCTCGCCGAGGCCGAGGCGGCGGACCGCGAACTGGCCGCCGGAACACAACGGCCGCTGCTGGGCGTGCCCGTGGCCGTCAAGGACGACATGGACGTGGCGGGCGAGCCGACCGCGTTCGGCTGTCAGGGCGCGCACCCCTCGGTCGCCGCGGACGGCGAGGCGGTACGGCGGCTACGCGCGGCCGGAGCCGTCATCGTCGGCAAGACCAACACCTGCGAGCTCGGGCAGTGGCCCTTCACCGAGGGGCCGGCCTTCGGCGCGACCCGCAATCCGTGGAGCGCGGGGCACACGCCGGGCGGCTCGTCGGGGGGTTCGGCGGCCGCGGTGGCCGCCGGTCTGGTGCCCGCCGCGCTCGGCTCGGACGGCGCCGGATCGGTGCGGATCCCCGCCTCCTGGACCCATCTGATCGGCATCAAGCCGCAGCGCGGCCGCATCTCCACCTGGCCGCGCGGCGAGTCCTTCCAGGGAATCACGGTCAACGGAACGCTGGCACGCACGGTCTCGGACGCGGCCCTGCTGCTGGACGCGGCGAGCGGCAACCACGAGCGCGACCCGCACCGCCCGCCGGCCGTCGACGTCTCGGAGGCGGTGGGCCGCGATCCCGGCAGGCTGCGCATCGCGCTCTCCCTGAAGCCACCGTTCACCGCCGTCCCCGCACGGCTCCAGCCGGAGGTACGGTCCCGGGTCGTCGAACTCGCCGAGAAACTGGCCGCGTTGGGGCACACCGTCGAGGAGGCCGACCCGCCGTACGGGCAGATCGGACTGACCTTCGTGCCGCGGGCGACGGTCGGGCTCTCCGAATGGGTCGCGGAGGCGCCCTTCCCCTCGCTCCTCGACCGGCGCACCCGTGACGCCGCCCGCCTGGGGCGCCTCCTCGGCGGGGCCCCGCTGCGGGCGGCGCGGCGCGCGGAGGCGGTACTGCACCGTCGTATCGGCGGGTTCTTCACGTCGTACGACGTGATCCTCGCGCCGACCACGGCCGCTCCCCCACCGCGCATCGGCTCGATGCTGAACCTGAGCGGTCTGGCCACCGACCGCGCGATGATCGCGGCGTGCCCCTACGCCTGGCCGTGGAACGTCCTCGGCTGGCCGGGCGTCAACGTCCCGGCTGGTTTCGTCTCCGGCGGTCTGCCCGTCGGGGCGCAGCTCCTGGGTCCGGCGAACAGCGAGCCGCTGCTGGTGTCGCTCGCCGCGCAGCTGGAGGCGGACCTGCGCTGGCACGAGATCTGGCCGCCGGAGCCGGCCGTCGCGCAAACACCGGCCGTGTGACGGCGTTCCGCCCCTACCCTGTGACCATGGACGATGCGTCGATGGTCGGGCTCATGGGGCGGGTCACCGGGACGATCGGGCCCGGGCTGGTCGGCGAGGTGATCGTCCGGGTGCGCGGCGGGGCCGAGCACTTCCTGGCCTACCCGGCCTCCGGGACGGACCGGATCGAGCGGGGCACGGTGGTGATGGTCGTGGAGTACCAGCCGCCCAGGACGGTCTACGTCACTGCCGCGTACGAGGGTTGAGCGCCGCGGCCCGCCACAGGTGAGCCGGCCTCTTCCCAGGTGAGAGGCGTCGCGTCAAGACTTCGACAAGGTTCCGTAAGCGTCTTCACCCCGGGCCTGCGCAGGAGCACACTCCCTTCGTTCGGTGCCGAAAGGGCACCATGCAAAGGGGGCGTATGCCGATGGTTGTCGGCGTCGTTGCGGGGGCGGCGGTCGTCGCCGTCCTCGTTCTGATCGGTCTGTTCAAGATGATGTGGCGGGTCGCCGAACCCAACGAGGCACTGGTCATCTCCGGCTCCAAGCACCGTACGGAGGGCCTCGAGGAGGGCATGGGATTCCGCATCGTCACTGGGCGCGGCACGCTCGTGCTGCCCGGTGTGCAGGTGGTGCGCAAGCTGTCGCTCGACCTGAACGAGACCGAACTGCATGTGGACTGCGTGACCCACCAGGGCATTCCGCTCAAGGTGCGGGGCGTGGTCATCTTCAAGGTGGGCGACGACTTCGTGTCGATCGCCAACGCGGCCCGTCGCTTCCTCGACCAGCAGAAGCTGATGTCGGAGCGGGTGCACAACGTCTTCGCCGGTCATCTGCGGTCCATCGTGGGCGGGTTGACGGTCGAGGACATGATCCGGGACCGGGAGAAGCTCACCGGGCAGACGCGTGCCGCGTGCGGCACGGAAATGGAGAAGCTGGGCCTGATCGTGGACTCGCTGCAGATCCACGAGATCGAGGACCCGACCGGCTACATCCGCAATCTGGCCGCCCCGCACGCTGCGGCGGTGCAGCGGGACGCGCGGATCGCGCAGGCGGAGGCGAACCGTCTCGCAACCGAGGCCGAGCAGCAGTCGTTCGCGCGGATGGCGGAGGCCACCCGGGACAGCGAGATCCTGCAGGCGGGATATCAGGCCGAGCGCGACAAGGCGGCGGCCAAGGCACAGCAGGCCGGTCCGCTCGCCGCGGCCGCGTCCCGCCAGGAGGTCGTCGTCCAGGAGACCCGGGTCGCCGAACTGGAGGCGCACCGGCGCGAACAGCAGCTCCAGGCGGACGTCCGCAAGCCCGCGGACGCGATGGCCTACGAGAAGCGCACGCTGGCCGAGGCCGAGCGCGACGCGCGGATCTCGGCGGCACAGGCCAAGGCGAAGGAGACGGAGCTCGCGGCGGCGGCCGAGGCGACCCGGGTCAAGACGGCCGCGGGCGCCGAGGCCGAGGCGACGCAGGCCCGTGGTGCGGCGACCGCCGCGGCGACCCGGGCGACAGGCGAGGCCGAGGCGGCTGCCGCCCAGGCCAAGGGCCTGGCGGAGGCGGAGGCGGCGAAGGCACAGGGTCTGGCCGAGGCGGAGGCCATCAAAGCCCGTGCCGCCGCCCTCGCCGAGAACCAGGAGGCCGTCGTCGCCCAGCAACTCGCCGAGAAGTGGCCGGAGATCGTCCGGGCGGGTGCGTCCGCCTTCGGCAACGTCGACAACATGGTGCTGCTCAACGGCGCCGACGGCATGGCGGAGTTGTTCGCGAAGGCGCTCACGATGGGTGGCACGGGCCTGGGCCTGGCCCGTCAGCTGCTCGCGTCGATGAACCAGAACGGGCAGAGCACGAACGGGACTTCGGCGCTGAACGGGGCCGGGACTCCGCCCGCGCAAAAGGTGCCGGTGGACACGGAATCGAGCTAGGCAGTCCGGGTTCTGACGTTCGTACGACGGCGGTGCTCCCCGACTCGGGGCGCACCGCCGTGTACTTGGGGGAGCCCCGCTCAGCCCTCCATACCGAGAGTGTCGGACAGTTGAGCTCGGAACTCCTCGGCGAGTTCGTGCAGCCCGGCGTTGTCCGCGGCGTCCGCGGCAGTGCGGACCAACGCAGCCAACTCGGGAACGTGCTCGTCGGGCGCCTGCGGCACGAGCCTCATGCGGATCTCCATGGCCTCCGTCAACTGTTGCAGCGTTGCGCTCACGTCGGAATCGGTCGAGATCTCAGCCTTGGCCAGCTCGTGGAGCGCGTCGGCGAGCCGCGATTCGGCCTCGCCGGCGTCGCCTTGGCCGTACTCTCGGAAGGCGGCGACCGCCTCCCGCAGCACGAGCACGGCTTCCGTGTTCCGGTTCATCTCGCGCAGCCTGACGCCGTAGCCGAGGAGGGTGGTGGCCGCCAACCTCGTGTCCACAGGGGCCGAGGACTCTCTCCACTTGCGATGGAACTCCACGGCCCTTGCTCCTGCGTCCAGGGCCGCTTCACGGTCCCCCGCACGCCACCGGGCGACCATGAGCGCGCTCAGAATCCCTAGGTAACTTCCCATGAAGCGGTCCTCGTCGCGGGCTGCACAAGCTTCGATCAGCGGGGCGGCCAGTTCCAGAGCTCGCATGGCAGTCTCCTGGCCGGACTCCTCGAACAGAGCCGCATACGCGGTCGCCAGGAGATGGACGAACGAGAAGCCGAGGTCGTCGTCCGCAAGGCCGTCGGCCCCAAGGCCCAATGCTGTGGCCGCCGCCTCGACGGTCTCCGTCCAGCGCTCGGCGTGGGCGTACGTCGCCGCCAGGTTGTACAGCACCGACCGCAGCGTCGCACGGTGCGTGGCAGGGTCGGCGTCGTAAAGGCGACGCCGGATCTGGGCGGCCTCGTCGAAGACCCGGATCGCGGCGTCCGTATCACCCAGATTCACCGAACGGGCCCCGAGATTGACCAGGGCGACGGCGAACTCGGCCTCGTGTGCCGCGGGATCATGCGCGGCCAGGCGACGCAGGATCTCAGCGCGTGCGACATTCGCTGGAAGTGCCTCCTCCGAGTGGCCTTGGGTCGCGGTCTTGGCGGCGAGGGAGCCGAGGAGCTGGGCCAACGGCACCGCCTGCTCCAGGAGGTCCGGCCCTTCTTCGTCCAGCGTCAGTCGCGCCGCCTCCATGGCCGCATCGAGCCCGGCGTCGGTGTGGCCTGCCTCGGCGTGGCAGCGGGCGAGCCGGTACAGGAGATGCGGAAGGCTGACCTGCGCGTCATAGGCGCTGGGGTTCGCGTCCAGTACCTGCCGACACGTGGCAACCGCTTCCGCCACTGCGGACAGCGCCTCGTCCGTGCGTCCGGCGAGTCCCAGGGCAGCGTTCATGTTGCCCAGCGCGGTGACGAGCTTGAGGCCGAAAGCATCAGGATTGGCTGCGGCCGACAGCTTGTAGAGGGCCACCGCCTCCTCTGCGGACGCCACGGCGTCATCGTGTCGGCCCGCCTCCGTCAGCACTCCCGACGCCGTGTTCAGGGCCGCGGCAAGCGTGGGCGTGTGTGCGGCCGGCTGGAGCAGCGCCGCATTCCTGGCGACCTCGACCGCCTCCACCGCCAGACGCACTGCCTGCGCGACGTCCCTTTCCCGCAACATTCCCGCCAGATTGTTCAGCCCGGAAGCGAAATAGGGCGCATGGAGGGCGTGGTGTTCCGTGTACTCGCGGTGGAGATCGACGGCGCGCCGAGCGGTGTCGATCGCCGCGTCATGCCGCCCGAGCCGGGACAGCCGCAGCGCCTCGTTGCTCAGCGCCGTCGCGTAGTCGCCCTGGTAGCGGTCGAAGTCGGATGCCGCGAGTCGTCCGAACACCTCGCTCGCCTCGCGGCAGGTACGCAGCGCCTCCTCGTCCCTGCCGACGTTTGCCAGCCAGACGCCCAAATTGCGCAGCGACGCGGCGAGGGCCGGGGCCTGGTCAGCGTGGGCATCCGCGGGCAAAGAGCGCAGCAGGTCGACAGCCTGCTCCGTCGCCGAGAGCGCCTCCTGGAACCGGCCCGCCATCGCCAGCCGCCATCCCAGGTTGATCATCTGGTGCGCCCTGTTCGTGACATCGGGGGATTCCGCCGTGCGCCATTCGGTCAGGGCCCGTACGAGAGCGGCAATCCCGCTGTCCAAGCCGATGTGCCGCTGGGACATGAGGAGGTCCTCCACCGCCTCGCAGACACTCATGTCGATGTCCTGGAGGTCCGCGAAGCGGATCATGGCGGCGTTGCCCGCCATGAGCAGCAGGTGCGGGGCCTGTCTCAGGACGGGATTGAGGTGGGTGTGCACGAGGTGCGGCCAGCGGTGCGCCGCTTCGATCAGCACGGTGATCGCACGGCGGGCGGGGTGCGGCGGCCGCACTGCTTCGGATGCGGCGCCCAGCAGCAGGCGTTCGACGGCCGTAGCCGCCCACGGATCGCCTCGGTATTCGGGCAGGCCGTGTCCGGGCGTCTGCAGAGCCAGGAAGTCCTCGCCCAAGCGGTCCGGAGCGAGCGGTGCGAGGACGCTACCGTCGTCGGGCGGCGGATAGACCACCGAGTGGTCGTCCAACACCTCGGTGCCCTGGTCGGAGACTCCCGCGGCGCGCAGAAGCACAAGTCCGTCGTCATATGTGCGTGGCCCGCAGGCAGT
The DNA here is from genome assembly GCF_040782645.1 of Streptomyces sp. HUAS ZL42. Classification (GTDB taxonomy): domain Bacteria; phylum Actinomycetota; class Actinomycetes; order Streptomycetales; family Streptomycetaceae; genus Streptomyces. The sequence continues at coordinate 1,476,010 of NZ_CP160403.1, forward strand.
CGCCGTGAACACGGCCCTGGCGAACTTCGCCGGAGGGGTGCGCAGGGGGTGTCCGGGCTTTTCGTGCATGCTGTGCCAGTAGTCCCGCTCGCGGTCCAGAAGGTACGCCGACAGGGCGAGCGGATCGGCTGGGGACCGCTCGCCCCGCGCGTGCGCGTCGACCGCGACGAGTGCGGCCATGTGTAGGCTCAGCGCGTGGGCGAACGTCTCACCCCCCACGTGCGCGGGAACATCGACGGGAGTCGCCTCGACGCCGAGTTCGGCGGCGAAAGCGTCGCGAGCGGCGATGAACGCCTCCCGCCGTTGCTCCGGGCTCAGGGCAAGGGGCGGCAGTTCCATCTGACCCACCGTCAGGCCCAGTCTGCGCAGGCGTGTTCGAGTGACCTCCCACCAGGCACCAGCGGGGCGGGCGATCAGAAGCAGGCGCAGCGGGCCACCGCCGTGCAGCCGCTGATCCTGGGCCAGGACAAGGAGGTCCTCTGCGGGCCAGCGTTCCGCGTAGTCCACGACGACTAGGACACCGGTGGCCGAAGACAGGCGGCTGCGGGACACCTGCCGGACTCGGGGAGCCGGCTCCGTCCGGTGCCGGGCCTGCACCACAGCCCATCCCGGGCACTGTGCGGCGAACTTCTGGGAGAGCCTCGTCTTGCCCTGGCCACCGCTGCCGTGGACCAGCAGGGCTCCGGTGGCGCAGTCCGGGTCGTCGCGCCACTCGGTGAGCGTCAGCAGTTCCGCATCACGACCGAAGAACGGGACGACCGCGCCGGCCGTGGACAGCAAACGGCTCGGTGAGGTACCTGATGGGGGCGGGGCGGCCCCCGATGTCATGGACTGCAGCCGGTAGGGGGCGTCCGGTTCGGCCACCGGCTGTGCCGGCTCCAGTTGTGCCCGTTCCGCGAGATGGCGTGCCGCACCAGTCTCTCGGGCATTCGCGCCCAGCGTCAGGGCCAGCCGCTCCGCCTTGTCCGGCTTCGGAGTCTTCCTGCCCGCGAGGATCTCGCTCAGGTAGCCCGCCGACATACCGGTCCTGGCGGCGATCTGACGGAGGGACAGCGACGGCTTGTCCGCCCGCAGCTTGGTCAGCAGGTCGAACAGGTCCTGTGCGGCCCCGTACAGCACCTGACGGCGCTGGTTCGTCATTTCTCTCCCTCGTCCCCTACGGCTGGGCGGTCGCCGACGGCCCGGTGTTCGCCGGCAGCCGGCGAACAGTCAACGATCCCCCCAGGTCTGGGGCATACCACGATGCGGTGTTCGCCCGGCAGGAAAGTTTCGTAGGACACGGGTTGATCGTGGACGCCGAAAGCACGACACCCGGAGGAAACCATGAAGCACATGCGTCTGTCCCTGCGTTCCCTCACCATCGTGGGAATCTCCGCGACCGGTGGCGCAACCACCCGTTCGACGATCGAACACCTGATGGAAACCTGGGGACAGTCTTCGAGCCTCGGCACCCTCGCCGGCATCGCCGTGGCGCTGTTGATCGCCGAGAAGCTCGACGCCATTATCGCACCGGACAAGACCGACGAGAACTGACCGCGTGACCATTTCGGCACCACATCCCCTCGCACAGGACGCCCCGAGCCGACACGGCCTCGGGGCGTTCCCGCGTATCAAGTCCCTTAAGGTGCCCTCGTGACCGCGTTTATCGACGAGAACCTCCCCGGCCGCCACGGCCCCACCGCCACCACCGAGGCCGACCCGCGCGCGGTCGGCCGGGTGCGCACCGAGTACTCGCCCGCGCACGACGGCGACCCGGATCCCGGGGAGATCGTCTGGACGTGGGTTCCCTTCGAGGAGAACGACGGGCGCGGCAAGGACCGCCCGGTGCTCGTGGTCGCCCGGGAGGGGGCCGGGACCTTCCTGGCCGTCCAGCTGTCCAGCAAGCGGCACGACGGGGACCGCGAGTGGGTGCCGATCGGGAGCGGGCCCTGGGACCGGTCCGGCCGGGACTCATGGGTGGACGTGGACCGCGTGCTGCGGCTGCACGAGGAGGGCATGCGCCGGGAGGCGTGCGCGCTGGACCGGATGCGGTTCAACCTGGTCAGGCACCGGCTGCACGAACGCTACGGCTGGACCTGAAACGCCTGCTCGAAGGCGCCCCGCACCACGCTCCCCCGCGTGCGGTCCAGCACTCCGAACACCACGTGCTCGAAGGCCGCGGCGAACCGCCCGCCGGGGCCCAGCAGCGCCTGGAAGGCGCCCGCCACCTGCGCCGGGTCGTTCCGGAACACCCCGCAGCCCCAGGCGCCCAGCACGAGCCGCCGGTAGCCGTGGGCCGCGGCCGTCTCCAGCACCCGTTCGGCGCGGACCGCGAGGGCATGGGGCAGCTCGGGTGCGCGTTCCGGCGCCGTACGCAGGACCACCCCGGCGTTCGGTGCCGCCGCGGTCAGGAATCCGGCCGTGTACGGCTCGTCCAGCAGTCGGCCGCGGTCGTCCCGGAAGACGGGCACGGCCGGTGAGTGGATGACGCGGTCCGTGTAGAACGGGTCACGGTGGGCACGGTGGTGGTCGTAGAACTCCGGGGCCCGAAGCAGGCACGTGTAGAGCGCGGAGGCGCGGCAGAGGGCCTCCTCCTGGGCCTGCGCGCCGTTCAGGTAGCCGCCCCCGGGGTTGCGCGCGGAGGCGAAGTTGAGGACGGCGACCGGCTGCGCGGCGAGCCGGCGGGCGGCCTCGAAGCTGCTCTCACCCGTGACCTCGACCGACGTGTCCACCGCGGGAGCGTCCGGCACCGGCACCGGGTCCGGCCCGACCATCCGCGTGCCCTTGCGGGCGGCCTCGATCGCCGCCACGAGGGACACCTCGCGCCCGTCCGCCGCGCGATAGCCGCCCGCCGCCACGACACGCTCGGTCTCCTGCGCGATGCCCCGCAGGCGCGCGCTCATGGCGCCACCCCCGTGAGCGCCATGACCGCGCACCGCGCGACCTCTCCGATCCCCCGTGTCTCCCCCGTCGTGCTCATGAACGCATCGTGGGTGATGCTGGTGATGCGGTGCAACAGAGTTTCCCGACCGCGGGAACGACCGGGAAAGCCCTTGGAAACGCCCGGAACGCGCGGATTACCGACCCGGAACGTGCCACTGCGCACCCTTGTGCGAAGCGACACGAGGGTCTTGGGTGGGACGGGTGATGCCGACCCGGCCCACGAAATCCGGGCCGGTGGCATGGTGGAATCTCAGGAGGATCCCGACATGTCCGATTCGGTAAGTGACTGTAGCGACTGTACGGAGGCCCCGGCCGCCGTCACGGAGACCGGGGTGGAGGACCTGGTCAGCGGCATCTGTTTCAAGACGGGACCACCCCGCAGCGTGGGCGTGGAAGTGGAATGGCTCGTCCACGAGCTGCATCTGCCGCAGCTCCCCGTGACACCCGAACGGCTCGAAGCGGCGTACGCCGCACTGCGGACCGTGCCCCTGAGCTCGCCGCTCACCGTCGAACCCGGCGGCCAGCTGGAGCTGAGCTCGCCCCCGGCCGCCTCGCTGATGGAGTGCATCGGCACCGTCTCGGCCGACCTCGACGCCGTCCGCGCGGTACTGCGCGAGCACGATCTCGCGATCGTCGGCCTCGGTACCGATCCCTGGCACTCTCCCCGCCGGTACCTGCGCGAAGCCCGCTACGACGCCATGGAGGCCTGCCTCGACCGCACGGGCCCGGCCGGCCGCGCCATGATGTGCACCTCGGCGTCCGTGCAGGTGTGCCTCGACGCCGGGTACGAGGAGCCCGGCCCGCTCGGGCACGGGCGGCGCTGGTGGCTCGCGCACACGCTGGGCCCGGTGCTGGTGGCCGCCTTCGCCAACTCCCCCGCACTCGACGGCAGCCCCACCGGCTGGCGCTCCACCCGGCAGCTGCTGTGGATGGAGATCGGCGCGGGCCGCGCCGGGGCCCCCGCCCTGGACGGCGAGCCCCGCGGCGCCTGGGCCCGGCATGTGCTGGACGCTCCGGTGATGTGCGTACGACGGGACGGCCCGTGGGACGTGCCGCAGGGCCTGACCTTCCGCGAGTGGATCAGGTCCGGGGTGCCGCGGCAGCCGACCCGCAATGACCTCGACTACCACCTCACGACACTCTTCCCGCCGGTCAGACCCCGTGGCCATCTGGAGCTGCGCATGATCGACGCGCAGCCCGGGGACGACGGGTGGATCGTGCCGCTCGCCGTGACGACCGCCCTCTTCGACGACCCGGAGGCCGCCGAGCTGGCCTACCGCACCGTGAAGCCGCTGGCCGAACGCGCCCTGGGGCTGCCCGCCCCGCACAACCCGCTGTGGCTCGACGCGGCCCGGTCCGGGCTGACCGACCCCGAACTGCACGAGGTCGCCGTCGCCTGTTTCGGCACGGCCCTCGAGGCCCTGCCCCGGCTCGGCGCCACCACCGAGGTCACCGAGGCCGTCACGGCGTACCTGAACCGCTACGTCCTGCGGGGCCGCAGCCCCGCCGACGACCTGCTCGACCGACTGCGCGGCACGGACCTCCCCCAGTCCCTGCTCCGCTCGACCGGGGGGACCCGCACCGCGTACGGGAAGGACATCCGCACATGACCGACGCCGCAACCGGCGCCACGACGGAGCCCGCACTCGACGCCGAGGCGCTCCGGGAACGGGCGCTCACCACGCTCACCACGGCCCGCGACCGCACCACGCTCCTGACCACCTGCGTCGACGAGCCGGACCTCACCGCCCAGCACTCCCCGCTGATGTCACCGCTGGTCTGGGACCTCGCCCACATCGGCAACCAGGAGGAGCTGTGGCTGCTGCGCGCGGTCGCGGGGCGGGAGGCGATGCGGCCCGAGATCGACGGCCTGTACGACGCCTTCGAGCACCCGCGCTCCGAACGGCCCTCGCTGCCGCTGCTGCCGCCCGGCGAGGCCCGCGCCTACGCGTCCGACGTCCGCGGGCGGGCCCTGGACGTCCTGGAGAGCGCCGATTTCCACGGCACGCGGCTTACGGAGGCGGGCTTCGCCTTCGGGATGATCGCCCAGCACGAACAGCAGCACGACGAGACGATGCTGATCACCCATCAGCTCCGCAAGGGGCCGCCGGCCCTGACCGCCCCGGACCCCGAGCCCGCCCCACTGTTCACGGGACCTGCCGAAGTCCTCGTCCCCGGCGGCCCGTTCACCATGGGCACCTCCACCGAGCCGTGGGCCCTGGACAACGAACGGCCCGCGCACCGGCGCGAGGTGGCGCCCTACTACATCGACACGACACCGGTGACGAACGCCGCGTACCAGTCGTTCATCGACGACGGCGGGTACGACAACGAGCGCTGGTGGACGGCGGAGGGCTGGGCGCACATACGTCAGCACTCGATCCACGCCCCGTTGTTCTGGCGCCGGGACGGCAAACAGTGGCTGCGGCGCCGCTTCGGTGTCACCGAGGTCGTGCCGCCCGACGAGCCGGTGCTGCACGTGTGCTGGTACGAGGCCGACGCGTACGCCCGCTGGGCGGGGCGACGGCTGCCCACCGAGGCCGAGTGGGAGAAGGCCGCGCGGCACGACCCCGCGGGCGACCGCTCGATGCGCTACCCCTGGGGCGACACCGACCCGGCGCCCGAGCACGCCAACCTCGGCCAGCGGCATCTGCGTCCCGCATCCGCCGGGAGCTATCCCGAGGGTGAGTCACCGCTCGGCGTACGGCAGTTGATCGGCGACGTGTGGGAGTGGACGGCGAGCGACTTCCTGCCCTACCCCGGGTTCCGGGCGTTCCCGTACAAGGAGTACTCGGAGGTGTTCTTCGGCCCCGAGTACAAGGTGCTGCGCGGCGGTTCGTTCGCCGTGGACTCGGTGGCCTGCCGCGGCACCTTCCGCAACTGGGACTATCCGATCCGGCGGCAGATCTTCTCCGGCTTCCGCACGGCCCGGTCCGCGGGGGACGTCTGATGTGCCGTCACCTGGCCTACCTGGGGCCCGAGGAACCGCTCGGCCGGCTTCTCGTGGAGCCGCCGCACAGCCTGTACCGCCAGTCCTGGGCGCCCCGCCGGCAGCGGTACGGGACGGTCAACGCCGACGGTTTCGGGGTGGGTTGGTACGCCGAGGGCGACCCGCATCCGGCACGGTACCGCCGGGCCGGGCCGATCTGGGCCGACCAGTCCTTCGCCGACCTGGCGAGAGTCGTACGCTCCGGGGCACTGCTCGCCGCCGTACGGGACGCGACCCTCGCGGGCGCCGACGCCGAGGCCGCGGCGGCACCCTACGCCGCGGGCCCCTGGCTGTTCAGCCACAACGGCGCGGTGTCCGGCTGGCCGCGCTCCCTCGCGCCCGTCGCCCAGACCCTGCCCGCCGCGGACCTGCTGTCGATGGAGGCCCGCAACGACTCCGCCTTCGTGTGGGCGCTGGTCCTGGCGCGGCTGCGCGGCGGTGACCAGGAGGGGCAGGCGCTGGCCGACACGGTGCTGGAGGTCGCCGCGGCGGCCCCCGGCTCGCGGCTCAACCTGCTGCTCACCAACGGCGAGGCCATCGCCGCCACTGCCTGGGGCGACACCCTCTGGTACCTCTCCGAGCCCGGCCGGCGCACGGTCGTGGCCTCCGAGCCCCACGACGACGATCCGCACTGGCGGGAGGTCCCCGACCGCACGCTGCTCGCGGCGAGCCGCACGGACATCCTGCTCACCCCGCTCAAGGACCCCGACGAAACCTTGGCACCCGCACTGTCGAAGGAGCCCTCTGCGTGAGCCCGTTCCTTGTCACCCGAACCCTGCCCGAGGACGCGACCGACACCGCGCTGCGCACCGACGTCCTGCGCGGCCTGACCCGTACCCCCAAGACCCTCCCGCCGAAGTGGTTCTACGACGCCCACGGCAGCGAACTCTTCGACCGGATCACGGAACTGCCCGAGTACTACCCCACGCGTGCCGAGCGGGAGATCCTGATCGCCCGGTCCGGCGAGATCGCCGCGGCGAGCCGTGCCCGCACCCTCGTCGAACTGGGGTCGGGCTCCTCCGAGAAGACGCGCCATCTGATCGACGCGCTCGACGGCCTGCACACCTACGTCCCGGTCGACGTGAGCGAGAGCGCGCTCACCCAGGCCGGGCACGCCCTGATCGCCGAGCGGCCGGGGCTGGACGTCCACGCGCTGATCGCCGACTTCACCGAGGCGCTGACCCTGCCGGAGACGCCGGGCCCCCGGCTGCTGGCGTTCCTCGGCGGCACGATCGGCAACCTCCTGCCGGACGAGCGCGCCATGTTCCTGGCCTCGATCCGGGCCCTGCTCGCGCCGGGTGACGCCCTGCTCCTCGGCACGGACCTGGTCAAGGACGAAGACGTCCTGGTCAGGGCGTACGACGACGCGGCCGGTGTGACGGCGGCGTTCAACAAGAACGTCCTGACCGTGGTCAACCGCGAACTGGGCGCCGACTTCGATCCGGACGCCTTCGACCATGTCGCCCTCTGGGACCCTAAGAACGAGTGGATCGAGATGCGGTTGCGGTCCCGCGCGGATCAGACCGTGAAGATTCCCGTCCTCGATCTCGCAGTCGACTTCTCGGCGGGCGAGGAACTGCACACCGAGGTGTCGGCGAAGTTCCGGAAGGAGGGTGTGCGCGACGAACTCGCGTCCGCCGGGCTGACGCTGTCCCGTTGGTGGACCGACGGTGAGGCACGCTTCGCACTGTCCCTGAGCACGGTGAGCTGATCCACCCCACGCCTCGCGCTCCGCCGCGCCTTGGGGCACGGTGGAGTGACGCGTGACATACGTGACGCTCCGGTCGTCACGGCTTCACGGAGAGGAGCACATCCGTATGTCGAACCACATCTACCGCGTCACGGAGATCGTCGGCAGCTCGCAGGAGGGCGTCGACGACGCCATCCGCAACGGCATCGCCCGCGCCTCGCAGACCCTGCGGAACCTGGACTGGTTCGAGGTGACGCAGGTGCGTGGCCAGCTCGAGAACGGGCAGATCGCGTACTGGCAGGTCGGTCTGAAGGTCGGCTTCCGGCTCGAGGACACGGCCTGACGTCCGTCCCGGCAGGACTCAGGTCCGCCCCTCCCGTTCCTGGGCCGCCTCCAGCGCGGCCGACGGGGCCGTCCAGCGTGCCCGTACGACGGTGAAGCCCGCCCGTTCCGCGTCCTCGCACACCAACTCGTCGTCGTCCACGAGGACCCGGATCTCCCGCGTACGGGCCAGGCGGCGAAGGATCTCCAGCTTGGTGCGCCGCGCCGGCCTGCGGTCGTCGTTGCGCCGCATGTACACGCGCCCCTCGGGCAGCCCGTGCGCCGCGACCCAGGCCAGAGTGTCGCGCCGGCAGCGCTCGGGCCGTCCCGTGAGGTAGACGACCTCGCACTCCTGCGCGCTCTCCAGCACCAGCTCGATGCCCTCCGCGATCGGCGGATCCTGCGGCGCGGCGGCGAAGAAGGCGTCCCAGTCACGCGGCCTGCGCTCCAGGAACCGCTGCCGGTGCGCCGTGTCGGCGAGGGTGTTGTCCAGGTCGAACACGGCGAGCGGACGCTTGCTGCTGTCGGTCACGCCACCACCCTAGCCCTGCACACCCCGGCAACCTCCGCGCCCCGGGCGGCCACTGCTGTGCGACAGAGCCGACAGGCGGACAGCGGACAGGCGGAGGCGGGAGGCCCCCATGCGCAACACGTCGATCTGGACGGTGGCACCGAATTCGAGCCGGCCTGCCCGGAACAAGCCAACAGGAACATCAGTTCCTTCCCGAAGTTGATTGCCGAAAGACGCTGCTGCAATACTCCGCATCCACGCCACCCGAAATTCCGATACCACGCTTTGTGTTCCACACCGAATCGACAGAACCGCAGCCGATATCCGACCATCCCGCATTTCACGATCTGCGGCGTGCCCAACGGCACTTCGGCCCCTGGGCGACGGTTCTGTCGGTCGGCGGATTCCTGTCGTACGTGCTGTTGTCGAGATTCCTTCCAGCCGTGATGAACCAACCGCTGCTCGGCCGTCTCACCCTGGGACTCGCCCTCGGTCTCGCACAGTTCGCCGTCATGGCCGTGACCGCCTGGCGCTGCACCCGGCACATGCGCACCCGGGTCGACCCGCTCGCCCGCAGTCTCCGGTCCCATCTCCACCACCGCCGGCAGCCCGTCGCCCCCGGCACGAGGGAGCCGCGCACGTGGTGACCACAGCCGCCGCCGTCGCCGACCGGTTCAGTCTGCAGCTGACCTTCGTGCCGTTCGTGTCGGTCGTCGTGGTCACCCTGTTCACGGCGCTGCTGACGGCCCCGCAGGGCGACGAGATCAGCGAGTTCTATCTCGGCGACCGCGCCATGTCGCCGCTGCGCAACGGCCTCGCGATGTGCGGGGACCACCTGTCCGCCGCGACCCTGCTGGGCAGCACCGGACTCGTCGCACCGACCGGGTACGACGGACTGCTGTACCTGGGCGGCACCGTGGTCGCCTGGATGACGGTACTGCTGCTGATCGCCGAACCCCTGCACCGGGCGGGCCGGTTCACCCTGGGCGACACACTCGCGCTGCGCCTGCCCCGGAAGCAGCGGCCGGTCCGGCTCGCCCTGTCGGTGTGCACCCTCGCCATCACGACGCTCTATCTGGTGGCCCAACTCGTGGGCAGCGTGGCCCTGCTGACCCAGTTCACCGGCGAACCCGGCGCCACCACCCGGACCCTGTGCGTGGTCGTGATCGGCACGATCGTCATCGTCTACGCCTCGCTCGGCGGCATGCCCGGGGCCACGGTCATCCAGATCATCAAGGCCGTGATGCTGGTGTCGGGCGTGACCATTACCGCGGTGATGGTGCTCCACCACCACTGGAACGTCAACGCCCTGCTCGGCGCGGCCGCCGACCACAGCGGACACGGCACACGATTCCTGGAACCCGGTCTGCGCTACGGCGCCGGAACCGCCAGCAAGCTGGACTTCTTCAGCCTTGAACCGGCCATCGTCTTGGGACTCGCCGCACTCCCCCACGTACTGATGCGGCTGCTCGCGCCGCGCACCGGCGCCGTACTGCGCTCCTCCGTCGTCTGGGCCGTGGGCCTGGTCGGACTGGTCTGGCTGGCGGCGGGCATCCTCGGCCTCGGCGCCACCGCGGTCGTCGGCCGGGACACCATCGCGGGAACGGACCACAAGGGCGACACGGCCGTCCTGCTCCTCGCCCACGCCCTGGGCGGCGGTGTCCTCACCGCCCTCCTGTCCTGCCTGGCCTTCGTCACGCTGCTCGCCGTCGCGGCCGGCCTCACCCTCGCCGCGGCCTCGTCCCTCGCCCACGACCTGTACAGCGCGGTGATCCGCAGGGGCCGCGCGAGCCAGCGGGAGGAACTGACCGTCGCCCGCCCGGCCGCGGTCGTCATCGGCGTCCTGGGCATCCTGCTCGCGCTCCTCGCCTGGGGCACCGACACCGCGACGCTGGCGTTCCTCGCCTTCGCCATCGCGGCGTCGGCGATCCTGCCGACGATCGTGTACACGCTCTTCTGGCGGGGCTTCACGGGCCGGGGCGCGCTGATCGGCCTGTGGGGCGGGCTGCTGTGCTCGGTAGGCCTCGTCGTGTTCTCCCCGGTCGTCTCCTCCACCCCGACCTCGCTCTACCCGGCCTCGGACTTCGCCCGGTTCCCCCTCCAGAACCCCGGCATCGTCTCCATCCCGGCGGGCTTCCTGCTGGGCTGGCTCGGATCGGTGCCCGGCACCCGGCACGAGGACGCGACGTACGAGGACTTCGAGGTACGGATGCTCGTGGGCTCGGACCCCGCCCCGTCCTGACTATTCTGGTGAAGGGTGGTCCTGCTCGCGGCGAGCGAGAAGGGAGCCGTCGGTGACAGGGCGGACAGCCGAAGAGATGGCCACGGACACGCTACGGCAGGCACGGGACGCCGCGGCCGACGAGGCGTGGGCCGATGCCTACCGCCTGCTGAGCGGCCTGGACGCAGCCCGTCTGACCCCGGACGACCGTGCCGCCTTCGCCGACGCCGCCTGGTGGACGAGCCGCGTCGAGGAGTCGATCACCCAGCGGATGAAGGCCTACTCCGGGTACGCGGCGACGGGGGCTTCCCAGCGGGCGGGACTCATGGCCTGGCTGCTGTTCTACGAGCACCGGCTCGCGGGCCGCGCGGCCGTGGCCGCCGGCTGGCTGCGCCGGGCCCGGCGACATCTGCGCGGCGAGCCGGAGTGCGTCGAGCAGTGCTATCTCGCCTGGGTCGATGCGGAAGAGGCGCAGGAGCGCGGCGCGTTCGACGAGGCGATGGCCTCGGCGCGGCACATGGCCGCGATCGCACGGCGCTGCGGCAGCCCGGACCTGCACGCCATGAGCCTCCAGACACAGGGCGCCGTCCTGGTGGCCCGTGGCCGGGTCGCCGACGGACTCGATCTGCTCGACGACGCGATGTGCTCGGCCGTCGCGGGGGAGCTCAGCGCCTTCTTCACCGGGTGGATCTACTGCCTGGGCCTGCAGCAGTGCATGGCCTGCGCCGACCTCGAGCGGGCCGCCGAATGGACCGACGCGGCCATGAGGTGGTGCGCCTCGATGCCGGCGGAGAACAACTTCCGCGGACTGTGCCGGGTGCACCGGGCGGAGGTGCTGGAACTGCGGGGCAGCTGGCCGCGGGCAGTGGACGAAGCCGTACGGACATGCGAGGAGCTGCTTCCGTACGAGCGGAGGATGGCCGCCGAGGCGGTCTACCTGATCGGAGAGATCCAGCGGCGGCGCGGAGAGCTGACCGCGGCCGAGGAGTCGTACGACCGGACGTACGAGCTCGGCCGCGATCCGCAACCCGGCCTGGCCCTGCTGCGGCTGGCCCAGGGAAAGCCGGAGGCCTCGGCCGCGGCACTGCGACGAGCCCTCGCAGGTGACGGCGGAGGCCGTCTGAGGCGGTGCGGGCTACTTGCGGCCCAGGTCGAGGTCTCCCTCGCGCTCGGCCGACTCGACGAGGCACGCACGGCGGCCGGCGAGCTGGAGGCCATGGCCCTGGACTGGCAGCGGCGGCGCGGCTCGACGGCGACCGCGCTGCACGCGAGCGCGGCGTCGGCGGGCGGCGCGGTGGCGTTCGCGGAACGCGACCTCGACGGTGCCCTGCACCTGCTGCACCGCGCGCTGGCGCTCTGGCTGGAGTTGGCGGTGCCGTACGAGGCGGCCCAGGTGCGCATGACGCTGGCGGCCGCCGACCGCGACGCGGGCGACGCAGAGGGAGCTCGGATGGAGCTGCGGGCGGCATGGCAGGCCTTCGAGCAGCTGGGCGCCGCACCCGACGCACGCCGGGCCGCCGCCCTGCTCGCCGATGCGCGCCGCCCGCAGCCGGGCGGACTCACGGAGCGGGAGATCCAGGTGCTGCGACTGGTCGCGGCGGGCCGGACGAACCGGACCATTGCCGAGGAACTGGTGATCAGCGAGCACACCGTCGCCCGGCACCTCAACAACATCTTCGCCAAGCTCGACGTGTCCTCGCGGGCCGCGGCCACGGCGTACGCCTGCACCCACGGTCTGGCGTGAGTCGCATGGGCCGTTCTGCCCATGGCCGCCCCGCCGGACATGGGCGGTTCCGGCGATGAGCACGCCCCGGGTCCCCGCGTAGACCTGGGGTGTACCCCTTCCCCGACTCTGGAGTGGAAAGCAGGTGGCGGCCATGACCACCTACCCCCCGACCCTCGACCACCGATTGCTGGAGCGGCTGCGCGGAGCCGTGCGCGGCAACATCGTGCAGCCCGGCGACCCGGACTACGACGAGGCACGCAAGGTCTACAACGCCATGCACGACAAACGGCCCGCGATCGTGGTCGGGGCCGTCGACGCCGGCGACGTCATGGCCACGGTGGACTTCGCCCGTGACCAGGGCCTCCAGCTCGCCGTGCGCGGCGGCAGCCACAGCGTTCCCGGCTACGGGACCTGCGACGGCGGCGTCGTCCTCGACCTCGGACGGATGCGCGGCATCCGCGTCGATCCGGACGCCCGCAGGGCCTCGGTCGAGGGCGGCTGCACCTGGGCGGACGTCAACCACGCCACGCACGCTTTCGGTCTGGCCGTGACCGGCGGGATCGTGTCCACCACCGGGGTGGGTGGCCTGACGACGGGTGGCGGCATGGGCTATCTGGCCCGGCGCTGCGGTCTGGCCTGCGACAACCTGGTCTCCGTGGATGTGGTGACGGCGGACGGGCACTTCGTGACCTGCACCGACGAGCAGAACAGCGACCTCATGTGGGCCGTGCGCGGTGGCGGCGGGAACTTCGGAGTCGTCACATCCTTCACGTATCGGCTGCACCCCGTCGCCGGCATTCTGGGCGGGCCGACGTTCTATCCACTGGCCGGCGACGTGATCCGCCGGTACCGGGAGCTGATCGCCGAGTCCGGCGAGAACCTCGGCGCCGTGCTCGTCGTCGGGCTCGGACCGCCGGTGCCGTTCCTGCCCGAACGATGGCACGGCCGACCGCTGTGTGGCGTGGTCGCCTGCTGGACCGGACCGGAGGACGAGGACGACGGCATCCGTGAGCGCCTCGCCGCCCTCGGACCCGTTGCGGGCCGACACGTGGAGCGCATGCCCTACCCGGTGATCAACACCCTCTTCGACGACCTCGTGCCCGCCGGCCTCTTCCACTACTGGAAGGGTTCCTTCACCCAGGGCCTGCCCGACGGCGCCATCGACGCGTTCGTCGAGTACGGCGACTCGACCCCCTCCATCCAGAGCGTGACGGTCGTCTTCCCCGTCGACGGCGCCTGCCACCGGGTCGGTCCCGGGGACACCGCCTTCTCCTACCGGGACGCCGACTACTCGATCGCGCTCAGCCCGACCCTCACCACCCGGGAGGACTGCGAGGCCCAGAAGGACTGGGTCCGCGCCTTCCACGGAGCGCTCGAACCGCACTCGATGCAGGGCGGCTACGTCAACTTCATGGACGCCGACGACCAGGACCGCGTGCAGGTCAACTACCGCGACAACCACACCCGTCTGACGGCTCTGAAGCGGCGCTACGATCCCGGCAACCTGTTCCGCCTCAACCACAACATCGCACCATGAGGAATCCTGCGGGCCTCCCGTTGTTGAACCGTGCATGAACTCCGTGATCGCCTCGACCCGCTTCTCCGTTCTCGACCGTTCCCGCACCCGCGAGGGCCGCACGAACGGTGAGGCGCTGCGCGACACCGTGCGGCTGGCGCGCGAGGTCGAGGAGCTCGGGTACCACCGGTTCTGGGTGTCGGAGCACCACGGTGTGCCCGGGGTCGCCGGTTCCGCGCCGACCGTGCTGGCAGCCGCCGTGGCCGGCGCGACGCGCACGATCCGGGTCGGTACCGGCGGGGTGATGCTGCCCAACCACCGGCCGCTGGTCGTGGCCGAGCAGTTCGGGGTGCTGGAGTCCCTCTTCCCGGGGCGGATCGACATGGGGCTGGGACGCTCGGTGGGCTTCACCGACGGGGTGCGCAGGGCCCTCGGGCGCGACAAGGGCGACGCCGAGGACTTCGCGGCGCAGCTCGACGAGCTGCTCGGATGGTTCCGGGGCACCTCTCCCACGGGTGTCCACGCGCGTCCGGCCGAGGGCCTGACGGTGCCGCCGTTCGTGCTGGCGATGGGCGAGGGCGCGGGGATCGCGGCCCGCGCCGGGCTGCCGATGGTCATCGGCGACCTCCGCAACCGGGAGAAGACGCAGCGCGGCATCGACCACTACCGCGCGCACTTCCGGCCATCCCCCTGGGCGAGCGAGCCGTACGTCGTGATCTCCGGCACCGTCGCAGTGGCCGCCACGCCCGAGGAGGCACGGCGGCTGCTGATCCCGGAGGCCTGGTCCATGGCGTACTCCCGCACGCACGGCACCTTCCCGCCGCTGCCGCGGGCCGAGGAAGCCGAGGGCCGCACGATGACCGCGAAGGAACGGGGCTTCTACGAGTCAGGGCTCACCGGCCACATCGCCGGCACCGAGGACCAGGTCGCCCACGAGCTGGAAACGGTGCTGAAGGAGACGGGTGCGCAGGAGGTCCTCGTGACGACCAGCACGTACGACCGTACGGCCCTGCTGGACTCCTACCGGCGGCTCGCCGCCGTCTTCGGCGGACCTGAAGGTCTCCAGCTTCTGTGCTCCTGCCAGGAGTGGTAATGGTCGACCAGCGTCTCCTCGATCGGGCGGTAGGTCAGTCCCAGTTCGTCGATGCTCCGGCTGTTGTCGACCCGGAACCGGATACCGAGGTGTTTGCGGATGTAGTCCTGGGTCAGCCCGAACGCCGGCCCCAGGATGCGAACGGGCCAGTGCGGGAGGGCGGTTCGGGGGAGGCGCGGGTTTCTCGGGTGGTGCCTGAGGAGGATCTTCGACATCTCGTGGAACGAGGTCATCTCCCGCGCCGCGACGATGTAGCGGCCATGTGCCTCCGGTCGCTCGGCCGCCGCGATGTGGGCCTGCGCGACGTCCCGCACATCCACCGTGGTGAAGCTGAAGTCCGGGGCGCCGTAGAAGAAGTAGCCCTTGAGGAGTTCGTCCAGGAGGAACAGGCTGCCGGAGTCCGAGGCCGGGGTGAGGGAGGGGCCCAGGATCAGACCGGGGTTGACGGAGACCATGCGCCAGCGGTCCTGGGCCCCCTCCGCCTCCCACGCCGCCTGCTCCGCCACCGTCTTCGCGTAGTGGTACGGGTTGTTCTCCACCGTGCTCGACGTGTTGAAGTACTTCTCCGACAGGACCCTGTCGTCCATCTCCAGTACGTCGGCGTAGTCTCCGAAGATCGCGCCCACGGTGGACGTGAACACCAGCCGCTGGACCGCCTCCGTACGCCCGATCCCCGCCAGCACGTTGCGCGTGCCGAGCAGCGCCGGCTCGACCATGTCCCTGCGGCCGTCCCTGATCTTCTCCGGCATCAGGAACGGCGAGGCCACGTGGAAGACGACCGAGCAGCCCTTCATCGCCTCGTCGAACGACCCCTCCGTCAGCAGGTCCGCCTCGAAGATCTCCAGTCGCCCCGTCTCCTGCATCGCCCGCAGCGGCTTCAGCTTCGCCTCGTTAGCCGTACTGCGCACGGTGGTGCGCACCCGGTAGCCGCGCTCCAGAAGCTGCCGCACCAGATGGGCGGCCAGGAAGCCGCTGCCGCCCGTCACCAGGACCGTGCCTTCGACGCCGCTCACTTGCGCTCCCATCAGAAGGTCGGGAGGCGCCATGATCCCACCAGGACCGGGCAACGGCCCCCGGCTTACGAGGAATTCGTGGAACGGCCACGGCCGCCCCACCGTTAACGGTCACCGCTCGCGGGAGCTGGACGTGCTGCTCGTGTCGCTCGAAGGTCCGCGGGGCGCCGCGACGGCCGGGGAAGGCCCCCGGCCGCCCAGGAGCTCGCGCATCACCCACCGCCGGGCTGGAGCACCGCCCACCTACTGGAAACCCTGGAGCACATCGCGGGGACGGCCGACGTGTCCGATCGGGTCGTGGCGATGGCCCGCCGGGCCGGGCACGGCGCGGTGCTCGCGTCGGGCGGGGGCCCCGGCCTGATGCGTCCCCGGTAGCGAACATGCCTCGGCGGCCCGGGCGAGCGCCCGTCGGTCCCTGTGGCTGCCCGGCGTGATCGCGGGCGGCACCTCGACCTCGGCCACCAGACCGCGCGCCGACACCACCCGCCACACCGAAGCGAGCAGCGAGTCCTCGCCGACGAAGGCCGGTGCCGTGCTGGCTGCTCCGCCGGCCACCCGGTACCGGATGCGCACGGGCTGGACCGGGACGTGCGCGTCGAGCGCGGCCTGGAAGACGGCCCGCCGGAAGTGCCCCTGGGCGCGGCCGCACCATGTGCTGCCCTCGGGGAACACCGCGACGGCCTGCCCGTCGCGCAGCGCCCGGGCGATGCGCCCGACCGTGTCCGGCAGTGCGCGCAGCCGGTCCCGGTCGATGAACAGGACACCGCCGCGTGCGGCGAGCGGGCCCGCCACAGGCCACTGCCGGATCTCGGTCTTGGCGAGCATCCTGGCCGGGCGTACGGCGGCGAGCAGCGGGATGTCCAGCCAGGAGATGTGGTTGGCGACGAGGAGCAGCCCGCCGGTGGGAGCGGCATCTCCCGTGATGTTCACCCGCACCCCGGCGGCCCGCACGATCCACCGGCACCAGCACCGCACCAACCCGGCGGGGATCCGCCCTGCGAGCGGCGTCAGCACGACCCCGGCGAGGACCAGGGCCACGACCGCCGCGAGCCGCAGCACGGCCCGCGGTACGGCCGCGGCGGACCCCGCCGGCTCCACGCACGCGCCCGGAGTGCAGGGCGCGCCGGGCAGCCAGACGCTCATCAGGCCGGGACGAGGGAGAGGAAGTGCTTCAGGTAGCGCGGGTTGACCCGGCGCATCGACAGCAGCACGTACAGGTCGGCGACCCCGAAGTCCGGGTCGTGGGCGGGCTCGGCGCACACCCAGGCGCCGAGGCGGAGGTAGCCGCGCAGGAGGGCGGGGAGTTCGGTGCGCGCGGGGGCGGTCACGTCCTTGGGCACCCAGGGCAGCAGCGGTCGTACCCGGTACTCCTCCGGTGCCAGGTACTTCTCGCGCACCCGGTCCCAGGTGCCGGCGGCGAGGGCGCCGCCGTCGGCCAGCGGGATGGAGCAGCAGCCGGTGAGCCACTCGTGGCCGCGGTCCACCATGTAGCGGGCGATCCCGGCCCAGATCAGGCCGATGACCGCGCCGTCCCGGTGGTCGGGGTGCACGCAGGAGCGGCCGACCTCGACCATGCCCGGCCGGATGGCGTCCAGCGGCGCCAGGTCGAACTCGCCCTCCGAGTAGAGCCGCCCGGCGACCGCGGCCCGCTCGGGCGGCAGCAGCCGGTACGTGCCGACGACCTGGTCGGTCAGCGTGTCCCGGACGAGCAGGTGGTCGCAGTACGCGTCGAAGGGGTCGACGTCGAGCCCCGGCTGCGGGGTGGCCAGAAGGGCCCCCATCTCCCCGGCGAACACGTCGTGCCGCAGCCGCTGCGCGGCCCGCACGTCGGCCTCGTCGCGGGCCAGGGTCACGGTGTAGCGGGTCGGTGCCACGTTCTGCTGGGGACGATCGAGGGTGGAAACGCCGGTCATGGCTCTCTCCTGGTCACGGTCCGGGGACGGCGAGCGGTGCCGTCGCTCCTGTTGTGCCGACGCCGGTTGGCGTGTACGTGACCTCTGCCGAGAGCACGGATGTGGGGATGTTGAATGCCAGGGGTGTCCGGGAGAACGAGACGGGACCGGGGATGAGCACCACTCCCGGTCCCGCCCGTCCGCACTGTTCGGCGAACGTCTCTTGTGTTGCGTGCCCTACCTCTTGGCCACTTTCCGAGTGGCCCGCAGCCACTCCTTGTTCATGCTCGTGATGGAGACCAGCGGGATCCCCTTCGGGCAGGCCGTCGCACACTCCCCCGTCAGCGTGCAGCCCCCGAAGCCCTCCTGGTCCATCTGCGCCACCATGTCCAGCACCCGCGTCTCCCGCTCGGGCGCCCCCTGCGGCAGCACGTTCAGGTGGTTGATCTTGGCGGAGGTGAAGAGCATCGCCGCCCCGTTGGGGCACGCGGCCACGCACGCCCCGCAGCCGATGCACTCCGCGTGCTCGAACGCGAGGTCCGCGTCCGGCTTGGGCACGGGCGTCGCATGTGCCTCCGGCGCGGACCCCGTCGGGGCGGTGATGTAACCCCCGGCCTGGATGATCCGGTCGAACGCCGACCGGTCCACCACCAGGTCCTTGATCACGGGGAACGCGGACGCCCGCCACGGCTCGATGTCGATCGTGTCGCCGTCCTTGAAGGACCGCATGTGCAGCTGACACGTGGTCGTGCGCTCCGGCCCGTGCGCGTCGCCGTTGATGACGAGCGAACACGCGCCGCAGATTCCCTCGCGGCAGTCGTGGTCGAAGGCCACGGGGTCCTCACCGCGCAGGATGAGCTCCTCGTTGAGCGTGTCGAGCATCTCCAGGAAGGACATGTCGGAGGAGATGCCGTCCACCTCGTACGTGGACATGGCGCCTTCGGCGTCGGCGTTCTTCTGCCGCCAGACGCGCAGGGTGAGCTTCATGCGTAGCTCCGCTGGGTGGGGTGGACGTACTCGAAGACGAGGTCTTCCTTGTGCAGGGTCGGAGCCTCGCCGGTGCCGGTGAACTCCCAGGCGGCCGCGTACGCGAACTCGTCGTCCCTGCGGGCGGCTTCACCGTCGGGCGTCTGGGACTCCTCGCGGAAGTGCCCGCCGCAGGACTCGCTGCGGTGCAGCGCGTCGAGGCACATGAGCTCGGCGAGCTCCAGGTAGTCGACGATGCGGTTGGCCTTCTCCAGCGACTGGTTGAACTCCTCACCCGTGCCCGGGACCTTGATGCGCCGCCAGAACTCCTCACGGATCTGCGGGATGCGCTCCAGGGCCTTGCGCAGGCCGGCGTCCGTACGGGCCATGCCGCAGAACTCCCACATCAGCTCCCCGAGTTCGCGGTGGAACGAGTCGGGCGTGCGGTCGCCGTCGACGGCGAGGAGCAGGTTCAGCCGGTCCTCGGTCTCGGCCAGCACCTCCTGCACCGCGGGGTGTTCGCCGGTCACCTGGCCCTGGTGCGGGTTGCGGGCGAGGTAGTCGTTGATGGTCGCCGGCAGCACGAAGTAGCCGTCGGCCAGCCCCTGCATCAGCGCGGAGGCGCCCAGCCGGTTCGCCCCGTGGTCGGAGAAGTTGGCCTCCCCGATCGCGAACAGGCCTGGGACGGTGGTCTGCAGGTCGTAGTCGACCCACAGCCCGCCCATCGTGTAGTGCACGGCCGGGTAGATCCGCATCGGCACCTCGTACGGATCCTCGTCGGTGATCCGCTGGTACATGTCGAAGAGGTTGCCGTACTTGGCCTCGACGGCCCCCCGTCCCATGCGCCGGATGGCGTCCGCGAAGTCCAGGTACACGCCCTGGCCGCCGGGGCCGACCCCCCTGCCCTCGTCGCAGACGTTCTTCGCGGCGCGGGAGGCGATGTCGCGCGGGACCAGGTTGCCGAAGGACGGGTAGATGCGCTCCAGGTAGTAGTCGCGCTCGTCCTCGGGGATCCCGTTCGGCGGCCGGTCGTCGCCCTTGGCCTTCGGTACCCAGATGCGGCCGTCGTTGCGCAGCGACTCGCTCATCAGGGTGAGTTTCGACTGGTGGTCGCCGGTGCGCGGGATGCAGGTGGGGTGGATCTGTGTGAAGCAGGGGTTGGCGAAGTACGCGCCGCGCCGGTGGGCCCGCCAGATCGCGGTGGCGTTGGAGTTCATGGCGTTCGTCGACAGGTAGAAGACGTTGCCGTAGCCGCCGCTGGCCAGGACGACGGCGTCCGCGAAGTACGTGTCGATCTTCCCGGTGATCAGGTCCCGCGCGACGATGCCGCGCGCCCGCCCGTCGACGACGATCAGGTCGAGCATCTCGGTCCGCGGATGCATCTCCACGTTCCCTGCCGCGATCTGCCGGGACAGCGCCTGATAGGCGCCGAGCAGCAGCTGCTGGCCCGTCTGGCCGCGGGCGTAGAAGGTTCGCGAGACCTGTACGCCGCCGAAGGAGCGGGTGTCGAGCAGGCCGCCGTACTCGCGGGCGAAGGGCACGCCCTGTGCCACGCACTGGTCGATGATCTCCACGGAGATCTGCGCGAGCCGGTGGACGTTGGACTCGCGCGCCCGGAAGTCGCCGCCCTTGACGGTGTCGTAGAACAGGCGGTGGACGGAGTCGCCGTCGTTGCGGTAGTTCTTCGCCGCGTTGATGCCGCCCTGGGCGGCGATCGAGTGGGCGCGGCGCGGGGAGTCCTGGTAGCAGAACTGGACCACGTGGTAGCCCTGTTCGGCGAGGGTGGCGCCGGCGGAGCCGCCCGCGAGGCCGGTGCCGACGACGATGACGGTGTGCTTGCGGCGGTTGGCCGGGTTGACCAGCTTGGCCTCGAAGCGGCGCTTGTCCCAGCGCTCGTTGACCGGGCCGGGCGGGGCCTTGGTGTCGACGACCGGCTCACCGGCCACGTAGTCCGCGTAAGAGTTCATGTCAGCTCACCACTCCGGTCATGACGCCCACGGGTACGGCGATGAAGCCGGACGTGAGCAGCAGCGCGAGGACGTCGGCGACGGTCTTCAGGGCGCGGTCGCGGGTGCGGCTGCCGACGCCGAGGGTCTGGGCGGCGCTCCAGAAGCCGTGCCGGACGTGCAGGCCGAGCGCCAGCATCGCGACGATGTAGATGACGTTGCCGTACCAGGTGGAGAAGGTGTCCACGACGTTCTGGTACGGGTGGCCCTCCTGGAAGCCGCCGGAGTGCACGGTTCCGGTGGTCAGGTCGAGGATGTGCCACACGATGAACAGGCCGAGGATGATCCCGCCCCAGCGCATGGTGCGCGTGGCGTAGCTCGCCCGGGGCTTCTTGTGCACGTACTTGCTGGGGCGCGCCTTGATGTCGCGGCGGCTGAGCTGGTAGGCGGAGACCGCGTGGGCGACGACCGCGAGGACCAGTACGACGCGGACGAGCCACAGCGTCCACTCGTAGTGCATGAACGGCTCGCCGACGGTGCGCAGCCAGTGCCCGTAGTGGTTGAACTCCTCCGGTCCGAAGAAGATCTTCAGGTTGCCGATCACGTGGGCGACCAGGTACAGCAGCATGATCACGCCGCTGACGGCCATCACTGTCTTCTTGCCGACGGAGGAGTCCCACACAGTGCGCGCCATGGACGGCCGTCGGTCCGTCCGCGTTGCCAGAGCCATGGCTCAAGACGCTAGGGCCGTTCGGCCCCATCGGTCCAAGACATGGCCCGGCTCGTTTCAATAGCAGATGCCTATGATGGTCGGGTGCAGTTCCAGCAACTCCAGTACTTCGTGGCGGTCGCCGAGACCCGGCACTTCACCCGGGCCGCGGATCTCGTGCATGTCGCCCAGCCCTCCCTCTCTCAGCAGATCAAGGCGCTCGAACGGGAGTTGGGCGCCGATCTGTTCCTGCGGGCGCGCGGCAACATCACGCTCACCGACGCGGGCGAGGCGCTGCTGCCGCTGGCCCGGCGCATCCTCGCCGACGCGGAGACGGCCCGGCACGAGGTGCAGGAGCTGGTGCAGCTGCGCAGCGGGCGGGTGCGGCTCGGTGCGACGCCGAGCCTCTGCACGGGTCTGCTGCCGGACGTCCTGCGGGCCTTCCACGACCGCTATCCCGGCATCCGGCTGATGATCGAGGAGGGCGGCTCGCACGACCTGGTACGGGAGCTGGCCCGAGGTGCCCTCGATCTGGCCCTGGTCGTGCTGCCGCTGCCGACCCCGTCGCCGGCGCTGACGACGGTGGAGTTGCTGCGCGAGGACCTGGTCGTGGTGTCCTCACCGGAGGCCTCCAGGCCGGGCGACGGGCGGCGGACCGTCCGCATCGCCGACCTGGAGGGCGAACGCCTTGTGATGTTCCGGCACGGCTACGACCTGCGCGAACTGACCGTCGCCGCGTGCCGCGCGGAGGGCTTCGAGCCGGACTTCGCGGTGGAGGGCGGCGAGATGGACGCGGTGCTGGGGTTCGTGCGGGCCGGGCTCGGCGTGGCCGTCGTACCGAGGATGGTGGCCGCACGCTCCGGGCGCGGCCTGCGAGTCACACCACTGGCCCGGCCGGGGCTGCACCGGACGATCGCCCTCGCGCACCGCAGCGACGTGGCTCCGCCACGTGCGGCCAGGGAACTCCAGCGGATGCTCCTGGAGAGGTGAGAAGCACCGCAGCCCGCGGCTGCGCGAACTGACCGTCACCGCGTGCCGCGCGGAGGGCTTCGAGCCGGACTTCGCGGTGGAGGGCGGCGAGATGGACGCGGTGCTGGGGTTCGTGCGGGCCGGGCTCGGCGTGGCCGTCGTACCGAGGATGGTGGCCGCACGCTCCGGGCGCGGCCTGCGAGTCACACCACTGGCCCGGCCGGGGCTGCACCGGACGATCGCCCTCGCGCACCGCAGCGACGTGGCTCCGCCACGTGCGGCCAGGGAACTCCAGCGGATGCTCCTGGAGAGGTGAGAAGCACCGCAGCCCGCGGCTGCGCCGACTACTCGGGCGGGACAGGCGTCCCCTGGTGGTAGTACATCCGCCAGCCCGTCTCCTCGCTCTGCCTGCGCCACAGCGAACTGCGCCGGGCGCGCCGGCCGTCGAAGACCGTCTCGTACGTGAGATGCACCAGGCCGGGTGCCAGTACGACGCCGGTGATCGCCGACGGCTCGTTGCGCGGGCCGTCCGCCGAGCTGCCCGGATGGTCGGGCAGCTCGGCCACCGTCTCGTCGTACGTGTAGCGCCGCCCCGAGGCCCCGACCTCGACGAACTCGGGGTCGAGCAGGCGCACCGCCTCCGCGCGGGAGATGCGGACGGCCGGGTCCATGAGGCTCAGTTCACCCGCGATCGCCTGGTTCACGTCATCCGATGCATGGGTCATTCGCCCATGATCGCGTGCGATCACGGCACTCCCGCAACCGAGTTACCGCCTCACCCCGTCGCGTCCACCAGCGCCAGCTCGTGCAGCCGCTCCGGCGGGCCGGGACGGGCGTAGTACCAGCCCTGGGCCGTGTCGCAGCCCAGTATCCGCAGCTGCTCGGCCTGGGCCCCGGTCTCCACGCCCTCCACGGTCACCGCGAGCTCGAGGCTGTGGGCGAGCGACACGATCCCCTCGACGATCTTGAGGTCGACGGGGTCGGCCGGGAACTGCTGCATGCCCTGGGTGAAGGAGCGGTCCAGCTTGAGGATGCTCACGGGCAGACGGCGCAGATTGGCGAGGTTGGAGTAACCGGTGCCGAAGTCGTCCAGAGCGATGTCGACGCCCATCTCGGCGAGCCGGCGCAGCGGTTTGAGCAGATCGTCGTCGGCGCCGATGAGCGCCGACTCGGTGACCTCCAGGCACAGCGCCTGCGGCTGGACGCCCGTGCGCTCCAGGATCTCGACCGTGTCCTGCACCAGACCGGGATGGGTGAGCTGGCAGGGCGAGAGATTGACGTTGATGCGCAGGGGGCCCTCTTCGCCGTGCCGTTCCCGCCACTCCTTGGCCTGGCGCACCGACTGTTCCAGGACCCAGCGGCCCAGCGGAACGATCAGGCCCGTGTGCTCGGCAAGCGGGATGAACCGGTCCGGTCCGAGCACACCGTGCTGCGGATGAAGCCAGCGCACCAGGGCCTCGGCGCCGCGGACGCTGCCGTCGCCGAGGTGCACCAGCGGCTGGTACTCGATGAAGAACTCGCCCCGCTCCAGGGCGGTCGGCAGGGCCGTGGTGAGCCCGTGCCGGGTGATGGCGCGGGCGTCCGCCTCCGGATCGGCGAGCTCGAAGCGGTTGCCGCCCGCCGACTTGGCCCGGTACATCGTGATGTCGGCGCTGCGCAGCACCTCCGCGGCGCTGCGCTCCCCCGCCGGTCCCTCGACGATGCCGATGCTGCCGCGCACGGTCAGCTCCCGGCCGTCCACGCTGACCGGGGCGACCAGCGCGTTCATGATGCGGGACGCGAGTTCGTCGACCTCGCGCTCGGTGTCGGCGCCGGTGGTCAGGGCCACGAACTCGTCGCCGCCCAGGCGCGCCACCATCTCGCCCGGCGCGGTCGCGCAGGACTGCAGCCGGTCGGCGATCTCCACCAGCAGCCGGTCTCCGGCCGCGTGGCCGAGGCTGTCGTTGATGGTCTTGAAGCCGTCGAGGTCCAGGTAGCACAGCCCGAAGCGCTGTCCGTCGGCGGCACCGAGCGCCTTCTCCAGGCGTTCGAAGAAGAAGGTGCGGTTGGGCAGACCCGTGAGCGCGTCGTGCGTGGCCTCGTAGCGCAGCCGGAGGTTGAGCAGCCTGCGCTCGGTGGTGTCCTCCATGAGGGCCAGCTGGTACTGGGGCTCGCCGTCGGCGTCGCGCAGCAGGGAGACCGTCAGGTTGGTCCACAGGACCGTTCCGTCAGGGCGGGAGAAGGCCTTCTCGAGATGGTAGTGCTCGCGCTCGCCGCGGACGAGTTCGTCGTACAGCGTCCACGTCTGCGGCGCGTCCTCGGCGTGGGTCCACTCCCTGACGTTGCGGCCCCGGATCATCTGCTCGGAGAGACCGAACATGCGCAGCAGCGCCCCGTTGACCTGCAGCACGTTGCCGTCCAGGTCGGCGATGCCGATCCCTATCGCCGCGCCCTCGAACACCGCGCGGAAGCGGGCCTCGCTCGCGTGCAGCGCCTGCGCGACCGCGCCCTGGGCGGCGAGCGCCGCCTGGGCGATCGCCTCCTGCTCGGCCAGCGTCCGTTCGCGCAGCGCCTGTGCGAACCCGGCGGCCACCGCGTGCTGCAGCCGCGAGCAGCGGGCCCGCAGGTCCTCCTGGGGGCCGTCCCCGCCGCAGTAGAGCACGAGGTAGGCGTCGACGCAGTCCAGGGTGCGGGTCAGCGCGTCGGGGTCGGTGCAGTGCGTGGCGACGAGGGCGGCGCCCACCGACCTCCCCTCGTCCGCCTGGAAGGTCCTGGCCCGCAGCGCCTCGCTCAACCTGCGGGCGAGCGGCAGGAGTCGCTCCTCGAATTCCGGCCGGGTCAGGGACGTCGACGTCGCCGGGAAGACCGCCCGGCTCCAGATCGTCGCGAACCGGCGCAGTCTGTCCTCCGGCCCGTCCGGCTCCGCGATCACGCCGTACGTCCCACGCCGCCGAAACCGGAGAAGGCCCAGGGATCCTCCTCCTCCGGTGCCTCCTCCGGCCGCCACTGCGGCATCGACACCAGTCCCGGTTCCACCATGTCGTACCCCTCGAAGAACCGCGCGATCTCGTCACGCGAGCGCATGATCAGCGGGTTGCGTATGTCCTTGTACACGTCCACCACGCCCCCGGCACGCTCGGGTGGCAGCGGGATTCCCTCGTACGAGGCATGCGTGAGGATCAGCAGGCTGCCGGGTGCGAGCGCGTCGCGCAGCTCGGCCGCCGCCCCGTACGGGTCGTCCTCGTCTTCCACGAAGTGCAGTATGGCAACGAGAAGCAGCGCCACTGGCCGATTCAGGTCGATCAGCCGCTCAACCTGAGGGCTCGACAGGATCTCCTGGGGCTTGCAAAGGTCGGCGGCGAGGACGTCCGCGTCCTCGTTGCCCGCCAGGACCGCCTGACTGTGCGCGACGGCCACGGGGTCGTGGTCGACGTAGACGACGCGCGAACCGGGCCGTGCCGCCTGGGCGACCTCGT
Source organism: Streptomyces sp. HUAS ZL42 (assembly GCF_040782645.1). Classification (GTDB taxonomy): domain Bacteria; phylum Actinomycetota; class Actinomycetes; order Streptomycetales; family Streptomycetaceae; genus Streptomyces. The sequence goes on from NZ_CP160403.1 coordinate 1,501,949, forward strand.
GGACGCTGCCGAAGGTCGGGATGCCCGAACCTATGTCCAGGAACTGGGAGATGCCCTCGCCGACGGCGTACCGGACCGCCCGTCGCATGAACGCCCGGTTCGCCTGCATGATCTTGGGCAGCCCCGGCATGAACTCCATGGCCTTGCGGGCTGCTTCCCGGTCGACCTCGAAGTTGTGCGAACCGCCCAGGTAGTAGTCATAGATCCGCGAGACGCTGGGCACCGAGATGTCGATGCTCCGTGGGGCCCAGGCGGGACGCTCCATCTATCTCTCCAAGGCGTAGGCGATCCGGTGTTCGAGCAGAGGCTACTGATCGCCCGCCAACGGGGCGAGCCAAAACGGAAATTGACCGTCCGTTCCCGGTCACTGCCTGCGGCACGTGCCCGAAGGGCGCGGGTGTCGCAGGACGGCACAAAGCGGTCCGCCCCCTCCGTGCGGCGCGGAGGGGGCGGACCGGGGGGTCGTGCACACCGGAGCAGGCGAGGGGATCAGCCCTGGGGAGGTGATCTCTACTGCCCCGGCGCGCCGACCAGCTTTCCGTCGGGCGCCACGGCGTACCACTGGCCGCCGACGCCCTGACCGTTGATGTCCCCGGGAGACTTGTCACCCGAGAAGGTGTAGATCGGCGAGCAGTTGAGCGTCTGCTGCTTGACACCGTCCGACCGGGTGAAGTTCATGTAGCCCTTCTCCTTGATGCCCTTGGTGTCGCTGAAGTTGACGGGCGAGACGACCGGCCACTTCTCCAGGCAGGCGCCGAGGCAGTTCGAGACCGGCTTCGGCCACGCCTTGTCCTTCAGGAAGCGGTAGACCGTCATGCCGTTCTTGTCGACGACGATCTCACCCAGGTTGGGGTCCTTGCGGGTGGACAGTCCGGGCAGGTCGGAGAGCTTGGCCTTCTTGCCGTCGGGGGCCAGCGCGTACCACTTGCCGCCCACACCCTGGCCGTTGACGTCCCCGGGGTTGACGTCCTTCACGTACCGGTACGCCGCCCAGCCGCCGATGGTCAGCTGCTTGGTGCCGTCGGCCCGGGTCACCGAGCCGAGCAGGGACTTGTCGATGCCCTCGCCGGCCTCGGCGTCGTCCACGGGCACGGGCGGCCAGGTCTTCGCGCAGTCGCCGTTGCAGTTCGACTTGGGCGGCTCCGCGGTGTCCTGGTCGAAGCGGTACAGGGTCATCCCGTTGCCGTCGGTCACCACATTGCCGAGCTCCGCATTGGTGGAGACGGACAACTCGCCCGCCCCGGTGGCCGGCGCGGCCACCGACCCCGAGGGGACCGGGGAAGCGCTGGCCCCGCCATAGCCGCTGCCGCCCAGGTTGCCCAGGTTGCCGGGTATGGCCGTGGCGCCGACGTTCTGACTGGATGCGGATCCGCTTTCCTGACCGCACGCCGTCGTCAGCGCCAGCAATGCCACGCCGCTCGCCACGAGTGAGGCGCTCCGCCAGGAGGTCTTCATTGTCAACTCCCCATATTCGCAAGGGTGTTGCAGCGCCCTGCTGCGCCGCCGCACGACCATGGGTACGCACGGGGACAGCCGTTGTGTTCAACCGAGGCACAAATTTCTTTCCAGAACCTGTGGCACCGTCCGCATCAGGTCGCACATGAGCCCACAACCCGACACTCTTTCGTCCGCCGTTCAAACCCCGTCGGCCCGGCTTCCTCCCTTCGTGCCACTCCCCGGGCAGCCGGGCATGGGCTGGGCCACGACTGCTCATGATCTCCGTCGTGCATGGACCCGAAGCGACCCGATCCGCCCTCGCCGCAAGACTGTTGGCCCTGGTGGCACTGGCCTGGATCCTGGTGGGCGCGCCGGCGGGAACAGCGGTGGCCGACGCCTGCGCGTCCGCCTCGACCGGCCCGGAGGGCATCGAGGCGGTGGCGGTGGCCGGAAGTGCGTCGTGGCCGTCTCCTCCGCCGTGCCCGCAGCCGCCACCGCCTCCCCCACCGTGCCCGCCACCGACCCCGACGTCCCCACCCTCCCCGGCACCCACGCCCGCTCCACCCAGTCCGACCCCGACCCCCGCACCGCCCGAGCCGGCACCCATTCCGACTCCCGAGCCACCGCCTCCGCCGGCCCCGCAGCCCGCGGCCCCCCGCCCCCGGCCGACGCCCACGCCGACACCCACCCCGCCGCCGCCCGAGCCGGCTCCCCGTCCCTCAGTGACCCCGGTCAGCTACCCGGCGTACCAGACGCCGCCGCGCAAACGACCGTCACACAACGTCACGTCACCCCTCACCTACGTCCTGCTCATCACGGCGCCCGCGGTCGTCGCCGTCGCCGCGCTGCGTCCGCGCTGACCCCCTGGAGGCATCTCTTGCCGGAATGGCTTGTTCTCACCCTCGCGATGCTGGCCGCCTGTGTCGTGGTGGTCGTCATCACCCTCCTGCGCCACCGCACGGCGGCCGAGGACGAGGACCCCTCGGAGACTCCGGACGTCATCGAGTACATGACGATGTGGATCGGCGTGGTGTACGCCATCGTCCTCGGCCTGGCCATCGCGGGTGTCTGGGAGGCACGCAGTGCCGCACAGGACCACATTCAGGCGGAGGCGCAGGCGCTGCACGAGATCTCGGAGCGGGTCCGGGTCTACCCCGCCGAGGAACGTGACCGGATTCGGGGCGATGTCAACACCTATGTCGGACACGTCATCACCGCCGAGTGGAAGGCGATGGCCGACCACGGTCGCGTCACGGAGCGCGGCGACAGGCTCCTCGATCGCATCCGCGCCGACGTCACGGACTACGAGCCGAGCACCGACTTCCAGGCCCAGGCCTATCAGCCCCTCGTCGACCAGGTGGCCGCGGCGGACCAGGCGCGCAACGCCCGGGCGGCGTCGACCGGGCCGACCATGCCGGGCGTGGTCTGGTTCGGACTGCTCGGCGGAGCCGTGGTCACCGTCGGGATGGTCCTCGCGCTGCAGATCCGGCGAACACCGCGCGAACTGCTGCTCGCCGGGCTGTTCTCGGCGCTGATCGCGTTCCTGCTCTTCCTGATCTGGGACTTCGACGCGCCCTACAGCCGCGGCATCGCCGCCTCGGCGGAACCGTTCCTGAGTCTGTTCCCGAACGTCAGGGGCTGACAGGCGGTCACCGTAACCGGGCCGGGGGACACAGGTGTCCCCCGGCCGCGGGTACGCCCTCCGGGCTCAGATCCGCTTCTCGGCCCGGCGGCGCACCCAGAACAGGCCGCCGCCGATGACGGCCGCCGCCACGAGCCCGCCGCCGATGGCCATGTCGGTGGGGGTCGCCCCGCTGGAGCTGCTGCCGCCGAGACCACCGCGGACGCCGCCGATGACGGTGAAGGCGGCCGGGTTCGTCAGGGTGCGGCCGTTGCAGTTGACCGTGATGCTGTGCGAACCCGCTCTCGCGTCACTGTTGACCGTGGCGGTGCCCTTCGAGGTCTGGTTGGCGCCGCTGATCGGTGTCAGTGGCGTCGACGGGAACGCGTCCGAGGTGGCGGTCCCGCCGGCCGGGCAGTTGTCGACGGTGATGGTCAGCTGTCCGCCTCGGGCGATGACGCTCGGCAGAGCGACGATGTTGCTCGGGCCGCCCCCGCCGTCCCGCGCGAGCGCGGCCGGGGTGGCGAGTCCGAGGGCGGTGACCGCGGCGGCAGAGGCCGCCAGGGCACGAATGGTACGCATGTGATCCTCCGCGGAAGACGCCCCCGGGGCCCGTCCCCTGGTCTATCGGCGAGAAAACGTCTCCTGCACAGACCCTCGGGCGCCGTGCGCGAGGCCGCATTTCGAGAATGGTCCGTCCTGGTGAGAGAACACGCCGCACGAAAAGCGCACAACCGGATGTCGCCGCAGGTCACGGGCCATCAGAAAATTCCTGGACGCGGCAACTCGGATGGCTCACCGGAAAACGCCGGGGTCACCCGTTCGTATCCGCCCCCGTCGCCGGTTCCGCATTCGGGACTTAGCGTTCCCGTATGCGCGAATTGACGTGGCGACGGCCACGTCGAGAGGGGATGGCGAATGTCTGCGTCCGAGCTGGCCGAAGAGGAGGTCCGGCAGAGGAAGCGCGCTCCGTGGGGCGTGACGGCGCTTGTTCTGCTGACCGGTCTCGCGCTCATTCGGAACGGTTCGGGGGAGTTCGACATCGGGCCGCCGCAGCCCGCCTCCGCGGCCGCCGCGGACAGCCGTGCGGGCCAGGGCGCCTCCGGCCAGACCCCGGACCCCCTGCCGTACTCCATGGCCGACCGGGTCCGGATCCCCGCCATCCACGTCGACGCACCGGTCATCCCGGTCGGACTGGACTCGGACGGCTGGGTCGGCGCGCCACCTCCCGAGGACCCGAACCTGGCGGGCTGGTTCACCGGCGCCGTCTCGCCCGGCGAGAAGGGAACCGCGGTCGTCGTCGGCCATGTCGACAACAGGCAGGGCCCCGCCGTGTTCTACGGACTCGGGGCCCTGAGAAAAGGGAGTCGCATCGAGGTCGCCCGTCAGGACGGCAAGACCGCGGTGTTCGAGATCTACGGCATCGAGGTCTTCGAGAAGAACAACTTCCCCGGCGACCGTGTCTACGCGTCCAAAGGCGCCCCGGAGTTGCGGGTCATCACCTGCGGCGGCGGTTTCTCCAGGCAGAACGGATACGCCGGGAACGTCGTAGTCTTCGCCCGCCTGGCCGAGGTTCACTGACCCGGACTGCTGCGATTCGCTCGCTCACCCGTGGGCGCTTCAGCCGGTGGCGCTTCAGCCGGTGGCGCTTCAGCCGGTGGCGAAGGCCCGCTATACGTAGTGCCGTTGCGGGACGGTGATGTGGTAACCGGAGTCCAGCAGACGCGGCAGATACGCCCGCAGCGCGCGCACACTCTGCGAGCGGTCGCCCCCGGCGTCGTGCGAGAGCACCACTACACCGGGGGCGGCGCCCCTTTCGACCCGGGTGGTGATGGTGCGGACACCGGGTGTCTTCCAGTCGAGGGTGTCCACCGTCCACGCGAGCGGTTCCATGCCCAGTTCGGCGCCGAGCCGGAAGGCGGTGCGGTTCCAGGCGCCGTAGGGCGCACGGAACCACTGGGGGCGTTCGCCGTACCCCTCCTCGATGACATCGCAGGTGCGTTCCATCTCGGAGCGGATGCGGGCGGGGGTGAGGCGGGTGAGCAGCGGGTGGGACCAGGTGTGGTTGCCGACGACGTGCCCCTCGTCGGCCATCCGCGCGAGCAGGTCCTTGTTGGCGGCGGCCATCTCTCCGCAGACGAAGAACATGGCGCGCACGTCGTACTCGCGCAGCGTGCTCAGGATGCTCGGGGTGTAGCGGCGGTCGGGCCCGTCGTCGAAGGTCAGCACCATGGTGCGACCGCGTCCGGACAGCCGCAGGAAGGGCTCGTGACGCACCAGGGTCCTGGGGGGTGCCGCGCGCGGCGCACCGTATCCCGTCAGGGGCTGGAGTCGGTAGGCGGAGGCCTTCTCCGGGAGCTGCCGGGCCGGGGCGCCCGCCGGGGGTGCCGGGGTTCCGGCCGGTTCGCCGCCCGCGCCGAACGCGAACACACCGGCCACGCCGGCCGCTCCCACAGCGGTGGCGCCCGCGAGCAACGCCCGGCGCGTGAGCAACTGATCCTTCTGCATGACTCATCAGTCGCCCGGATCGTCCCCGACGCACCACGGCAACACCGGTGTGGCGGCACGAAATCACCCGTCCGGCCCAGTGTTCCGGGTCAGCGGCGGCGCACCAGGGGGAACGGAAGGGTTTCACGGATCGTCAGGCCCGTGAGGAACATGACCAGCCGGTCGACACCGAGGCCGAGGCCGCCGGTGGGCGGCATGGCGTATTCGAGGGCGTCGAGGAAGTCCTCGTCCAGTTCCATGGCCTCCGGGTCCCCGCCGGCGGCGAGCAGGGACTGCGCGGTGAGGCGGCGGCGTTGTTCGACCGGGTCGGTGAGCTCGGAGTAGGCGGTGCCGAGTTCGGTGCCGAAGGCGACGAGATCCCAGCGTTCGGCGAGCCGCGGGTCCTTGCGGTGCTGCCGGGTGAGCGGGGAGACGTCGGTCGGGAAGTCCTTGTAGAAAGTGGGCAGCCGGGTCTTCTCCTCGACGAGCCGCTCGTACATCTCCAGGACGACGTCACCGTGACCGTCGTCCGCGATGTACGGCACGCCGGCGCGGTCGCACAGCCGGTGCAGGCGTACCAGGTCCGTGTCGGGGTCGATCTCCTCCCCCAGCGCGTCGGAGATCGCGCCGTACACCGTCCTGACGGGCCACTGCCCGGAGATGTCGTGCTCGGTGCCGTCCTTGCGGACGACGGGCGCACCGAAGGCGGCGGTCGCCGCACCCTGGATCAGCTCGCGGGTGAGGTCGAGCATCACGTCGTAGTCGGCGAAGGCCTGGTAGGCCTCCAGCACCGTGAACTCGGGGTTGTGCTTGTAGGAGACGCCCTCGTTGCGGAAGGTGCGGCCCATCTCGAAGACCTTCTCCATGCCGCCGACACAGAGCCGCTTCAGGTACAGCTCGGGGGCGATGCGCAGATAGAGGTCGAGGTCGTAGGCGTTGATGTGGGTGGTGAAGGGGCGGGCGTTGGCGCCGCCGTGGATCTGCTGGAGCATCGGGGTCTCGACCTCGAGGTAGCCGCGGTCCAGCAGGTTCTGGCGCAGGGCCTGTACGGCGGTGGAACGGGCGCGGATCACCTCGCGGGCGCCGGGGTCGGACACCAGGTCGAGGTAGCGCATACGGACCTTGGTCTCCGGGTCGGCCAGACCGCGGCGCTTGTCGGGCAGCGGGCGCAGGCACTTGCCGACGAGCTGCCAGGAGGTGACGAAGACGGTCGGTTCGCCCTTGTCGCTGACGCCCGCGTGGCCGGTGGCGGTGATGTGGTCGCCGATGTCGGTGTCGGCGGTGAAGCGGTCCAGGGCGGGCCCGGAGTCCTCGCGGGTGAGGGCGAGTTGGTGGTCGCCGGACCAGTCGCGCAGCGTGACGAACACGATGCCGCCGAAGTCGCGCACCCGCATGATCCGGCCGGCGACCGTCACCCGGTCGCCCTCGCGGACCTCGTCGAGAGTGTGGGTGCGGACCGGGATGGCGACCGGGTAGGGGTCGGTGCCCTCGGCGCGCAGCCGGTCCAGTGTGCGGTGCCGGATGCGGACCTGCTCGGGCGGACGCGAGTCCGCGGCGGCGCGCCCGGCCTCGCCCCCTCCGTCGAGGCCGAGCGCCGACAGCGACGGCAGTCCTTCGGTGCCGGCCGGTCGCTGTCCGGCGTTCGGGTGCCCCTTTCCCCAGAGTTTGCGCAGCGACGGTACGGAGACGAAGCCCTCGGCGATGGCGGAGGCGAGGCCGATACGGGCGAGGGAGGCGGCCTCGCCGTAGCAGAGGAAGCGGGGGTACCACTCGGGGCGGTACTTGGCGTTGGAGCGGTACAGGGCCTCCAGTTGCCACCAGCGGGAGAAGAACAGCAGCAGGCGCCGCCACAGCCGCAGCACCGGTCCGGCGCCGATACGGGCGCCCTCCTCGAAGACGGAACGGAAGACCGCGAAGTTGAGGGAGATCCGGCGCACCCCCAGTTTCGGCGCGGCGGCGCACAGGTCGGCGACCATGAACTCCATGACGCCGTTGGGTGCGCCGCGGTCCCGGCGCATCAGGTCCAGGGAGATGCCGTCGCTGCCCCAGGGCACGAACGAGAGCAGGGCGAGCAGCTTTCCGTCCTCGCTCAGGGCTTCCACGAGGAGACAGTCGCCGTCGGCCGGGTCGCCGAGCCGGTCGAGTGCCATGGAGAAGCCGCGTTCGGTCTCGGTGTCGCGCCAGGCGTCCGCCTTGTCGACGATCTCCTCCATCTCCTTGTCGGTGAGGGTGGAGTGGCGGCGGATGCGGCAGCGGGCGCCGGTGCGCCGGACGCGGTGGACGGCCTGCCGGGTGACACGCATGTCACGGCCGCCGAGGTCGAAGTCGGGCACGTGCAGGATCGCTTCGTCGCCGAGCTGGAGGGCGCCCAGGCCGGCGCGCGCGTAGGCCTTCGCGCCGTCCTCGGAGGCGCCCATCACGGCGGGCGCCCAGGCGTGTCTGCGGGCCACGTCGAGCCAGGCGGCGATGGCGTGCGGCCAGGCCTCGCGGTCGCCGACCGGGTCACCGCCGGCCAGGCAGACGCCGGCCTCGACGCGGTAGGTGACGGCGGCCTTGCCGCTGGGCGAGAAGACGACGGCCTTGTCGCGCCGGGTGGCGAAGTAGCCGAGGGAGTCCTGGTCGCCGTAGCGCCGGAGGAGGGCGCGGATACGGGCCTCCTCGTCGCCGTGCAGGCCCGCCTCCAGGCGCTGCGAACGGAACAGCGTGGCGGCGGCGTTCAGCAGGGCGAGCGCGCCGAACAGGCCGAGCAGGAAGAACAGGGCGCGGGGCGGGCGGCCGTCGAACGAGCCGGCGGAGACGAGGCCGCCGCAGACCCGGTTCGCGGCCCACGCCAGGCGCTGGCCGTACGGCAGGGTGCCGGGGAACAGCTCCACCAGCCCCCAGCCGACCAGGATTCCCGCGGCGAGTCCGGCGAACAGAACGCCGAGGGCCCGCCGTACGGCGGCGCGGCGGGAGGAGGCGTAGAACTCCCTGCGGGCCACGACCAGCAGGACCAGCAGCAGGCCGCACACGACCAGCGACGGGACGGAGGCGCCGTACAGTCCGACCGCCACGCCGAGGACGTCGGTCAGGACCACCAGGCCCAGGTAGACGACGACCAGCCACCAGGCGATCTTCTTGCGGGCGGCGGTCGCGGCGGCCAGCAGGAACAGGAAGACGGCGTAGGCGAGGTTGGCGCTGACCGGGACGATGAGCAGGTCGAGCAGACGGACGACGGGGCGCAGCGGCCTGCGCAGCGGCGGTATGAGGGCAAGCAGTAGGCAGAGCAGTCCGAGGGCACCGAAGAAGGTGGCGAAGCCCTGCGGCACCCTGCTGAGGACGCCGCTCGCGGGCGGCCGTATCGGGCCCGGCGTGTCCTTGGCCGTGGCGGCCTCCACGGTGGCAATCATGTTCCGACTGTAGGAACACCGCGCGCGCCTCGCCCGTCGAGCGGTCCTGGCCGGCGGCTGGACCTGGGCCGTCCGATAGCCTCGGGGCGTGACGGAACAGCACGCGCATCAGTTCGAGCTGGGCACGGACGGACCCAGGGTCATCATGGTCGGCCTGGACGGCTCCGATTCCTCGTTCCGCGCGGCGGCGTACGCGGCGGGCCTGGCCCGGCGACAGCGCGCCCTGCTCGCGATCGTGTACGTGCAGCCGGTGCTGGCGGCGGGCGCGGCCCTCGGCGCCCCGGTCGCGGAGACGACCGACCGGATCGCCGAGGACCTCGTCGCGGAGATCCGGGACGCCGCCGAGCGGGTCAAGGGGACGTTCGACGTGCGCTGGGAGTTCCACACCTTCCGCGGCGACCCCTACAACGGCCTGGCCAAGGCCGCGGACGAACTCAAGGCGGACGCAGTGGTGGTGGGCGCCTCCGAACAGGCCGGCCACCGCATCGTCGGTTCCGTCGCGGTCCGCCTGGTGAAGGCGGGGCGGTGGCCGGTGACGGTGGTGCCGTAGCCGCCGGGGACCCCTGCGGAGTCAGAGGGCGCGAAGGAACTCCGTGAGGATCGTGTTGAATTCCTCGGGTTTCTCCATGTTCGGGTAGTGGGCCGTGGCCTCGATCGTCACGGAACGGCCGTTCGGGACCGTCTCGGCCAGGCGCTGGGCCATGCCGATGGCGTCGGTGGCGTCGAGGGCGCCGTGGACGGCGAGGACCGGGACGTCGATCTTGGGTACGCGGGTCCAGGTGCCGGTCAGGGGTACGTGCCAGTTCGTCTCGTCCGCGGTGTGCTTGGCGAGGGTGTGCGCGGCCATCTCGCGCAGGCGCCTGACGACGTCCGGGTCCACTTCGTCGACCGTGCGGTGCGGTCCGGCCGCGTTGTGCGCGAAGGCCTCCACCCAGCCCTGGACGTCGCCCTCGCCCAGCATGCGGGCCGACTCGGCCGCGCGCTGCAGGGTCCAGGGGTCCGTGTACTCGAACTCGCTGGTCGCGGCTCCGCTGACGACCAGGGCTCGCACCAGCTCGGGGTACTCCAGCGCGGTGTCGGTCGCGACCGCCGCGCCCATGCACAGACCGACGAGGACCGCCGGTCCGGTGTCGAGGTGGCGCAGGAGGCCGGCGAGGTCGTCCGCCCAGCGGAACGGCTCGGTCGCGTTTGCGGAGAAGCCGTGGCCGCGTACGTCGGCCGCGATCACACGGAAGCCGGCGGCGGCCAGGGCCGGTATCTGGTCGTCGAAGACCCGGTGGTCGGCCCATCCGGAGTGCAGCAGCACCACGACGTCCCCGGTACCCGTGTCGCGGTGGGCGAGGTCGCCGTCGGCGGAGGCGAAGAAGCGCAGATCCGAAGCAGCAGTCATGACAACCAAGGTGTCATTCTCTCGGCAGTTTGGCAACCAAGGTGTCATGATGGCCGGGTGAACGACATCGATGAGCCGCTCCCGCCCGACGAGCTCGGCCACCGCCTCACCGAGGTGTTCGATCTCGTCGGCCCGCTCTACCGGCGTGCCGCGCGCAAGGTGGAGCAGGCCGAACCGATCGAGGGGGCGTCCGCCGGCGTGCGCGCCGTCCTGAACCTGCTGCGCCAGAACGGCCCCATGACGGTTCCGCAGATGGGCCGGGCCCAGGCACTGAGCCGGCAGTTCGTGCAGCGCATGGTCAACGACGCGGCGGGACACGGCTGGGTCGAGAGCGTACCCAACCCGGCACACCAGCGGTCCTCGCTGATCCGGCTCACGGACGAGGGCCGCGCGACGATCACCGCCGTCCTCGCCCGGGAGCACACCCTGAACCGGCAGGTCGGCGGCGCGCTCACGGACACCGAGGTACGGGCCTGCGTGCGCGTGCTCACGGAGATGGTGAAGACCTTCGACCACGTCGACGTGGACTGAGCCGCCGGCCGGTCCCTACTCCCCCATCACCAAGCCGTCCTCGGCCGCGCCGCGACCGAGCACCACGTCCCTGATCCGGTCGCGCACCCCCTTCACGTCGGCGCCCCGGGCGAGGGCCTGGTTGAGGTCGACCACCCGGCCGGCGTCGATGTCGAACAGCTGCGGAATGAACTCGGCCTTGGTGACCTTCCACCGTCCTCCCGGCTCGGCCGGCGGGGAGAAGGTGAAGCGGCCGAGGGTGGACTGGTTGCCGCGCGGGTCCTGGACGCCCTGGTGGTTGACCATCTCACCGGCGACCTGGTCGCCCATCCCGTAGATCACCCAGGTGCCGTTGACCTTCTCGTACGCCTGCGGGACATGGGCGTGGGTGCCGAGGATCAGGTCGATGTCCGGGCGGCCGTCCGTACGGGAGGCCGTCAGCCGCCGGGCCAGCGTCCGCTGCTGCTCGTCCGGTTCGTCCTTCCACTCGGTTCCCCAGTGCAGGGACACGACGACCACGTCGGCGCCCGCCCGGCGCGCGGCCCTGGCGTCGCCGAGGATCCGCTCCTCGTCGATCAGGTCGACCGCCCAGGGCTCCCCCGGCGGGAGCGGGAAGCCGTTCGTGCCGTACGTGTAGGCGAGGTGGGCGACCTTCGCCGGGCCCGCGCGCAGGATCGTGACGGTGTCGGCCTCCTGCTGGGTGCGCGCCGACCCGGCATGACGTACGCCCGCGGCATCGAGGGCGTCCAGGGTCGTCCGGATGCCGGTCGCGCCGTCGTCGAGGGTGTGGTTGGAGGCCGTTGAGCAGCCGTCGTAACCCGTGGCGGCGAGGCCCGCGGCGACCTCCGGCGGGGACTTGAAGGTGGGGTAGCCGGTGTAGTCGCCGTTCGATCCGTAGACCGTCTCCATGTGACACAGCGCCACGTCGGCACGGGAGACGACGGGTTCGACGCCCTCGAGCATCGGCCGGAAGTCGTAGCCGGTGCCGCCCCCGTCGAAGAGTGCCTGCTCGATGATCGAGGTGTGCGGCAGGACGTCGCCGGAGGCGACGAGGGTGAAGGCGGAGGAGGACGGGGCCGGGTGTCCGGCTTTGGCCGTCTGTGCGTTGTGCTGGGCCTGGCAGGCTGCGCCCGCCGCGAGCAGGGCCGTTACGGCCAGGGCCACTTGTCGGCTGCGTGCGATCATTCCTCACCCCGCTGTAGTCATATTTACGCACAAATAGGTGTGAGTTTGGACGCCGCCGCAAACGGACCGGTGACCGTCTTTAACCCGTCCGGTGTGCGCGAGCGGGGTATCGCGACCGTTCGTCGAACCGTTCGTCGACGCGATCGACCGTCCGCCGCAGACCCGTGTGCGCCCCCTGTCCCTCGGACTCGCCCTGCGATGCCATACGCGCATGACGGCCGGAACCACCCTCACCAACAGGACGACGACCGCCGAGCACGAGCTCGCCGCACTGCAGCGCGAGCACGGACGGCCGCTCTTCGCGCTGCTGCTGAGGCTGTGTGACGGCGACCGCCAGCGCGCCGAGGACCTTGTGCAGGAGACACTGGTACGGGCCTGGCAGCATCCCGAGGCCCTGCGCACCGACGCCTTCGACTCCGTACGGCCGTGGCTGCTCACCGTGGGACGACGCCTCGCGATCGACGCCCGGCGGGCCCGGCTGGCACGGCCGGCGGAGGTCGCCGACGCGGTCCTGGAGCACGCGCCGGTGTGCGCCGATCACGCCGAACGGTCGGCCGCGACCCTCGATGTGCGCGAAGCTGTGAAGACACTCACTCCGGAGCACCGTGAAGTCCTGGTGCTCGTGTATTTCCAGGGGGCGAGTGTGGCGGAGGCCGCCGAAGCCCTGGGCATTCCGCCCGGTACCGTGAAGTCCCGCGCGTACTACGCGCTGCGCGCCCTGCGCCGGGTGCTTCCGGGATACGCGGCCGACCTGCACTGAAACCAATGGTCGAGTCAAACCTCCGTAAAGCGCCTTGCTGAGGACCCCGGTTGAGTAATCGGCTGTCCTCATCCGTGTTCCGGATGGGGTCCCGACCCGGGGCCCGGGGGCGACGCGCACGCACCGGAGGAAGGCAGGAAGGGATGCTGCACAGAGGTCGACAGAGCACGGACGGCACCGGCGGCGGTGAACTCATCGTCCCCATGGCCTGGTTGTACGCCGAGTACATCGCCGACGAACTGCTGCGGACCGGCGACCTGATGCCGCCGACGTCGTTCGAGTTCCGCGCCGGGCGCGACGCGCTGGCGCTGACCATCTTCCTCTCCGACACCGACGGCGAGCTCCCCGGCATCCGGGTCGTCTCCCAGCTGGAGACCTGGCTCTCGCTGACGGCGTACGACCAGCCGTGGCAGGAGTGGGTGCGCGAGCGCATGGCCAAGCTGACGGCCGACGCCTCCCGGTCCCCGGACCCCGTGCCGGACCTGGAGCTGGCGGCCGCGGCCTGGCGCTGGCTGGAGGAGACCGAGTTGCTCGCCCCGGACCTGAACGCGGTGCCGGGCGGCGCCCCGCCCATCGGCGAGGACGACGGGCCGAAGGTCTGGACGCCGGCCTGGCAGCTCGGGCTGCCCCTGGGGCATCTCGCCATCCATCTTTTTTAGAATCCGACCAATCCGGGGCCCGGACCGCTCCGAATATCTTGGTCTCGATTCTGTGTGCGCCTTGAGTGATTCGGCTGACTGGTGCGTACCGATGGGAGCAAGGAGTAACCCCACCCGCACCCAACGGCACGAGGATTCGGCATGAGGTCCCTGGAAAGGCATGCGGACGTCGGCGCGTACGCGCTCGGCGTGCTTGACGAAGCGGACGCCTTCCGCTTCGAGGACCACCTCATGGAGTGTCCTCGGTGCGCGGCGCAGGTCACCGAATTCGGCCCTGTCACACGGCAGATGATGCTGTACCGGCGAGCCACGCCACGCTCGGTGCACCCGTTCGCCGGCCCGGGCCCCCGGTTGCTGGACCGGCTGCTCGGCGAGGTCGCGGCACGGCACCGGGCCCGGCGCAGGCGGCTGCTGTACGCCGTGGCCGCCTCGGTGGCCGTCGCCCTGGCCGGGCCCGCCGTCGCGGTGGTGGCGGGCGGCGGTGACGATGCCGTGAGCGTCACGGCGACGGACGAGAAGTCCGGTGTGTGGGCTCAGGTGACCACCGAGGACCAGGCCTGGGGCAGCAAGGTGGAGGTGACGATCAAGGACGGGGCGGGCCCCCGCGCCTGCCACCTGATCGCCATCGGCACCGACGGCTCGGAACAGACGGTGACCAGCTGGAACCAGCCGGACCACGACGCCCGGCCGAACACCATGCAGGGCGCGGCGGCCTGGCACCCCGACCAGATCGCCCGGTACGAGGTCCGCACGATGGACGGGGAGCATCTCGTGACCCTCAAGGCCCGTTAGACGCCGACGAGTTGAGGACGTCCGGTTGAACCGCGAAGTACCCGGTTGAACCGTGAATCACGTCAACGGCAACGGATTTGCCCCCGCACACCCCTCGGCGGAGACTGTAAACGCCGACGTGGAGCCACCGACGGTCCGCTCCGCGCCGCCCCTGCGAGCACGAGCGAAGGGGCTGACCTGGTGGAGAACCAATTGCTGATCCTCCTCTCGGAGGAGGGCGCGGAACCCGAACACATGGCGAGGCTGACCGGGTACCTGCGCGAGGAACTGCTCGAACTCGACGTGGAAGACGTAACGGCCGTTCCCGCCGGCGAGGTCCCGCCCGGCGCGCGGGCCGTGGACGTCGACCGGATCGGCTCCCTGCTGGTGAACCTGGGCCCCTCCGTCGCCGCGCTGAACCAGGTGATGAACGTGGTGCGCGACTGGCTGGGCCGACGCCGTGCCGATCGCCCGTCGCCACGCCTGACGCTCGACGACGACGTACTGGAGATCTCGAAGGCCTCCAACGAGCAGGTGGCGGAGGCGTTCGACCTCTTCGTACGGCGGCATTCCACCGTGGGGACCTTGCCATGACGGAATCCCGGCATGCGCTGATCATCGCCAACGACAGCTACGAGGACCGTGGACTCAGGCAGCTGAGGGCACCCGCGCACGACGCCGTCGCCCTTGCCGACGTCCTGCACGATCCCGAGATCGGCGACTTCGACGTCGAGGTGGTGCGCAACCAGCCGGCCCACATCATGCGCAGGCGCATCGAGGGCTTCTTCCAGGACCGCAGACGGGACGACACACTCGTGCTGCATTTCTCCTGCCACGGGCTGAAGAGCGAGTCCGGCGAACTGTACTTCGCCGCCAGCGACACCGAACCCCGGCTCCTCGACGCCACGGCGGTCCCGGCCCACTTCGTCCGCCGGTGCATGAAACACACACGGGCCCGCAGCACCGTGCTGTTCCTCGACTGCTGCTACGGCGGCGCCTTCTCCCGCGGCTCCTCGGGCGTGCGCGCATCGGGAGACGTGGACGTGCTTGAGCCCTTCACGGGCGAACGGCCGGGCGGTGGGCGGGGCTGGGCCGTCATCACCGCGTCCAACTCCATGGAGTACGCCTTCGAGGGCTCCGACCTCGCGGAGAACTCCGGCCCACGGCCCTCGGTGTTCACCCACGCGGTGGTCCAGGGGCTGGAGACCGGCGAGGCGGACCTCGACGAGGACGGCGAGGTCTCCCTCGACGACCTCTACGACTACGTGTTCGACCACGTGCGCGAGCAGAACCCGAACCAGACGCCCAGCCGCACCGTGGAGATGCAGGGCGACATGCGTCTGGCGCACGGCCGGCGCCGCCGCATCCGGATCGTCCCCGCTCCCGTCCCGCCCGCCCTGCGGTCGGCCCTCGGCAGCAGGAACAACTACACGCGCCTCGGTGCGGTGGCGGAGCTTCGCTCCCGCATGGAGAACGAGAACCTCTCCATCGCCGAAGGTGCACGCCAGGCCCTGGAGGAGACCGCCCACAACGACATACGGCAGGTCGCCGACGAGGCGGGCCGCGCCCTGCGCGACATCCGCCCCAAGCCGTTGCCGTCCCGCGTGGACTTCGGCGTGGTCTCCCGGGGCTCGCCCCCGCCGCACTGGTCGGTCGCCCTGGACGGGCCACCCCTGGCCCGGTGCTGCGTGGCCCACGCCACGGCCGTCTGGCTGCGGGTGCAGGAGTCCGCGACCGGCATGGACGTCAGCGTGGACACGTCCTCCGAGGGCCGCCTGAGCGGGGACGTCGTACTGAAGGGGGTCGCCGACGACGCGGTGGTGCACGTCGAGGCGGAGATCGAGGCGCCGGCCGAGGACCCGCCGCCGCCGACGGAGGCACAGCACACCCCGCCGCCGCCCCCTCCCCCGCCGCCCGGAGCACCGCCGCCGCCCCCTCCCCCGCCGCCCGGAGCACCGCCGCCGCCCCCTCCCCCGCCGCCCGGAGCACCGCCGCCGCCCGCGTCCCCTCCCGCACCGCGGGCGCAGCCACAGCCCTGGTCACGGTCGTCCTGGCCGTCGTGAAGGCGGTGAAGGCCGCCCGCGAACGGAGCAGCGAGGGCGGGGAGATCGAGGAGCACGTCCGCAGGGTCGGCACGGTCTCAGAGCCCGGCCCCATCACCACCCCGACGCGTCGGCCGGCGTCACGAAAGCCTTCGTCCGGACGGCGAAGCCACCGGCCGTCCCCGCCCTGATCGTCGCCGCGATCACGGGCATCGCCTGCCTCGTGTCCAGCGGCAGCTGGTGAGCACGCGACCGTCTACTTGAGCAGCCTCGACATCCTGCGGTCCGCCAGCGGCTTGCCCCCTGTCTGGCAGGTCGCGCAGTACTGCAGTGACGAGTCGCTGAAGGAGACCTCGCGGATGGTGTCGCCGCACACCGGGCAGGCATCCCCCGTGCGGCCGTGGACACGCAGGCCGCTCTTCTTCTCGGCCTTCAGACGCCCGGCGGCCAGGCCGCGGGAACGCTCGACGGCCTCGGCGAGGGTGTCGCGCAGCGCCTCGTAAAGGCTGTGGACCTCCTGCGGGCTCAGCGAGGCGGCCAGTTTGAAGGGGGACATCCGCGCGGCGTGCAGGATCTCGTCGCTGTAGGCGTTGCCGACGCCCGCGATCAGGCTCTGGTCGCGCAGGGCGCCCTTGATCTGGCGGCGCTCGCCCGCGAGAAGCGCAGCGAATCGATCGAGATCGAAGTCGTCGGCGAGCGGGTCCGGGCCGAGACGGGCGAGGCCGGGGACCTCCTGCGGATCCCGTACGACGTACACCGCGAGCCGTTTCTGGGTGCCGGCCTCGGTGAGGTCGAAGCCCTCGCCGGTCTCCAGGGCCACCCGGAGGGCGAGCGGGCCCTTGCCGGGACGGGGCGCGCCGTTGGGCAACGTGTCCCTCCACTGGAGCCAGCCGGCACGGGCCAGGTGGGTGACGAAGTGCAGGCCGACATCCGTCTCGACGTCGAGGAACTTGCCGTACCGGTGGACGGCCGCGACCTCGTGGCCCTCGACGGCGGTGACGGGTGGGTCGTACGTCTTCAGGACGCTGATCGCGACGGGCAGCACCCGCACGATCTCATGACCGACGAGGTGCTCGGTGAGGAAGTCCTTGAGCGCCTCGACCTCGGGGAGTTCCGGCATAGGTCCAGAGTGCCATCCGGGGCCGCCGCGCTCAGGTCCGGCCGGGCACCACGAACTCGCACCACACGCACTTCCCGCCGCCCCGTGCCTCCACGCCCCACACGTCCGTGAGCAGATCGACCAGGAGCAGACCGCGGCCGGAGACACCCGACTCCCCCGCCTCGCGGCGGCGCGGGAGGGCGCTGGAGGAGTCCTCGACGTCGACGCGCAGACGGCGGTCTGGGCCGGTGAGGACCCGCAGCGTGACGATCGCGGCGCCCTCGGTGTGCATGAGGGCGTTGGTGATCAGCTCGTCGGCGACCAGTTCGACCTCGTCGGAGCGGTCGCGCCCACCCCACGCGCGGACGGCGGCGCGGATCATGTGGCGGGCCTGGGTGAGTGCCTCGGGATCGCCGGGCGCCACGTGCTGCTGGAGCCTGCGCCCCGTCCGCGGGGCGTCCAGGCCGCGGCGGCGCAGCAGGAGCAGGGCCACGTCGTCGTCCCCGCCGCGCTCCTCGGCCACCTCGATCAGAACGTCGGCGAGCTTGCGTACGTCGTCGGGCCCCGCGGCGATGAGGGCCGTCAGGGCGTGCATGCCGTCGTCGACATCGGCGCCGGGCTGTTCGACCAGGCCGTCGGTGCACAGCACCAGGGTGTGACCGGGGTCGAGTTCGAGGGTGGAGACCGGGTATTCGAGGCTGCCGAACTCGGCGGACAGGCCGAGGGGGAGGCCGCCCTCGACGGGTACCCGGCGGCAGGTGCCGTCGGGCGCCCGGACCAGCGGGTCGATATGGCCGGCCCGGACCACCTGGACCACGCCGGTGGACAGGTCGGCCTCGGCGTACAGACAGGTGGCGAAGCGGTCGGTGTCGAGTTCGTGCAGGAAGACCGAGGCGCGGGCCATCACCGTGGCCGGGGTGTGGCCCTCTGCGGCGTAGGCGCGCAGAACGATGCGCAGCTGTCCCATGACGGCGGCGGCGTGGGTGTCGTGGCCCTGGACGTCGCCGATCACGGCGCCGACGCGGCCACCCGGCAGCGGGATCAGGTCGTACCAGTCGCCGCCGATGTCGCGGCCGGCGGAGCCGCCGATGGTGGCCGCCCGGTAGCGCACGGCGACGTCCGCGCCGGGCACGCTGGGGATCGTGCGGGGCAGCATCGCCTGCTGCAGGCCCTGCGCGATGTCCCGCTCCTGCTCGTAGAACATCGCCCGCTGCAGGCTCTGCGCGATGCTGCTGCCGAGGGCGACGAGGATGTTGCGCTCCGCGCTGCTGAAGCCGTCGCGGTCGCTGTAGAGCAGGCCCATGGCGCCGATCGGCCGGGCCTGGACGATGAGGGGCAGATAGGCGGCCGCGGTGATCTTCAGGTCGGTGATGTGGGGCCACAGGATCGGGTAGCCGGCGGCGAACTCCTCCGGCGACTCGATGAAGCGGGGGATGAGAGTGCGGACGACCTCGCTCATCGGGTAGGGCTCGTCGATACGGGTGACGAGGGTGCCCGGCACGAAGCTGCCCTCCGGGCCCTCGGCGACCAGCCGGATGCGGTCCGCCTCGACCAGACCCATGACCAGGCTCGTCGCCCCCAGGTGGGTCAGGCCCTCGGTGTCCTTGAGGACGTCGATGACGTCCTGGACCGTACGGGCGTGCGCGAGGGCGGCCGTGGTGAGCTGCACGACGTTCGTCTGTTCGCGGCGGGCGTCGTCGAGGGCGGCCTCGTCACCGTGGGCCGCGCGCTCACTGAGCTCCTCGGTCGCGTCACGGACGATGCCGATGATCCGGCGGGGGCGGCCCGTCTCGTCGCGCCGGATGTAGCCCTGGGTGTGGGTCCAGTGCTGGGTGCCGTCGCGTCGGCGCATACGGAAATAGGCGCCGTAGTTCTCGCTGCCGTCCTTGATGGCCTGGGCGACCAGGGCGTCCAGGCGGGTGGCCTCGGCCGGCGGGACCCGGAGGGCAAGGGTCTCGGGGGTGCCGTCGTACTCCTCCGGGCGCATGTCGAAGATCTCGTGGGCTCTGGCGTCCATGTGGAACAGTCCGGTGTCCAGATCCCAGTCGAAGCTGCCCATGCGGTTGAGCGCCAGGATCGGATCCGGGTGGGCGGGCCAGTCGTCCGGGAGTGACAGGGCGCTCGCTCCCCGATCAACCATGCGCCCACCTTGCCAGGATTTGCCGGATTCTTCGACCGGGAGCCCTTCCGTCACAGGGGTTACGCAGGCGCGGGCGTGGAACACGCAGAGTGACGGGCGCCAGAATGGAACGAAGAGGAGCGCACGGCCGTGGAGTGGTTCACCGCATCCGACTACTGGCTGAGCCGGCTGGTCTTCCAGCGGGCTCTGGCCGCCGTGTACCTCGTCGCGTTTCTCACGGCGGCCCTGCAGTTCCGCGCGCTGATGGGCGAGCGCGGCATGCTGCCGGTGCCGCGCTATGTGACGCTGGTGCCGTTCCGGAGGGCGCCGAGCGTGTTCCACCTGCACTACTCCGACCGCTTCTTCGCCGCCTGCGCCTGGACGGGCTGCGCGGTGTCGGCGGCGCTGATCGCGGGTCTGGACGGTCTGCTGCCCCTGTGGGCGGCCATGCTGCTGTGGCTGGTTCCGTGGGCGCTGTACCTGTCGATCGTCAACGTCGGCCAGACCTGGTACTCCTTCGGGTGGGAGTCGCTGCTCCTCGAGGTCGGGTTCCTCGCGGTCCTCCTCGGCAACGACGAGGTGGCGCCGCCCGTCCTCGTGCTGTTCCTGCTGCGGTGGATCCTGTTCCGGGTGGAGTTCGGCGCGGGTCTGATCAAGATGCGCGGCGACGCGTGCTGGCGGAAGCTGACCTGCCTGGACCACCATCACGAGACCCAGCCGATGCCGGGCCCGCTCAGCTGGTTCTTCCATCATCTGCCGCGGCCGCTGCACCGGGTGGAGGTGGCTGCCAACCACTTCACCCAACTCGTCGTCCCCGTCCTGCTGTTCACCCCGCAGCCGATCGCGACGGCGGCCGCGTCCCTGATGATCGTCACCCAGCTGTGGCTGGTCCTGTCGGGCAATTTCTCCTGGCTGAACTGGATCACCATCGTGCTGGCCCTGGCGGCGGTGGAGTTCCCCACCGACGCGCCGTCCGTGCCGGCCGCGCCGCTCTGGTACGAGGTGGTGGTCCTCGGTGTGGCGGCACTGATCGTCTTCCTCAGCTACCACCCCGTGGTGAACATGATCTCCCGGCGCCAGGTCATGAACCGCTCCTTCGACCCGCTGCACTTGGTCAACACCTACGGCGCGTTCGGCAGCGTCAGCCGCGTCCGGTACGAGGTGGTGGTCGAGGGCACGGCCGACGACATGCCGCGCGAGGACTCGGACTGGCGGGAGTACGAGTTCAAGGGCAAGCCGGGCGATCCGCGGCGCTGGCCCCGCCAGTTCGCGCCGTACCACCTGCGCCTGGACTGGCTGATGTGGTTCGCCGCGCTGTCGCCGGCGTACGCCGGCTCGTGGTTCGGCGCGCTGGTGGAGCGGCTCCTGGAGAACGACCGCGACACGCTGAAACTGCTGCGCCGCTCACCCTTCCCGCCCGACGAACCGCCTCGTTACATCCGCGCCCGCCTCTTCCGCTACCGCTACACGACCTGGAGCGAGCTGAGGGAGACGGGCGCGTGCTGGGAGCGGACGTATGTGCGGGAGTATCTGCCGCCGACGCGGCTGCAGGTCGCCGTTCAGAGGTCGTAGACGCGCGTGGCCGTCGCCTCGAAGAGCCGGCCGCGCCCGGTGTCGCTCAGGTCGGAGGTCGGCTCCCTTGCCGCGGAGAGCGCTTCACCGTACGTCGCCGCCAGGGTGCACACCGGCCGGTCCGAGCCGGACATCAGCCGGTCCGGGCCGATGCCTCCAACGCCGCGTCGGCGTACGGGCGCAGGTCGTCGACGGACCAGGAGACGGGTCGGCCCCGGTGACCAGGCCGGCGAGTTTGCAGACCGTGTCGGCCGCTGCGGCGAGGGTGCGGAAGTAAGTCGCCCAGGATCCCGGCGGTCCGGAGGCGATCGGCGGTTTGCCCAGGTGGTCGAGGACGAAGGGGCGTGGCCCCTTGGTCGAGGACTAAGGGGCGTGGCCATGCCCTCGGAGCGCGCCCCGAGCCCCTCCGAACCCACCCCCCGAGCTGCCCACCTCGCCGTCCTGCGGGCGCCGGCCGACCGGGCGCCGCCCGCTCAGGCTCCCGCCGCGGGCACCGGCGGTTCCGGCCGACGCCCCTGGGTCTCGGACCACTCGCGCAATTCGTTGGCGCCCACCTCCTCGATCGCCGTATGCAGGGACCGCCGGGCCGCGGCGTCGCGCTGCGGCTCGGGCAGGAGAAGGTAGCGGTCGACGGCCCGGCGCAGTGTCTCCCTCCCCTGTGCGGCCATCACCCAGCGCGAACCCGGGTTGAACAGCTGCCGCAGGCCCGTGAAGAAGACGGCGCCGCCGGCGATCAGCGCGGTCAGCCAGGCGGGTGCGTGCAGACCGGCGGCGACGACCGTGGTCGACGTGGTGGCGAGGGCGCCGATCTCCGTGCCGTAGTGGAGCCTCCTAGCGCGGTCGGTGCTCCGGGCGTAGTACGCCAACTCCCGCCGGGCGAGCGCCAGCAGGGGATCCGGATCGGAGGCCCAGGAGTGATCGGGGACCCTTCTTCTTCTCATCGCCACATCATCATGGGCGTGGCCTCGCAGGGGAAAGCCGGGTCGGGTGGTGCGGTGCGGTGTCGGGCCGGTCGGTCACATGGGCCAGCCGACGTCCGGGCGACCGCCCGGCTCCGTCTCGGACGCGCCCATCCCCTCGATGTCGCGCTGGGCGGCGTCCACCAGCTGCCGGGCGAGGTCGTGCATGGCCCTGCCTGCCGCCAGTTCGTCACCGATCTCCGGCACATCCGTGTCCGCGGGGTTACGGTGTGCGACTCCGTGGCCGGTGAGCGACGTGGTTCCGCTGTCCAGCTCCACACGTGCTTTCGTCGTTCCCTCGTCCTCGAAGAGGTAGAGGTGAACCGTCCATTCCGCGGTGTGTGACATCGCTGTGCCTCCTCGTGCTCCCAGCTTCTTACGAGCCGGCGGAAGGCGCCATGGCGTCGGTCGTCACACGAGTGGCCACTGCGGATCGCACGGAGGGACGCTGGAGGGAGATGGCTCCATGGCCACCGGCAGTGGTTTCGAAGGGAGGCGGCCATGAAGGTCGGAGTGCTGACCGGCGGCGGTGACTGTCCCGGCCTCAATGCCGTGATCCGCAGCGTCGTCCGCAAAGGCATCCAGGAGTACGCCTTCGACTTCGTCGGGCTCCGGGACGGCTGGCTCGGTGTGCTCCAGGGCAATGTCGTGCCGCTGGACATTTCCAGCGTGCGGGGAATCCTCCCCCGTGGCGGGACCATCCTCGGCTCCTCCCGCACCAACCCGCTCAAGCACGAGGACGGGCTGCGACGCATGCAGGACACTCTTGCCGCGCACGACGTGGACGCGCTCATCGTGATCGGTGGCGAGGACACGCTGGGTGTGGCCACCGAGCTGAGCCGGCAGGGGATCGATCTGGTCGGCGTCCCCAAGACCATCGACAACGACGTGTCCGGTACCGACTACACCTTCGGCTTCGACACCGCGGTCGGTGTCGCGACCGAGGCCATCGACCGTCTCCACACCACCGCCGAGTCGCACATGCGGACCCTGGTGGTGGAGGTGATGGGGCGGCACTCGGGGTGGATCGCGCTGCACGCCGGCGTCGCGGGCGGCGCCAACGTGATCCTCATCCCGGAGCGGCCGTTCGACATCGAACAGGTCTGCAAGTGGGTGGAGAGCCGATTCAAGATCAACTACGCGCCGATCGTCGTGGTGGCGGAGGGGGCCGTTCCCAAGGAGGGCCAGATGATCCTCAAGGACCGGACAGTGGACGAGTTCGGCCATGTGAGGCTCTCCGGCATCGGCGAGTGGCTGGCCCAGGAGATCTCGGAACGCACCGGCACGGATGCCCGCACCACGGTCCTCGGCCACGTCCAGCGCGGTGGCACCCCGAGCCACTTCGACCGATGGCTGGCCACCCGGTACGGGCTGCACGCCGTCGACGCGGTCAAGGACGGTGACTTCGGAAAGATGGTGGCCCTGCACGGCACCCGGATCGTCCGGCTGCCCCTCGCCGAGGCCACGGCGCAGACCAAGAAGGTCGATCCGTCGCTGTACGACGAGTTCCAGGTGTTCTTCGGCTGAACGCCCCCGCTGCCGGGCGGATGGTCGTCGGCTGCTCGTCCGGGCTCACCCGGCATGCGGTACGACCGCCACCGGGCAGCGGGTGTGGTGCAGTACCGCGTGGGTGACAGGCCCCAGTCGGCCCTCGCTCGACTCCGGGTCGGTACGACGGCCCACGACGAGCAGGTCCGCTCCCCGAGAGGCGTTCAGGAGCGCCTCCGCGGGGTGGAGCAGCACGACATCGGTGCGGACCGTCACCCTCGGGTACTTCTCCTGCCACCCGCGCAGGGCATCGGAGAGCCGCAGGACCTCCTGGTCCTCCCAAGTGGCGCGGTCCTCCTCGGTGATCACCAGCGTCCGGGGCGACACGGCCTCGGCAGGAAGAGCCCACGCGTGCACCACCCGTAGCCGCGCCCCGCGCGCTTCCGCAGCCGAGAACGCGAAATCCACCACCTCAGGGACCGGGTGGTGCGCGTCGAAGCCCACCACGACGCGGGCGCCACCGCCCGCCTTTCGCACCCCTTCTCCGAAGCCGCCGACAGGCTGCTGGGGCACCAGCACCACGGGGCACGGGGCTGCCGCCGCCACCCGCATGGCCACCGATCCGACCGCGAGACCGTCGAAGCCGCCCGACCCTCGTGTGCCGACCACGAGCAGCCCTGCACCTTGTGCCGAGCGGAGGAGTGCCAGAGGCGGGTCGTCGTCGGCCTGCTCACTGCGCACCTCGAGGTCGGGATGGCCCCGGCCGAGTTCGGCGGCCGCGCCCTGGAGCATGCGCGCCCCCACGTGACGCAACGTGTCCACGGCAGAGACCGGCGCGGCGTCGCCCGGAAGCGGTGGCGCGGCATGCACGAGGCGCAGTTCAACGCCGCGCCGAACCGCCTCCCGCCCCGCCCAGTCGGCTGCTGCCAGGCTGCGTTCGGACCCGTCGATACCCGCAAGCACGGGGTGACTCATCGCGTCCTCCTTCGCCCGGCGTGCGCCTTCCAGCCGCCGCACGGCGCCGTTCCTCTCCTTCTCCACTGTTCCACGGGCGGATGAACCGCAGCGGGGCTCGCCCCCGGCTCTCGACGCGACGCCCCTGCCGGGGCACAGTTCTCCGTACATACTCGCGAGTACGTACGCCACACCCGCACCCCGAGGAGCGCCCGTGACCAGCTGGGCCGGCCGGACCGCCGCCGAGATCGCCGCCGCCGTACGCGAGAAGCGGGCCACGCCCCGCGAGGTGGTGGCCGAGCATCTCGCCCGGATCGAACGCCTCGACGGCGGGATCGGAGCCTTCCGTACGGTACGGGCGGACGCGGCGCTCGCCGAGGCCGACGAGGTGGGTGCCCGTGCCGACCTGACCGAACTGCCTCTCGCCGGCGTGCCCGTGGCCGTCAAGGACAACCTCGCCGTGCGCGGCGAGTCCACCCGCGTCGGCTCGGCCGCCACCCCCGACACGCCCGCCGCCGAGGACCACGTCACCGTGGCCCGGCTGCGGGCGGCGGGCGCGGTGGTGGTGGGTCTGACGAACGTGCCCGAGCTGTGCGTGTTCGGCACCACCGAAGGCGTGCACGGCACGGCCCGCAATCCGTGGGACACCTCCCGCACGGCGGGCGGCTCGTCCGGCGGCAGCGCGGCCGCGGTCGCCGCCGGCCTGGTGCCCATCGCCCTCGGCAACGACGGCATGGGCTCCCTGCGCATCCCCGCCGCCAACTGCGGCCTCGTCACGATCAAACCGGGGAACGGCGTCGTGCCCGCGGGCATCGGGGAGGGCGACTGGTTCGCCATGTCCGAGAACGGCCCGCTCGCCACGACCGTCGAGGACACCCGCCTGATGCTCGCGGTCCTCGCGGACGCGGAGGTCGTACGGCACGGCGAGCCCGGCGCCCGCAAGGTCGCCGTCTCCCTGCGCAGCCCGCTCGTCGGCGTCACCATCAGCAAGCCGTACGCGGCAGCCGTCCGGGAGGCCGCGGGCATGCTGATCAAGGCCGGTCACCAGGTGCGGCGGGCCGACCCGCCATACCCGCTGTCGCTGAGCACGACGTCCCTCGCGCACTGGACGGCGGGCACGGCCGTGGACGCCCGTGACCTCGACCGGCAGCTGCTGACCCGGCGCACCCGGGTGCACGCGGCCGTTGGGCGACGGTTCGAGAGCAGTGTCCGTGGCGGCGGAAGCCGGGAGGCGCTGCGGCGGCGCCTGGAGCCGTTCTTCGCCGAGTACGACGTGCTGCTCACGCCCGCCCTCGCCCGCCGCTCCCCCAGGTCCGCGCCGTGGCACGAGCGGGGCTGGCTGCGCAACGTCCTGGCGAACACCAACTACTCGCCGCTGACACCGCCGTGGAACCTGACCGGCTGGCCCGCGATGTCGGTGCCGTTCGGCACCCTGCCCTCGGGCGCCCCCTGCGCCGTACAGCTGGTGGGACGTCCGGGGTCGGAGGCGGAACTGCTGGATCTGGCGGAGCAGTTGGAGAAGCTGCACCCCTGGCAGCGGACGGCGCCCCTCGAACAGGGCCTCGGCCAGGACGTGCGCAGGGACCGGGCCTCCTCGAAGGTGTCCCGGTCCCGGGCGTAGGTCTCACCGACGGCGACTGCGCGGTGCCGGAAAGGCCGGATCCGCGGCCGGTCCTCGGCCGCGGATCCTCTGATCGGCATGGGCGTGAGTCCGGCACGCCCATGCCGTAGGCGATCGCGACGGGTCCTGCCGGGTCAGTCCACGCTGGGCAGGATGTGGGGCTCGGCCAGGTCCTCCTCGTAGCCCGCCAGGCGGATCGGGGCGGACCGCGCCCACACGTCGAGGCTGCCGATCTCGTCGGGCCGGCGGCCCGCGCGCTCCGAGCGTTCCTTGGGGCGCTGATCGCGATTCGTCTTCTCCGGTGTCACCGCGCACTCCTTATGTGTCGGTCACCCTCGGGACGTACGGCGCCTGTCCTGCTCCGTCCGGCGCCCGACGTCCGCTCGGGTCTGTATGGAAATCTTCGGACGCGGTGGCGCCGGCAACTCGTGGGCGAGCAGGCCGTTGTGAACCGGCTGGTCCCATGACGGACCGTGGGTGTGGGTTGGACCCCTTACGGCTGTCCGTCCCCAACAGATTAACCAAATGAGCGGGCCCCTGCTCGATAGGGCTGAAAACTTGCGGTAACTATCCCGAGTCGTCCGTATGCAGTCCCCTGAATTCTTAACCCATTTGTCATATTTTGCCCCCTCAGGAGATCACCCGTCCGGCCTACAGGGGCGAAAGCGACTTCGCTTCGGCAGGGCAGTTCAAGTCCCGTTGGCTCCCCCGAAAGCTCGCCATGATCTGCTGGCGTACCGCAACGGCTGTCTCGCGGGAGGACTGACGCATGGAACTGCGCAGCGTCGAGGAGCTGATGGATCTGCTGTACGCCTGCCGGGGCGTCCGGGAGACACCGGGCCATCGCGGCCACGCGGTCGACCTGCACGACCACGCGCTGCGGACGGCCGCGCTGCTGCGCCGAAGTCGCCCCGCGGACAAGGAACTCCAGGTGACGGGCCTGGTGCACCCGATCGGCCTGCTGCTGCGGCCCGGCGACACGGCCGGGCGGGCCGACCGCACCGCGGACGCCGTACGGCCCCTGCTGGGCGAGCGGGTCTCCCGCCTCGTACGCCGGCACCCCTGGCACGGCACCCCCGCCGACGACGACCTGCTGAGCCTGCGCCAGGCGGACGAGGAGGGCCTCGCGGTCGGGTTCGACGCCGGGGTCCTCGAGGACTGGCGCACGGTGCTGGAGCTGGTGGCGGCGAGGAACTCCCGCCTGGGGGCTGTCGATTGAGGGTGCGTCGTGAGACCGTACGCCGATGACGTCGTCGTACGGGTTACGCGGCAGGGCCGCCGTCGTCACGGGGGCCACGCGGGGGATCGGGTGGGCTGTGGCGCGGGCGCTCGCCGACGCCGGGGCGCGGGTGTGCGTGAGCGCACGGGACGCCGACGAGGTGCGGCGCGCCGCGGGTGAGGTGGGAGGGGTCGGGCTGGCCGGAAGCGTTGGCGACCCGGCCCATCCCCGGGCCCTCACGGACCTGTGCCTACGCGAGTTCGGCCGACTGGACATCCTGGTCAACAACGCGGCGACCAACCAGCCGTACGGGCCCCTCATGGACGCCGACCCGGACGTCTGGCGCGAGGCATTCACGATCAACGTCGAGGCACCGCTACGGCTGGCGCAGTGCGCGTGGCACGGGTGGATGCGCGAACACGGCGGAACGGTGATCAACATCTGTACGGAGGGCGCAGGCCACGTCGGCCCAGGAGTCGGCGCCTACGGCACCAGCAAGGCGGCGCTGCTTCACCTCACCCAGCAGCTCGCGGGCGAGCTGGGACCCGGGGTGAGGGTCAACTCGGTCTCCCCCGGCCTCGTACGGACCGAGATGGCCCGGTTCGTATGGGAGCCGGGAGAGGTCGAGATTGCTGCGGACCTGCCACTGGGCCGGATCGGCGAGCCGGAGGACGTGGCGCGGGCGGTGGTATGGCTGGCCTCGGACGCAGCAGAGTGGATCACGGGAGCGGACCTGCTGGTGGACGGCGGTACTCATGTGCGCCGGGCACGCATCGCAAGCTGAAGGGGCGCGGGGAACTGCGCGAGCAACCCCCCACGACCCGCACCCGAAGTCGTCACCACTTACCCGGCGCGTAGTCCTTCAAGAAGACCCCGTACACGTCATCCCCTGCCTCACCCCGCACGACCGGGTCGTACACCCGAGCCGCCCCGTCGACGAGGTCGAGCGGCGCATGGAACCCCTCCTCCGCAAGCCGCAGCTTGTCGAAGTGGGGTCGCTCGTCGGTGATCCAGCCCGTGTCGACGGAGGTCATCAGGATCCCGTCGGCCTGGAACATCTCCGCCGCGCTGGTCCGCGTGACCATGTTCATCGCGGCCTTGGCGGCGTTCGTGTTCGGGTGGCCCGCGCCCTTGTAGCCGCGGCCGAAGACGCCCTCCATCGCCGAGACGTTCACGACGTACGCGCGCCCGCTCGTCGCCTTCTGGGCGGCGGCGGCCATGGCCGGGCGGAGCTTGCTGATCAGGATGAACGGCGCCGTGTAGTTGCACAGCTGGGTCTCGAGCAGTTCCACCGGGGAGATCTGCTCGATGGTCTGCACCCAGGTGTTGGTCTCGACGACGTCGGGGACCAGGCCGCCCGCGTCGATGGCGGTGCCGTCGAGATGCCGGGCGACGCTGGCGTTGCCCGCGACCAGGGCGAGGTCCGCGACCTGCTGGGCCTCGAGGCCGCTGGTGCCGAGGGGGAGCGCGGCCAGTCCGTCGACGGCGCCGGAGTTGAAGGCGCCGATGACGTGGTGGGCCGGGAGCTCACCGGCGGGCAGCGGGGCGCTTTCGCCGTCGACCAGGGCGGCGTAGGCGGAGGGCAGGCGGCGCACGGTCTGCGTCGCGTTGTTGATGAGGATGTCGAGGGGGCCCGCCTCGGCGACCTGGTCGGCGAGGGCCACGGCCTGCGCCGGGTCGCGCAGGTCGATCCCGACGACCTCCAGGCGGTGCATCCAGTCCGCGGAGTCGTCCATGGCCTTGAAGCGGCGGATGGCGTCCTTGGGGAAGCGCGTGGTGATCGTCGTGTGCGCGCCGTCGCGCAGCAGTCGCAGCGCGATGTACATGCCGATCTTGGCGCGGCCGCCGGTGAGCAGGGCCCGCTTGCCGGTGAGGTCGGCGCGGGCGTCGCGCTTGGAGCGGTTCACGCCCGCGCAGTCGGGACAGAGCTGGTGGTAGAAGTAGTCGACTTCCACGTACCGGGCCTTGCAGGTGTAGCAGGAGCGCGGGCGCTGGAGTATCCCCGCGATCTTGCCCGCCTCGGTGACCGACGACGGCAGGATGCCCTCGGTCTCGTCGTCGATGCGCTGTGCGGAGCCGGTCGCCGTGGCCTCCGTGACCGCCTTGTCGTGGGCGGTCTTGGCGGCCCGGCGCTCCTGGCGGCGGCGCTGCTTGACGGTGCGGTAGATGCCGGCGGTGGCCCGGCGCACGGCGATCGCGTCGGGGTGGTCGACCTCCAGCTTGTCGAGCTCCTCGAGCACGCTGAGGCAGACGGCCAGCCGCTCCGGGTCGATACCGGGCCCGAACGCGACCTCGTCCGTGGTCGCCGAGCCTTCCTCTGTCACCGTCATCGCGCTGCCGTTCCCTGATCACCCGCGCGGCGCTCGGTTCGCGCCCGCTTTCGAACGGGGCATTTTACGGAGCGCCGGGCCGGTCCTCCAAACTCGCCCGCGAGTGAGCGGAGGGGCGCGCCGGGTGTCGGGAGTGTGCCCGCGCGGAGGCCCGAAGGGCTGAGCACGGTCACACCGCCGACACCGGCTGGAGCGCCCCGGAGCGAACGAGCCGAAAGAGGTGTGGTCAGGGATCGCAGGCGGTGATCAGCGCCTCCACCTCCTCGGAGACGGCCCGGGCGAACCGGTCGAGGTCCGGTACGGCCTTGGCGTCGGCGACGAGCCCGTAGTGGACGTGCCCGCGGTAGGTCGAGATCGCCACCGCCAGCGACTGCCCGTGCGCGAGCGGGGCGAAGGGGAACACCGCGGTCACCGGGTTGCCCCCGAGCTTCAGGCCGAGGCTGGGCAGCGGCACGCTGGTGACGAGGATGTCGAACCACAGCCGGGCGGCCTGGCTGACCAGCGGTCCGCCGAGCCGGTGGCCGAGCGCCGGCACATGGTCGGCGAGCAGGGCCACGGCACCGGCGCCCCGGTTGGGTCCGGCGTCCTTGTTGCGGTCCATGGCCGTACGGACCGTGCCGAGTCGGCCGAGGGGGTCCGGGTCGTTCACCGGAAGCCGCATCAAGTACCCGGAGAGCCGGTTGCCCTGCGGGTGCGCTGAGCGCGGTCGCCGCTTGGAGACGGGGATGAGCGCCCGGGGCGCCACGCCCTCGCTGCCGTCGCCGCGTTCGTCGAGCCAGCGGCGCAGAGCCCCCGCGACAACCGCGATCAGGACGTCGTTCACCGTGCCGCCCACGACCTTGCGGACACGGTGCACGTCGTCGAGGTCGACGACCACGCCGGCGGTGCGGCGGGTGCCGGTGGGCTCGGCGGTGAGCGCGGCGGTGGTGCGCACGCCCAGGGTGGACACGGCGACGGAGGCGCCGATGTCGAGGGCGCGGCCCACGTCGGACAGGGCGCCGCGCAGCAGTCCGGGCAGCTTGCGGACGTCGGGCAGCAGGCCGCGCGGCGGCGCCTCGGGACGGGGCCGGGGCGCGGGCATGTCCATCGGGTCCAGGACGGCCGCGGCGAGGGTCAGCGCGCGCAGGCCGTCGGCGAGGGCGTGGTGGAACTTGAACAGCACGGCGAAGGACACGCCGTCCTCGCCGGGCAGCACATGCGCCTCCCACGGCGGGCGGCCGCGCTGCAGCGGGCGCTCCATGAGCCGGCCCGCGTCGGCCTGGAAGTCGCCGGTGGGGGCGTGCAGCCGGACGTGGTCGAGGGGGTCGAAGTGGGGCGCGGGCTCACGCGCCGCGCTCCCGAAGGAGAACGGCTGCCACACGTCCCGGATCCGCATCCGCAGTCCGGGCACAGCGGCGGCCCGGGCGGCGAGGAGGTCGGCCGCGTGCGCGCCCGCGGTGGGCGAGTGGGCCGAGAAGATCCCGAGCGCGCCGAGGTGCATGGGGTGCTCGGCGGTTTCGATGTTCCAGAACGCCAGGTCGAGAGGTGCGAGCAGGTCAGCAGTCAAGGGCTTGCCTCGCGTCGACTACGGGTGAGCCAGCAGTCAATCGCCCCCGGGCGATTACGGTCAAGTACGATCAAGCTACACACAGTTAACAACGGATTAAGTCCCGGTCTCGTCGCCTCTGACATCTCACAGGTCACAGATGTCACACCTTGTATGGCGGAAAACGAGCCCTTCCGGGTTACGACACGCGCTGACCCTTCCCCAGCGCGATCACACCGCCCTTGGACACCGTGTAGAGCTCCGCGTCCCGCTCGGGATTGACGCCGATCGTGGCGCCCGGCGGCACCTCGACGTTCTTGTCGAGGACCGCCCCGCGCACCACCGCACCCCGCCCGATGTGCACGTTGTCGTGCAGCACCGACCCCTGCACCACCGCGCCCGGGTCGACCACGACACCCGGCGAGAGCACGGACCGTGTGACCTGCCCCCGGATCAGGCAACCCGCACTGATGATCGACTCACTGGCCATGCCGCCGGCGTTGAACCGGGCGGGCGAGAGCTGGTTGGAGTGGGTGTAGATCGGCCAACTGCGGTTGAAGAGGTTGAAGGCGGGGCGCTCGGCGATGAGGTCCATGTGGGCGTCGTAGTACGCGTCGAGCGTGCCGACGTCGCGCCAGTAGCCGCGGTCGCGGTTGGTCTCGCCGGGCACGTGGTTGGCGCTGAAGTCGTACAGCTGCGCCTCGCCCCGGTCGGTGAGCTGGGGCAGGATCGAGCCGCCCATGTCGTGCACGGAGTTCTCGTCCTCGGCGTCCCGCTGCAGCGCCTCGATCAGGGACTTGGTGGTGAAGATGTAGTTGCCCATCGAGGCGAAGACCGTCTCCGGGTCGTCGGGCAGGCCCGGCGGGTCGGCGGGCTTCTCCAGGAAGCGCTCCACCGTCAGGCCGTCCGAGCCCGGCGAGATCACGCCGAAGGACGACGACTCCGCGCGCGGGACGCGGATCCCGGCCACCGTCACGCCCGCGCCGCTCTCGATGTGCTGGGCGAGCATCTGGCGCGGGTCCATGCGGTAGACGTGGTCGGCGCCGAAGACGGCGACGTACTCGGGCCGTTCGTCGTAGATCAGGTTCAGGGACTGCAGGATCGCGTCCGCGCTGCCCAGGTACCAGCGCGGGCCGAGCCGCTGCTGGGCCGGGACCGGGGTGACGTAGTTGCCGAGCAGGCTGGACATCCGCCAGGTGGTGGTGATGTGCCGGTCCAGCGAGTGCGACTTGTACTGCGTCAGCACACAGATGCGCAGGATGTCGGCGTTGACGAGATTGGACAGGACGAAGTCGACGAGGCGGTACGTGCCGCCGAAGGTGACCGCTGGTTTGGCGCGGTCCGCGGTCAGGGGCATCAGACGCTTGCCCTCTCCGCCCGCCAGTACGATCCCGAGCACCGAAGGTCCACCACGACGCATGGCCGCTCCCCTCACCGTGGTTGATCCATGCCTGCCCCTGAGCAGGGCGGAGTAAGCCTGTTCGAGGATCTTCCCGCTGTTCTTTTCCCGTTCGAGGTCTACTCCTGTTTGTTCGAGGTCTGTTCCTGTTCGAGGATCCCCTCGTACAGCCGGACCGTACGCCGGGCCACCGTGTCCCAGCCGAACTCTCCGACCGCGCGCTCCCGTCCGGCCTCGCCCATCCGCCGGGCCGTCTCCGGGTCGCCGAGCACGGTGTCCAGCGCCTGCGCGAGCTCCGCCTCGAAGGCCCGGTCGTCCTCGTCGACGGTCACCAGCAGGCCGGTCTTGCCGTCCGCGACGACCTCGGGGATGCCACCGACCCGGGAGGCCACGACGGGCGTGCCGCAGGCCATCGCCTCGAGATTGACGATACCCAGGGGCTCGTACACGGAGGGGCAGACGAAGACGGCGGCGTGCGTGAGGAGCTGGATCACCTCGGGACGCGGCAGCATCCGCGGGATCCAGTGCACCCCGTCGCGCACCCGGCTCAGCTCCTCGAAGAGCTCGCGGAACTCGCGGTCGATCTCCGGAGTGTCGGGAGCGCCCGCGCACAGCACGACCTGCGCGGCCGGGTCGATGTCCCGTGCCGCCCGGAGCAGATGGGGAACGCCCTTCTGCCGGGTGATACGGCCGACGAACAGGACGTAGGGCCGGTCGGGGTCGACGCCGATGCGCGTAAGGGCGTCGGTGCCGTGGTCGGGCTGGTAGAGGGTGGTGTCGATGCCGTTGTGCACGACGTGGACCCGGGCCGGGTCCAGCGTCGGATAGCAGCCGAGGATGTCCTCGCGCATGGCGCCGGAGACGGCGATCACGGCGTCGGCGGCCTCGATCGCGGTGCGCTCGGCCCAGCTGGACAGCGCGTATCCGCCGCCGAGCTGTTCGGCCTTCCAGGGGCGCAGGGGCTCGAGGGAGTGCGCGGTCATCACGTGCGGGATGCCGTAGAGCAGCTTGGCGAGGTGGCCGGCCAGGTTGGCGTACCAGGTGTGCGAGTGGACGAGTTCGCGGCCTTCGAGCCCCGCGGTCATGGCGAGGTCCACGGAGAAGGTGCGCAGGGCGTCGTTCGCGCCGTCGAGGGCGGGCCAGGGGCGGTGGCGTACGACGCCCTCCCCGCGGCCCTCGCCCCAGCAGTGCACGTCGAGGTCGACCAGCGCCCGCAGTTCCCGGGCGAGGAACTCCACATGGACGCCCGCGCCGCCGTACACGTCCGGGGGGTACTCCCGGGTCAGCAGTCCCACACGCACCCGGACCCCCTGATCTCAATGGCTGGTTCCCTTCATGGTCACCCAGAAGCGGCGTGCGGGGAAGAGCGCGGGGGTCGTGTGAAGCAACAGTCGCCGCAGACGCCTCCCCCGGGTACCCGGTAGTACAGGCAGCAGCTGCGCCGCCGGAAGGCGGTGCCGGCAAGGGTGCCGGTCGCCGCGAGCAGAGGGTGCTCGAGGAGCTCGGCGGCGAGGGTTCGTGCCTTGGCACCGGCCTCGGTACGGCCGTGCGCCCGCGCCCAGCGGTCCAGTTCCCGCGCGCCGCCCGCGAGAGCGGAGGCCGCGTTGCCCCACAGCAGGCCCTCGGCGACGCGGTACGAGGCGCGCAGGGCCGCCGTCAGCGGCAGGAGGTGGCCGTCCAGCACCACCTCGGCCACCGTCGCCGCGTCCCCGGGCAGCGGGCGCACCTCGGTCAGCCACAGATCGTCGGGAGCACCCGCGCCCGGGTTCCAGCGCACCAGCCGCGGGTCGAGGTCGGGAATCCGCCCGTACAGGACGGCACAGCCGAGCGTCGCCGACCACAGCCGGGCCGCGAGGGCCTGGTGCGCGACGGAGGCCGCGATCCGCGCCTCCGGGGCCCGCAGGCTGTCCGCCACCTTGTCGACACGAAAAGTCAGAGAATTTCCATAAACATCCGATGTTCTGTTCGCGTAGGTCGCAGCCAGTGTCGGCAGTGTCGCGTGCGGCGCTCCTGCCCCGCGTAGGACCGTGCGCAGGGCGAAGAAGCCGCCGAGAGGGCGGAGCGCGGCGAGATCGGGGTCGAGGTCCACGACCAGAAGTAGTACCAAGGCCGGTAGGACCCGCGATCAGGTGGTCTGTCCCGTCGTCACCCACCTGAGGGAGGACACCGGTCCCGTCGTACTCCATCGGCAGTAGGACCCATTGCCTGCTCAGGGACGACGACGGGAACAGCGCGAGAGGGCATCGTGTTGGTTATGACAGCCGACCGTTCGCCGCGCCGGGCCCCGGGCCCCGGCTTCACGCAGAGGAGCAGCTCATGAGCGCCCTCGCGTTGTCCGTGCTTCTGTCGCTCGTCTCCGCCGTCGCTTACGCGGCCGGGGCGATCGTGCAGGAGCAGGTCGCGGTGTCCCATCCCGACGAGCAGTACGCACCGCTGCGCCGGCCGGGCTGGTGGGCGGCGGTCGCACTCAACGGTGTCGGCGGCCTGCTGCACGTGGTGGCGCTCGCCTACGGCCCCCTCAGCCTGGTCCAGCCCCTGGGCGCACTGACCATCGTGTTCGCTCTGCCCATGGCGGCGCTGTTCGTCGGCCGCAGGGCCGGGGCGACCGCCTGGCGGGGCGCGATCATGGCGACGGTGGGTCTCGCGGGCCTGCTGTCCCTGGTCGCCGCGTCGGAGGCGCAGTCCCTGGACACGGCCCAGCGCGTGGCCGTGGCCGTGGTGACCGGCAGCGTGGTCGTGACCCTGATGATCGCGGGCCGGGCGGCGCACCGGCACCCGGCGGTGCGCAGCATGCTGCTCGCGACCGCCTCCGGCATAGCCTTCGGCATGTCCTCGGTGTTCACGAAGACGGTCGCCGTCGACTGGACCAACGGGGTCTCGGCGGCGGATGTCCCGTCCCTGGCCGTGATAGGCGTCTTCGCCACGGCCGGCATGCTGCTGTCGCAGGCCTCCTACCGGGGCGCCGGGCTGGCGGCCCCGCTGGCCACGCTGACGGTGGTGAACCCGGTGGTGGCGGCCGCGGTCGGCATCACGATGTTCGGCGAGACGTTCCGCTACGGCACCACGGGCACCGCCCTCGCGCTGAGCTGCGGCGTGGTCGCGGCGGGTGGCCTGATCCTGCTCACCACCGAGCGGATCACCCGTACGTCCGAGGAGGCGGCGGCAGCCGAGCCGGTGGCCGCCGAGGAACTCCGCGCCGTGCTTCCCGAGCGGCCCGTCGCCCCGGCGCGCGAGGTGGTGCGCGAGGAGGTGTTCGTCCCCGCGCCCGTCCCGGCCCTGGAGGGTGCGTACGACGCCGAGGGCTCCGGCTACGACGACGTACTGGTGCCCGTCTACGGCCCCTTCTACGGCGGCCCGTACGTCTTCCCCCGGCCCGTCCTCGACCGGCACCGGACGCGCGTCAAATCCTGACCCCGCCGCGCCGCAGGTAGGCCAGCGGGTCGACGTCGGTACCGAAACCGGGCCCCGTCCGCACCTCGAAGTGCAGATGCGGGCCCGTGCTGTTGCCCGTGGAGCCGGAGCGGCCGATGCGCCGGCCGCCGTCGACCGTCTGCCCGCTCTTCACGGAGATCGCGGACAGGTGCGCGTACTGGGTGTACCGGCCGTCGGCGTGCCGGATCACCACCTGGTAGCCGAAGGAGCCGCCCCAGCCGGCGCTGACGACCTTGCCCGCCGCGACCGCCTGCACGGCGGTGCCGGTGGGCACGGGGAAGTCGACGCCGGTGTGGTAGCCCTTCGACCAGGAGGAGCCCGCGGCGTGGTAGGGCGTACCGGTGGGGGCGTTGACGGGGGCGACGAGGATGTGGCCGGTCGTCGTCGCCTTCTCCTCGGTGGCCTTCCCGGTGGCCTTTCCGGTGCTCGAGGAGGTCCTCGCCGTGCCGGTCTGGGCACTGCTCCGGGTCGTGGTCGTGGCCGCCTCGGCGCGCAGTCTCAGCCGCTGGCCCGGCAGGATCAGGTCGGGGTCCGCTCCGATGGTCGTCCGGTTGGCGGCGTAGAGGCGCTGCCAGCCGCCGCGGACGTCCTGGGCGTCGGCGATGCCGGAGAGGGTGTCGCCGCGGACGACCGTGTACATCTCGGCGGTGCCCGCCCGCGACTGGGGCGTGGTCTGCGGCTGCACGTCCTGCAGGGAGCTCTTCGCGGACTTCGCCGGCGTACCGTTCGGGTGGAGGTCTGGGGTGTCGCCGCCCCGGGACAGTCCGGCCCGTACCGAGCAGACCGGCCAGGCACCCGGCCCCTGTCCGTCCAGCACCTTCTCCGCCACGGCGATCTGCTGGTCCTTGGTGGCCAGATCCGCGCGGGGCGCGTACTCGGTGCCGCCGTACGCCTCCCAGGTGGACCGGGTGAACTGCAGTCCGCCGTAGTACCCGTTGCCGGTGTTGATGTTCCAGTCGTTGCTCGACTCGCACGCGGCGACCTTGTCCCAGGTGTCCACGTCGGCCGCGTGGGCTGCGCCGGTGCCGATGAGCGGGATCGCCATACCGGCGCCGCCCGCCGTCACGGTGAGCGAGGCACGGTTGATCCTGTTCGGCTGATACCGGCGGTGCCGGCCGCGTACGGCCATATCGGAGCCCCCTCGACATGCGTCAGGAGGGCCAAAAGTAAGCGGGCCGAACAGGCCATGACAAGACGGCAATCGGCCGCCCTGGCTCTCGA
Source organism: Streptomyces sp. HUAS ZL42 (assembly GCF_040782645.1). Lineage (GTDB taxonomy): Bacteria > Actinomycetota > Actinomycetes > Streptomycetales > Streptomycetaceae > Streptomyces. The sequence goes on from NZ_CP160403.1 coordinate 1,539,138, forward strand.
ACGACCCCGTGTGAACCGCAGTTGGGGAACGGCTGAGGCGGGTGGGGCCTTCCGTGCGTATCTGCGTACGCAATGTCGACACACCCCGGACGCGCGGTCGGCGTACCGGCAAGTCAGGATGGCCGCAGCAGCAATACTGGCGGGCAGGAACCGGCACCACGCTTCCAGGATCTATAGGAGCCAACGGTATGAGCACTTCAGCGCAGATCGGCGTCACGGGTCTCGCGGTCATGGGCAGCAACCTCGCCCGCAACTTCGCCCGCAACGGCTACACGGTCGCGGTGCACAACCGGACGGCGGCGCGCATGCACGCGCTGATCGAGGAGTTCGGGCACGAGGGCGATTTCGTCGCGGCCGAGACCGCCAAGGAGTTCGTGGCGGCGCTGGAGCGGCCGCGGCGTCTGGTCATCATGGTGAAGGCCGGTGACCCGACCGACGCGGTGATCCAGGAGTTCGCCCCGCTGCTCGAACCCGGCGACATGATCATCGACGGTGGCAACGCGCACTTCGCGGACACCCGGCGCCGCGAGCGCGAGCTGCGCGAGCAGGGCATCCACTTCGTCGGCACCGGCATCTCCGGCGGCGAGGAGGGCGCGCTCAACGGGCCGAGCATCATGCCGGGCGGCTCGAAGGAGTCGTACGAATCCCTCGGCCCCATGCTGGAGAAGATCTCCGCGAAGGCGGCGGACGGCGCGCCCTGCGTGACGCACGTCGGGCCCGACGGGGCAGGGCACTTCGTGAAGATGGTCCACAACGGCATCGAGTACGCCGACATGCAGCTGATCGGCGAGGCCTACCAGCTGCTGCGCGACGTCGCCGGGTACGAGCCCGCGCAGATCGCGGAGATCTTCCGGACGTGGAACACGGGCCGCCTGGACTCCTACCTGATCGAGATCACGGCCGAGGTGCTGTCGCACGTGGACGCGGCGACGGGCAGGCCGTTCGTGGACGTGGTGGTCGACCAGGCGGAGCAGAAGGGCACCGGCCGCTGGACGGTCCAGATCGCGCTGGACCTGGGCGTTCCGGTGTCGGGCATCGCGGAGGCGGTCTTCGCGCGTTCCCTCTCCGGCCACGCGGCGCTGCGGGATGCCTCGCGCGGGCTGGCCGGGCCGAAGGCGCAGCCGCTGAGCGCCTCCGAGGCCGGGGCCTTCGCCGACCGGGTGGAACAGGCGCTGTACGCCTCGAAGATCGTGTCGTACACGCAGGGCTTCCACGAGATCGCCGCGGGCAGCGAGGAGTACGGCTGGGACATCGACCTCGGCGCCGTCTCCTCGATCTGGCGCGGCGGCTGCATCATCCGCGCCGCCTTCCTCGACCGCATCCGCGCGGCGTACGACGCCCGGCAGGACCTGCCGAGCCTGCTGTCCGACGAGACGTTCGCGCAGGAGATCGCCGCGGCCCAGGACGACTGGCGCGAGGTCCTGATCGCGGCCACCCGCCAGGGCGTCCCGACGCCGGGCTTCGCAGCGGCCCTCGCCTACTACGACGGCCTGCGTTCGGAGCGCCTGCCGGCGGCGCTCACGCAGGGGCAGCGGGACTTCTTCGGTGCGCACACGTACCGGCGCGTCGACCGGGACGGGGCGTTCCACACGCTGTGGGGCGGGGACCGGTCGGAGGTGTCGGCCTAGCGGTCGGGCGTACGGAACGACGGTGGGTGCCTGAACGGGCGCCCACCGTCGTCTTGTCGGCCTCTTCGGCGTTTCCAGCCTCTTCGGCCTCGTGGGCTCAGATGCCGGTGAGCGGCGGTCCCGGTTCGGGGTTCGGTACCGGCTCCGGGCCCGGTGGGATCGGGGACGGGGAGGGTTCCGGGACGGGGCGGGGACCGGGGCTCGGCGGCGGCTCCGGCGGCGGGGTCGGTTCGGGGGCCGGGGGTGGTTGAGGCGTCGGGACCGGGTCGGGGTGCGGCTCGGGGTGCTGGGGATCCGGGCCCGGCGTCGGCCCCGGCGGCACGGGGTCGGGGTACGGGTTGGTCATGATGTCCTCCGGCCGGTCGGTGAACCTTGGCTCTGGACTACTCCCCCGCGTACCCGGCGCCCGCGCCGCCACTCACCCGCCGGTGTCGAGGCGCGAGGCCAGGTGGACCAGGAGGGTGCGCGGGTCAGAATCGACCGGGGTGGGCCACCAGCCAGTCCTTCGCCGCCCTGAGCAGTTCGGGGTCGGCGGCCGGGGCCTCCTCCGGGTGGCGCTCGGCCCACTTCGTGACGTACGGGCACAGCGGGGCCACCGGGACGCCCTCGCGCGCGGCGACGGCGTACAGCTCGCGCGCCAGCGAGCCCGCGATGCCCTTTCCCTCGTGGGCCGGTTCCACGATGGTGTGCACGGGAACGAGAGCCCGCTCCGGGGAGTCCAGGACGAAGTACTCGATGTGGCCGACGACTTCGTCTCCCCCGAGGGCCTCCAGGCGGCCCGCCGACCGGTCGTCGCGGATCTCGATGTCGCTCATGGGCACGCTCCTGGTCCGGGTGAGTGGATCAGGCCGGTACGGCCTGCGGGCTGCGCTCCTGGTCCGAACCCGGCACCGGCTCCGAGGGGTCCGACCCCAGGTCCACGATCCGGTTGGCGCGGTCCACGTGCACGACGCGCGGCTTCAGCGCCCGCGCCTCGGCGTCGGTGACCTGAGCGTAGCTGATGATGATCACCAGGTCGCCTGGGTGGACGAGGTGGGCGGCGGCACCGTTGATACCGACGACGCCCGAGCCGCGCTCGCCCTCGATGACATACGTCTCCAGGCGGGCGCCGTTGGTGATGTCGACGATGTGGACGAGCTCGCCGGGCAGCAGGTCGGCGGCGTCGAGCAGGTCCGCGTCGATGGTCACGGATCCCACGTAGTGCAGGTCGGCCTGGGTGACGGTGGCGCGGTGGATCTTGGACTTGAACATGGTGCGCAGCATGGAGAAACTCCCGATCTGTCTGCTCCCTGCCCGCTTTTTGCAGGTCAAGGGCGGTCTCCGGAGCGTACAACGATTCGCATGTCCGGTCAGCTGTCCCCTGGTGTTCCAGAGCTCACACTGACCTCTTGCTGACTTTTCCAACGGACCATCAGATCGCTGCCCTGGCCGACCACTGGGACTTCGCCCCCTACCAGCCCGCCTGCAAGACCGTCCGGGGCGAGCCATCGACACCACGACCAGCCCATGATCACGCCGACTGGAGTGAGGTACCGCCTCTTGTCAGGCGTTCTCGTCGTGGATCCGCGCTGCCAGGTCCTCCGCCCCTCCAGCGCCCACGTCTTGAGCTCTTCGATCTGGCGGGAGGTGAGCCCGTACGCGGCGTAGTCCTCGTCCTCATACCAGTCCGCGCCGGTGAGCCGGTCGCGGAGGTCTTCAAGACTGAACTCGTCGTGGGCGCGGCGGCGGCCGAGGGATTCGAGGTCGGCGATGGAGCGGTGGCGGGAGGCGGCCTGAACGTCGATGAGGTCGCGGACGGTGCCGCGGTCGGCGAGGGCGCGGACCTTGGTGCCGATGACGTCGTCGAGGGAGAGGACAGGGCCGTAGGGGGTCTGGGCAGGTGGGGCCCAGAATGCCTCCTTGAGGACGTCCACTTCACACTCCTCGCCGGTGTCCGGGTCGGTGACGAGGAACCGGCCGCTGAGAGGGTCGGTCTGGACATGCGTGGTCCGCCAGCCGCGCGCGGCGAGGCCGGTTGTGAGGGAGGCGACGAGGCCAGGTGCTGGCGGACATTGACACGCTCCAGGTCGAGGTCGTCGGGAGCGATGAGGATTTCCGGGTCGCGGTTGGCGACGTGGAAGAAAATGATCACGCCCTCGCCCGCGCGGATGGTCACGCCGCCGATGGTGACGTCATCGACGGCAGTGCGGCGCAGCCCGCCGTGCACGATGGACAGGTAGCGCAGGAGCTCCTCAACCGCGTTCGCGACCTGGTCCGGTCCGCCCAGGATGTGCGGGATCTGATCGGGGTGGCGCAGCAGCGTGACAGTGCTCAGCGCGATCATGTTCGCCGTCGTCTCGTGCCCGGCGAACAGCAAGAAGGCGCCCAGGTCGGCGGCGTCCTGGTCGGTGATGACCCCCTCGTCCACCTCGACCGCACGAGTGGTCACGTCGTCGCCGGGAGTCTCGCGCTTGACCTGCACAAGGCGAAGGCGCTCGATCACGTCGTCCTGCGTGTCGTAGCCGGCCTCTTCAGGCACGGCGACGGACTCGACGGAGCCGACCACAGCCCCGGCCACGGACACCGAGTCCGCGTCGCCAAACTCAGACCGACCCGTTGCCGACTTCCGTGACACGTCGTCAGGCGGGCTGCGCCGGCTGCGGGCACGGCCGCGAGGGCTCCATCTGGTACCTCGGCGAGGTCAGTGGCACCCACAGGGCCGGAACGATCAGCCGTCGGCGGCACCCGGCTGCCGATAGGGCCGCAGCGCGCGGCGCGCTATGGCGAAACGGTGCGTCTCCGACGGGCCGTCGTAGATCCGGAACGGCCGCACCTCCCTGAAGAGGCGGGCCAGCGGGGCGTCGGCGGCCGAGACGCCGAGCGCTCCGCAGATCTGCACCGCCCGGTCGACCACCCGGTTCACCGCCTCCGCCACGAAGGTCTTGGACACCGAGGTGAGCTGAGCAGCGGCGGCGGAGCCGGTGTCCAGCTCCCAGGCGGTACGCAGGATCAGGGCGCGGCTCGCCTCGATGTCGATCTCGGAGTCGGCCAGCATCTGCTGGACCATACCGAGGTCGCCCAGCGCCGAGCCGAACGCCATCCGGCTGCCCGCCCGCTCCAGCGCGACGTCCTGAGCACGGCGGGCGGCCCCCAGCCAGCGCATGCAGTGGGTCGTCCGGGCGGGACCGAGCCGGACCTGGGCGCCTTCGAAGCCGCGGTCCACCGCGCCGAGCACCTGCTCCTCCCCCACCACGCACCCCTCGAAGACGATCTCGCTGTGCCCGGCGAAGAGCGACTCGTCCAGGGTCTCGATGGTCCGGACGATGCTCATGCCGGGGGTGCCGGCGTCGACCAGGAACATGGTGGCGCCGCCCGGGTCGCCGGGGCCACCTGAGGTCCGGGCCATGACGATGGCGAAGCCCGCTCCTTGGGCACCGGTGATGAACCACTTGCGCCCGTCGATGCGCCAGCCGCCGGGCACCCGGGTCGCGGTGGTCCGCAGGGAGCGGGGATCGGCACCCGCTCCCGGAGCCGGTTCGGTCATGGCGAAGCAGGACCGCGTCCCGCCCGCGGCGAGCGGACGCAGATACCTCTGCTTCTGCTCTTCGGTGGCCACCTTCTCCAGCAGGTGCATGTTTCCCTCGTCCGGGGCCGCGCAGTTCAGCGCCAGCGGTCCGAGCAGCGAGTATCCCGCCGCTTCGAACACCACCGCCTGCCCTCGCATGTCGAGCCCGTGTCCGCCCCACCGCGTCGGTACGTGCGGAGCGAACACCCCCGCGTCGCGGGCGGCCTTCTGCAGAGTTTCCCGCAGTGCCTCGGGGGCGTCGTGCACGGACCCGCCGCACTGACGCTCGGCCGGAATGACCACCTCGCGCACGAACTCGGCGGTGGCCGCGGCGAGTTGAGCGACGGTCGGATCGACATCGAACTGGATGGGCACGGGACCTCCCGCCGACGGGCGTACGGGCATCGGCGCCCGTCGCATCCTAGAAACTGTATAGCGTCTTCAGTATCTTGCCGGGAAGCACCCGGCGACGGGAAGACGACAGGAGAAACGCCATGAACCTCCCCGTGAGCACCGAGCCGGTCCGGATCGTCCGCCATCCCGACGGAGTGACGGAGCTGAGGCTGGACGATCCCGGTCGGGGCAACGCCCTGGATCTGAGGACGGCCGAGGCGCTGCGGGACACGGCCTTGGAGGTGGCCGCGGACCCGGGCGGCGCGGTCCTGCTGCGGGCGACGGGCGGCAGCTTCTGCGTGGGCGGCGACCTGCGGGCATTCGCCGGTCGCGGTGCGAACACCGGCGCGTACGTGCACGCCGTGGCCGGCGCCGCGCACGCCGCGATACAGGCCCTGCACGAACTGCCGGTGCCGTTGGTGACCGCCGTGCGCGGCGCGGCCGCGGGCGGCGGGGTCGGGCTCGCCCTCGTGGGGGACATCGTCCTGGCCGCCCGGTCCGCTCGGTTCCGGCTGGCGTACACGGCAGTCGGGCTCACGCCGGACTGCGGGGCATCGTGGCTCCTGCCACGCCTCGTGGGCCCCCGAAGGGCGGCGGACCTGATCCTGACCAATCGGGTCCTGACCGGCGACGACGCCGAACGGTGGGGCCTGGTCTCCCGGTCGGTGGACGACGAGGAACTGGACGACGCGGCGCATCGGACCGCGGCCGGTCTGGCCGCCGGCGCCGGTGGCGCGCTGCAAGCCGCGAAGGGCCTGCTGCGCGCCGGAACCGGCGAGGAGTTGCGCCACCACCTCGCCGAAGAGGCGCGGCTGATCGCCGTCCTGGCGGGCGGCCGGGAGGCACAGGACCGCATGGCGTCGTTCCTCGCCGCGGGGGGCCGCCCGAGGGCGGGCGACAGCCGGGCCGAGGCCAGGGAATCGGAAAGTGTTTCTTGAGTTCCTCTTCACTAACGGGCCCGCCGAGGCGTAACCTCCGGGCAACACAGAACCGAGGAACCGGTCACCACAGAACCGGGGAAAAGGTGTGGCGATGCAATCTGCTGCCGTGGACCTTCCGGACGCATCCGACGAGCCTCTCACCGAAGCCGTCGTCGACCTCGTTCTGCGTGGAATGTGGCGCGGTCGGCCGGAGTCCGAGCACGGTCCACTGGTCGACGCCGGGCTGGCGTCGGTGAAGGGGCCGGTGGTGCTGCCGACCGAGCGCGCCAAGACCGCCGCCGCGCGGATCCTGCGCGTCCCCGCGGGCTCCGACCAGGAGGAGCGGATCACCGCGGCCTACGAGGCGTTCCTGCCGGTCAACCGCAAGATCCGCGACGTCTGCACGGCATGGCAGTGCCGTCCCGACGGCACCGCCAACGACCACTCCGACGACGCCTACGACGCCGAGGTGCGCGAGTCGCTGGAAGACGTGCACGAGGCCATCCAGCCCGTCCTGCGCAGACTGGACCGGGTGCTCGCGGGCAGCGGACGCTACCTGACGGCCCTGGAGGAGGCCCTCGACCGCTTCGACGACGGCGCGCCGGAGTGGCTCGCCTCGCCGCTGTGCGACTCGTACCACACCGTGTGGATGCGGCTGCACCAGGAACTGTTGCTCGTGCTGGGAATCAGCAGGGCCGAGGACGAGGCCCGCGAAGAGGAACTGGTCACCAGGAGCCGGGGTTGAGCGTCACCGACCGCGAGGCGGACCCGCTCGCACAGTCCGGGGTGCCCCTCGCGCCGTCCGGGACCCCGGGTCGGCTCCTGGTGCCCTACGGGCAGGGGCGGACCCGGGGCCTCGACGCCGACGAACTGGGCGCGCACGGCGCGGCGATGGACCGGCTGGTGGCCCTCGGCCTGCCGGTCGTGCCCGGGCTCACCGTGCCAGCAGGCGCCGCCGCGTCGCTGCGCGATACCGCCACCGCCGAAGCCGCCGTGGACCTGGTCGAGCAGCTCTCGGGGCGGCGCATCGGGGATCCGGCCCGGCCGCTGCTGCTGCGCCTGTCGGCGAGCGCGCCGACGGAGATCGCCGGACTGCCGCCCGACCTGGCCTGTCTCGGCGTCACTCCCGCCCGGGCCGACGACCTGTGCGCCCTCATCGGGCGTGCGGACGCGCTGCACGAGGTGTGGGCCGGCACCGTACGCGTGATCGCCGAGTACGCCCTCGACGTGCCCGGCGCGCTGCTCGACGACGCCCTCCTGGACACGCCCGCGCCGCGGGCACGGGTGGAGGTGCTCCTCTCCCTGGCGGCGGAACACGGCTCCCGGCCCTTCCCCGACGACCCGGCGCAGCAACTCGCGCTGGCCGCTCGCGCCCTCCTCGGCCGCTGGGACTCGCCGCGTGCGAGAAGGTCCCGCCGAGCCCAGCGGCTCCCAGCCGACCTTGCCGTCGCCCTGCATGTGCAGGCGCTGCGCATCGGCCCGGCGGACCACTCGGGCTACGGCACGGCGGTCAGCCGCGACCCCGAGACCGGGCGCCTCTCCCCCCGGGGCTCCTTCTTCCGGGGGGTGCGCCGCAGCGCCCCGCCGCCGCACACCGGCGAGCCGCTGGACCGGCTGGCGGGCGGTGCCGCTCTGCTGGAGCACGCCCTGCTCACCCTGGAGCGGCATCTGCGTGCGCCGGTGTCGGTCGACTTCGAGGTGCGCGACGACGAGATCTCCCTGCTCGCCGCCTCGGCACAGGCCCGCCCGCCGCTCCGGGCGTCGGTGTGTCTGGCCGCGGACCTGGCCCGGGACGGGGCGCTCGGCCGCGAGGAGGCCGTACGGCGGGTCACGCCCGCGCAGGTGCAGGAACTGCTGCACCCCCGACTCCGGTTGACCGGTGGGGAGGAGCTCCTGGTGAGGGGACTGCCCGCGTCCCCGGGGGCGGCGACCGGAGCGGTCGTGCTGTCCAGTGAACGTGCCCTGGAACTGGCGGCGGACGGCACCCGGGTGGTGCTCGTGGCCGCCGAGACGACCCCGGCGGACGTCCCCGGGATGCTGGCCTCCGCCGCCGTGCTGACCGGCAGTGGCGGCATCGCCTCGCATGCCGCCGTGGTGGCGCGGGGCGCCGGCAAGCCGGCGGTGTGCGGCGCCGAGGGGCTGCGCGTGGACCTGGCCGCCGGGACGGTGCGCTTCGGGGAGCGGGTGGTGCGGGAGGGCGACCAGGTCTCCCTGGACGGCCGTACCGGCGCCGTGTACGCGGGGACGCTGAGCGTCAGTGTGGCCGGGCCGCCCCCGGAACTGTCCACCTTGCTGGAGTGGGCGGACGGCGCGCGCCGGCTGGGCGTGCGGGTCAACGCCGACACCGCCGCCGAGGTGGACACGGCCCTGGCCCTGGGCGCGGAGGGTGTCGGGCTGTGCCGTACGGAACACCAGTTCCTCGGCGAACGGCTGCCGCTGATCCGCCGGGTGCTCCTGGCCGCCGACCCGACCGCCCGCGACGAGGCGCTGCTGGCGCTGGAGCGCGCCCAGCGCGAGGACTTCCACGCGCTGCTGAGCGCGATCGGGAACCGCCCGGTGACCGTGCGCCTGCTGGATGCCCCGCTGCACGAGTTCCTGCCCGCGCCCGGGCACGCCATGGACGCGGCCGAGGAGCAGCGGGCCGCCGCGCTGCGCGAGGCGAACCCGATGCTCGGGCTGCGCGGTGTGCGGCTGGCACTGCTGCACGAGAGGCTCTACCCGGCGCAGGCCGAGGCGCTCTTCACCGCCTGGGCCGATGTCGCCGCCACCGGAGTCCGGCCGGAGCTGGAGGTGATGATCCCGCTCGTCAGCCTGCCGGAGGAACTGGCGGCCGCGGCCGCGTACGTACGCGGTGCCGCCGGCGCCGTCGCCGCCCGCACCGGGGTGGAGGTCCCGTACCGGCTCGGCACGATGATCGAGACCCCGCGGGCCGCGCTGCTGGCCGGCGAACTCGCCGAGCACGCCGAGTTCTTCTCCTTCGGCACCAACGACCTCACTCAGCTCACCTACGGCTTCTCCCGGGACGACGTCGAGCGGCAGGTGCTCGCCTCCTACCAGGAACGCGGGTTCCTGACCGCCAGCCCGTTCGCCCGGCTCGACCCGCACGGGGTGGGCACCCTGATCGGCCTGGCGGCCGAGCGGGCACGGGGCGTGCGGCCCGGTATCAAGCTGGGCGTGTGCGGTGAGCACGGTGGGGATCCGGAATCGATCGCGTTCTGCGACGACCTCGGCCTCGACTACGTGTCCTGTTCCGCGCACCGCGTGCCGGTGGCCCGGATGGCGGCCGCGCACAGTGCCCTGCGGGAGCGGCGTGACGAGAGCGGGAGCGCACGATGACGAGCACCGTCACCGACGGCACGATCCTGTCGGACACCGAGCTGGAAGACCTGCGCGAGACCGTTCGCTCGGTGTGCGCGGACGCCGGCGGCACCGCCGCGGTGCGCCGGCTGTCCGAGGAGGCCCCCGGCATCGACGCCGGCTTGTGGGACACCCTCGGCCGGCAGGTCGGTCTCGCGGCCCTCGGCCTGCCCGAATCGGCGGGAGGCATCGGCGGCCTCGCCGAGATCGCCGCCGTCTGCGAGGAGTTGGGCAGGACACTGGCACCGGTACCGCTGCTGTCCTCCACCGTGCTGGCCGGGCAGGTGCTGGCCGCGTGCGGTACGGACGGCAAGGCGCTGGCCGAGCTGGCCGAGGGCACCGTGCATGCCCTGGCGGTGGCCGCTCCCGACGGAACCTGGCGGGCCGACGCCGTGCCGGTGGCCGCCTCCTGGCAGGGCAGCGTCCCCCTGCTGAACGGCACGGCGCCGTTCGTCCTCGACGGCGCCGACGCCCGGGCGCTGGTGGTGGCCGCGGCCGGCACGGATGGCGTCGACCTGTTCCTGGCCGACCCGCGTGAGCCGGGAGTGACGGTGCGCCGGGTACCCACCCTGGATCTCAGCCGGGGCCAGGCGGTGGTCACCTTCTGCGGTGCCCGGGCCCGGCCGCTGACCGTCGGCGGCGAGGGGGCGGACATCGTCTCCCGCGCCCTGGACGTGGCCCTGGTGGCTCTCGCCGCCGAGCAACTGGGCGGAGCGCAGGCGGCCTTGGACATGACGGTGGCCCATGTGCGCGACCGTACCCAGTTCGGCAGGGCGATCGGAGGCTTCCAGGCGGTCAAGCACGCCTGCGCCGACATGCTGCTCCAGGTCGAGGCCGCACGGTCGGCCGTGGTGCGCGCGGTCCGGGCGGACGGCTCGCCTCAGGCGCTGGCCGAGGCGGCGGCGGTGGCACAGGCGTGGTGCGGCGAGGCGTTCGTCTCCGTCGCCGCCGAGTGCGTGCAGTTCCACGGCGGGATGGGCTTCACCTGGGAGCACGACGCGCACCTGTACTTCCGGCGTGCCCAGTCCGACGCCGTGCTACTGGGCGGCGCCGCACACCATCGGGAACGGCTGGCCGGGCTGCTGGGCTGGTGACGTGGAAGGAGGGACGGGACATGACCACGAGGCTCATCGACGAGTCGTTGTTCGAGAACCGGGACTTCGGCGACGGAGAATCACCGCGTCTCGCGGGCGCCCGCTGCTCCGGGTGCGGCACCGTCGTCTTCCCAAGGCAGGACTCGTGCCCCAGGTGTCCGGACGGGGTGATGTCGGTGCGGGTGCTGCCGGTGAGCGGGCGCGTGTGGTCATGGACGCTTCAGTCGTTCCCGCCGAAGCCGCCGTACCGGGCGCCGTCAGGCGGCCACCGGCCCTATCACGTCGGCTATGTGGACCTCGGTGAGGTGCTGGTCGAAGCGCGGCTGGCGGTGCCCCGCGCGGAGATCCGGATCGGGCTGCCGGTCCGGCTCACCACGGTGCCCGCGTACCGGGACGAGGACGGAACCGAGGTGGTGACCTTCGGGTTCCGCCCGGAGCGGGACGGGGAGCGATGAGCCGGCCCGACGACGTGTACGTGGTCGGATGCGGCATGCATCCCTTCGGGCGCGACGAGAGCCTCAGCGCAATGGACATGGCCGAGCGTGCGGTACGCGAGGCGCTGGCCGACGCCGGCGTCGCCTGGCAGGACATCGGCTACGCGGCCGGCGGCTCCGACGTGTCCGGCAAGCCCGACACCCTGGTGGGCCGTCTGGGCCTGACCGGACTGCCGTTCGTCAACGTGCAGAACGGCTGCGCGACGGGTGCATCCACCGTGCTCGCGGTGGCCAGCGCGCTGCGGGCGGGCGAGGCGTCCCTGGGACTGGCGGTGGGGTTCGACAAGCACGAGCGGGGCGCGTTCCACGTCTCCGCCGCCCGCTACGGCCTGGGCGACTGGTACGCCGAGACCGGCATGATGCTCACGACCCAGTTCTTCGCGCTGAAGACCCAGCGGTACCTGTACGAGCACGGGATCTCGGAGCATGCACTGGCGATGGTCGCCGCGCGAGCCTTCCGCAACGGCTCGCAGCACCCCCTGGCCTGGCGGCGCAAGCCGCTGACGGAGCGGGAGATACTGGACTCCGCCGAGGTCAGTCCCCCGCTCACCCAGTACATGTTCTGTTCGCCCGGACAGGGCGCGGCGGCGCTGGTGCTCGCCCTCGGCGACCGTGCGTTCGATCTGTGCGAACGGCCGGTCAGGCTGGCGTCGCTGGCCCTCCGGACCCGGCGGTTCGGTTCGTTCGAGGTGTTCTCGCCCTGGCTGCCGCCGGGACCGCACCACAGCCCCAGCGTCGACGCCGCTCAGGCGGCCTTCCGCACGGCGGGGGTGCGGCCCGCGGACGTACAGGTCGCCCAGTTGCAGGACACCGACAGCGGCTCGGAGCTGATCCACCTGGCGGAGACCGGGCTGAGCGGTCACGGCGAGCAGGAGGACCTGCTGGCGTCCGGGGCCACCGGTCCCGCGGGCCGCATACCGGTCAACACCGACGGCGGCTGCCTGGCCGGCGGGGAGCCCGTCGGCGCCTCGGGGTTGCGTCAGTTCCATGAGGTCGTACGGCAGTTGCAGGGCCGGGCGCCCGGTGCGCAGGTGCCGGGCGCTCCCCGGGTGGGCTTCACCCATGTGTACGGGGCGCCCGGGATCAGCGCGTGCTCGGTCCTGACGGTGTGAAAGGCGGTGAGCAAGCCATGCGGCACGGCGACAGAACCGCACTGGTGACCGGCGGGGCAAGCGGAATCGGTCTGGAGATCGGCCGACAGCTCGCGGACCGGGGGCTGCGGGTCCTCATCGGGGCGCGAAAACCGGCGGCGGCCGAGGAGGCGTGCCGAGCCATCGGCGGGGCGGCCTTGCCGCTGGCCCTGGACGTGACCTCCGCGAAGAGCGTCACCGCGGCGGTCCGGGAGGCCCGGGAGCTGACCGGCGGGGTCGACGTCCTGGTGAACAACGCGGGAGTGTCTCTGGACGGGGAGCTGCGGCCCCCGTACCTCGACGAGGACATTCTGCACGCCACATTGGACACCAACCTCACCGGCGCCTGGCGCGTGACGGAGGCCGTCGTCCCGGGCATGGTGGAAGCCGGCTACGGCCGGGTCGTGAACGTCACCAGCTCGTACGGTTCGCTGGCGCTGATGGACTCCGGCCGGCACCCCGCCTACCGGATCTCCAAGACGGCGCTCAACGCCCTGACCCGTATGCTCGCGGCCGAGTTGGCCGGCACGGGAGTCCTGGTCAACGCCGGCGACCCCGGCTGGACCCGCAGCGGTATGGGCGGCCCGTCCGCCCCGCGCGGCCCGGAGGAGGGCGCGGACACCCCGGTCTGGCTGGCGACCCTTCCCGAGGGCGACGGGACGACGGGCGGGCTGTTCGCCGACCGCAGGCCACTGCCCTGGTGAACCGCGTCAGGTGCGTGACCCGGCCTGCTCCGCCGGCTTCTGCTCGGCGGCGACGATGCGCAGCGCCAGCGCCCTGACCGCCTCCAGTACGGACCGGGAGGGCAGCTGGGACAGTGGTCCTCCCTGCGCCCGCAGCGCGGTGACGAGCATGGTCGTACTGATCAGCGTACGGACCGCGAGCGCCTGTGCGGCGTGCCGGGCCTTCGCCGCCCGGGGGCTGCGTGTGGTGCCCTCGGGCAGATAGTCGTAGCCGCGCTGGATGTGGCGCTGTTCGAACTCGTCCCGCAGCACCTTCACGTTGCCGCTGGCGGAGGCGATCTGGACCTGGTACAGACGGGCCTCGTCCGGGTTCTGCTCCACCCAGTCCCACACGGCGTCGATGACCCGGACCAGGCCCTCCGCATCACCTGGCTCGGACGCCGGCCGGGCCGCCTCCACGACCTCGTTCAGCTGGTCGAAGACCCGGCGCATGGCGAGTTCGAGCAGCTCATCCTTGCCGTCGAAGTGGTAGTAGACGGCCGTGGAAACCACCTGGGCCTCGTCCGCGATGTCCTGAATACTGGTCTCCGCGAATCCGTTGCGGCCGAACACCCGCACGGCGGCGGTGATGATGTGCTGCCGCCGCGAGGGTCGGTGGGCGGGCTGCTTGCCGTTCTTCGTGGTGGCCATGATGCTCCCTGCCGGCTGCCGTGAACGCCGCGTCCTCGGTCCCTGAGTACTGACGATTCTATCCAGTAACTCCAACCACCCGTCCGCATAATTCCTGCTGCTTGCGCGCCTCTGGAGCGCCGAGATCACGGCATACTTGACACCATGACGACATCCGGAACCCGCGCCGCTCACCGTCCGTCGCGCAAGCAGTGGGTGATCGAGGCGGCCACGGAGTTGTTCGCCACCCAGCCGCCGGACGAGGTGACGGTGGCCGACATCGCCGCTCGTGCGGAGATGACCTCGGCGGCGGTGTACTACCACTTCTCCTCCAAGGACCAGGTCCTGGCGGAAGCGATGCGGGCGTTCGCCGCCGCGCTGCGCGAGCAGCTGGAGGCGCTCACGGACGCCCATGAGCCCGGTTCGGACGTGGGGGCGGCGGTCACCGCACTGCTGGCCTGGCTGGGCGAACACCGGTCCGCCGCCACCGTGTTCTTCGTGTCGTCGGCCGGCATGAGCCAGGAAGCGGAGACGCTGCGCCAGGAGAGCCGAACAGAGTCGCTGAACGAGCTGGTGCGGCTGATCCGCAAGGCCCGCGAGTCCGTCTCCGACGCCGAGGCGGCGGTGATCGGCCTGGGCCTGCTGGCGCTGCTGGAGACCGCGGCGATCTCGCAGGTCCGGGGCGACGACGTCTACCGGTCGCTGGGACACCGCTTCTTCGTCCGCGAGGTCGGCGATCTCGCCGAGCGGATCGCCGACCCCGCCCGATAGGTCTTGGACCTGCGGCCTCGGCTCACACCAGCAGGCGGAGGGGCTTGCGCAGCAACTCCCCCACCGTGCGCAGATATTCGGCGGCGGGTGCTCCGTCGACGGCGCGGTGGTCGAAGGTGAGGCTCAGGGTGAGCACCCGCGTCCGCAGGGGCCGGTCGTCCACCCACTCGACACCGTCCCTGAGCCTGCCCACCCCGAGGATCGCGACATTGCCGGGATTGATCACGGGGGTGAAGAAGTCGACGCCGTACCCACCGAGCGAGGTGACGGTGAAGGTGGCCCCTTCCAGCTGCGCCGGGGAGATCCGCCCCTCGCGGGCGGCCTGGGCCAGGGACCGCGACCGGCGGGCGATCTCGGGCAGCGGCAGCGCCACCGCGTCCTCGATCACGGGGACCATGAGTCCGCCCGGGACGGCCACGGCGAAGCCCATGTGGACGCCGTCGAGCAGATGGATACCGTCCCCCCGCACCGTCGCGTTGAGCAGCGGGTGCTCGCGCAGGGCCAGGGCGGCGGCCTTCAGCAGGAAGTCGTTGACGGTGGGCACCGGCAGTTCGCTGTCGGCCCACTCCTCCTTGAGCCGGTCCCGCAGGGACACCACGGCGTCCATCCGCACCTCGTAGCCGTGCGTCAGCTGTGCCATCTCCTGGAGGCTGGCGTGCATCCTGCGGGCAATGGTGCCGCGCATTCCGGTGAGCGGGAGGACGTCGCCGGGCTGAGGGGCCGCGTCCCGGCGGGGAGGCGGCGGAGCGACGGCGGCGAGGTCGGACCGGCGGATCCGGCCGCCCGGCCCGGTGCCGTTCACGTCGGCGAGGTCGATGCCCCGCTCCTTCGCCAGCTTGCGTACCAGCGGCGAGGAGGGAACACCGCCCGCCGGGACGTGTGCGACGAGTTCGCCGGGACGGGCCGCGAGGAAGTCCTCCACGTCCTCGGACACGATCCGGCCGCCCGGCCCCGTGCCGCGTACGGCGGTGAGGGCGACGCCGGCGGCCGCGGCGACCCTGCGGGCGTTCGGCGAGGAGAGAAGCCGGTCACCGGTGCCGCTGACGGATGACGCCACGGCAGCACCGCCGGCGTGGGGGGCCGCACCGCCGCCGTTGAGGGGAGCCACGGCAGCCGTATCCGCGCTGGGCGTCAGCGCACCCGCCGCCCGGGGCGGCTGCTCGCCCTCGGCCAGCAGCCAGCCGATGAGGGCCCCGGCCGGGACAGTGGCGCCCGCCGGGACCACCGGGTGGAACCGTCCCCCGGCCTCCGCCTCGACGTCCACGTCGACCTTGTCCGTGGCCAGCCGCAGCAGTGCGTCGCCCTCCGCGACGGCCGCGCCGGCGGGCACCAGCCATTCGTCGATCGTGCCTTCCTGCATGGTCAGGCCGATCTTCGGCAGCAGAACCTCGACCGCCACGTCGGTCACGACCTTTCGAGCAGGCGCCGGCAGCCCTGGGCGATGCGGGCGCGATCGGGCACGTACGCCTTCTCCAGGACCGGCGAGAAGGGCACCGGGGAGAAGGGGGCACCGATGCGCAGGACCGGCGCGTCCAGGTGGTCGAAGACGGCGTCCTGGATCTGGGCGGCGATCTCCGCGCCGAGCCCGCCGAAGGTGACGGCCTCGTGCACCACGAGCACCCGGTTGGTGCGGCGGACGGAGGCGAACATCGTCTCGGTGTCCAGCGGCTGCACCGTGCGGGGATCGATCACTTCGATCTGCACGCCCTCGGCCGCGAGTTCGTCGGCCGCCGCCAGGGCTTCTCCCACCATGCGGCCGAGAGCGATCACCGTGACGTCGGAGCCCTGCCGGGCGGTGTGCGCCCGGCCCAGCGGGATGCCGTAGATCTCCTCGGGCACCTCGCCGGGGCTGCCGAGCAGGACCTTGTTGAGCATGACGACGACCGGGTTGTCGTCCCGGATGGCCGAGACGGTCAGGCCCTTGGCGGTGTACGCGTCGCACGGCATCACCACCTTGAGGCCGGGCACGTGGGCCAGCCAGGCCTCCAGGCTCTGGCTGTGCTGGGCCGCGGCGCCGAGACCCGCCCCGGAGGCGGTGGTGATGGTGAGCGGCACGGACACCGCGCCGCCGAACATGTACTTCATCTTCGCCGCCTGGTTGACGATCTGGTCGAGGCAGACGCCGATGAAGTCCATGAACATCAGGTCGACGACGGGGCGCAGACCCCGGGCGGCGGCTCCCACGCCGAGGCCTACCAGTGCGGCTTCGGAGATCGGGGTGTCGATCATGCGGCGGGGGCCGAACTCGTCGAGCAGGTTGTCGAACATGCGGAAGACGCCGCCGTATCCGGCCACGTCCTCGCCGGCGACGAAGACGTTCTCGTCCTCGCGCATGGCCTGCGCGAGACCCTCGTTGAAGGCCTTGACGTAGGTCAGCTTGCGGGAGGCGGCGACCGGGGGGACACCCGGCGCTTGGGTGGTGGTAGTCATGGCGGTCATCCCGAGTAGACGTTGAGCAGCAGGTCGGCGGGTTCGGGCAGCGGGCTCGCCTCGGCGTACGCGACGGCCTCGGCGATCTCGTCGCGCGTGCGCCGCCATACGCCGTCCAGCTCCGCCCGCGTCGCGGCGCCGTCGGCGACCGCCCGGGCCTCGATCAGGTCGATGGGGTCGCGGGCCTTCCACTCGGCGACCTCCTCGTCCGAGCGATAGGGATGACGCAGGCCCTTGACGCCCTGGTGGTCGAAGTAGCGGTAGGTCTTGGCCTCGATCATCATCGGGCCCGCGCCGGACCGGGCCCGTGCGACGGCCTCGGCGGCGGCGCGGTGGACGGCGACGGCGTCCATGCCGTCGACGATCACGCTGGGCATGCCGTAGGCGGCGGCCCGGTCGGCGACGTCGGTGAGGAGCATGTGCCTGGACTGCGGGGTGAACTCCGCATAACCGTTGTTCTCGCAGACGAAGATGACGGGCAGGCCGAGGATCGCGGCCATGTTGGCGCCCTCGTGGAAGGCGCCGATGTTGGTGGCGCCGTCGCCGAAGAAGGTCACGGCGACGCTGTCCTCGCCCTTGTACCGGGCGGCGAAGGCGGCGCCCACGGCGATCGGGACGCCCGCACCGACGATGCCGTTGGCGCCGAGCATGCCGCGGGCGAGGTCGTTGATGTGCATGCTCCCGCCGCGGCCCAGGCATGCGCCGGTGACCCGGCCGTACAGCTCGGCGTACATCTCGCGGAATCCGACGCCCTTGGCCACGGCATGCCCGTGGCCGCGGTGGGTGGAGGTGATCTGGTCGTCGTCGCGCAGGGCCGCCATCACGCCGGCGGCCACGGCTTCCTGGCCGACGTAGAGGTGCAGGAAGCCGGGCAGTTTGCCCGCCTCCATGAGCTTTCCCGCCTCGGTCTCGAAGAGCCGGATGCGCACCATGCGCTCGTGCAGGTCCCTGATGACCTGTGTGCTGACCTGCGCGGATTTCTTCGACGCCGTTGACGCTCGTTGAGCCATCGTCCGCCCCTTCGCCCGAGGGAGGTTGCCAAGCAATCGGACTTACTTGTGCCGGTCTACAGTAACCAGTACCGGGCACCTTACTGAACAGCGTCTCTAATTACTATGCCCCGCGCCGGAGTCGCGGCCCCGCGCGTCCACCAACTCCACGACGTTGCCTTCGGGATCCGCCCAGAAGCTGATCCGCCGGCCGCGCGCCCGGACGACTACCGGGTCCGACAGAGGCCGGGCGCCCGCGGCCGGCAGCGCCGCCACCACCGGGCCCATGTCGTCGAAATGGAAGGTGAGATACGACAGCCCCGGACGCCCGGCCGGCAGGGGCGCCGCATATGCCGACCCGGGCACCGACCGGGGCAGGATCAGCTTGACGCACCCTCCGGCGGGCACCCGCAGCCAGACGACCACCAGCTCGCCGCCGAGCCCGGCCGGGCCCGCGACGGACTCCGGTACGCGTGAGCGGCGCTCGGCGCGACAGCCGATCACGTCGCAGTAGAAGCGCTCCATCGGCTCCAGGTCCCGTACCACCAGACCCACCTCGAACGGCCGCGTCATGACCATCACTCCCACCCCCACGGGACACCGAGCGGCAACTTCGACACTTTCTATTGACAGACCACACTAAGTCCTGTTGTCGTTTCGGACACAGCCCAGCTGTCGCATTCCGAAGCCGGTCACCGGCTCGCGGCTGGGAGGATTGTGAGGACATCGTGGTCCAGACCAGTTCGCCGGAGATTCGGGAACCAGACGCCGAGCGCAGGACGACGGCCTCGGCTCCCTCCGCCCCCTCGGCCCCGTCGCCCCCCTCGGCCCCCGAATACTCGTCGTGGATCAGCCGGGACCGGTCCACCGACGCCGCGTCCGTGACGATGCGTCGGGAGGCGGCCGAACTCGTCGAGCGCGTGATGGCGCACTACCGCGACAACACGACGCACGAGGCGGACGGCCAGTGGACGGAACCCGTGGCCAACTACCTCGACGCCGACCGCTGGCAGCGCGAGACGGACGCCGTACACCGCAGCGTCCCGTTGCCGCTCGCCATGTCCTGCGAGCTTCCCGGACCGAACACCTACAAGGCGATCGACGTGCTCGGCATCCCGGTGCTGATCACCCGCGACCGGCAGGGCGCCGTGCACGCGATGATCAACGCCTGCCGGCACCGGGGGGCCAAGCTCCTCGAACCCGGCTGCGGAGTGTCGAGGCGGCTGACCTGCCCATACCACTCCTGGTCGTACGATCTGGCCGGGGAGCTGCGGGGGGTGTACGCCGAGAAGACCTTCGGCGAGGTTCCGCGCGAAGGCCGCAGCCTCGTCAGGCTCCCGGCCGGGGAGCGCGCGGGGATCGTCTTCGTCTCGCTGGACCCGGCGGCCGAGCCCGACCTGGACGACTGGCTGGGCGATCTGCAGCCCCTGCTGGAAGGCCTCCGGCTCGCGGAGTGCCACCACTACTCCACCAACGAGCTGACCAGTCCCAACTGGAAGGTCACGCTCGACGGGTATCTGGAGACGTACCACTTCGCCTCGCTGCACCCGAAGACGGTGTTCGAGACGAACCTCTCGAACATGATGGCGCATGACACCTGGGGTCCCCACCAGCGCATCGCACCGGCCCTGCGACCCATCGCGCAGGCGGTCGACCTGCCCCCGGACCAGCGCGACCCCGGGGACTGCGTCGGGCCCATCTACTGGCTCTTCCCGGGCCTGGCGATCGCCGGCGGCTGGCGCCAGAAGATCGCCGTCTCCCTGGTGCTCCCCCGCACGGCGACCGAGTCGGTGACCCAGCAGATCATCCTGCTGCGTCAGCCGGCGGTCACCGAGGAGGAGCGCCGGGCCGCCGACCGGTTCGGCGCATGGTTCCACGAGGTGGTCCGCGACGAGGACTACGCGACCACCTACGGAGTCCAGCAGGGCCTGAAGGCCCTGAACGGGACCGACTTCGTCTTCGGACGCAACGAGCCCGGGCTCCAGCACTTCCACCGCACCATTCACCGACACCTGGACAGTGGCGCCGAAGCAGCCCCCAGAGCCGCCAGGTGAGCAACCAACAACACTTGCGGGAGAACACCATGGTGGCTACGGGCAGCCTCGACGGACGTGTCGCGGTGATCACGGGCAGCACGCGCAGCATCGGCCGCGCCATCGCCGAGGCCTTCCTGGCCGACGGCGCCACGGTCGTCGTCAGCGGCCGCAGCGAGGTCAAGGGAAAGCAGGCCCTGGAGGAGATGGGCGCCGGGGACCGCGCCGTCTTCCACCCCTGCGACGCCAACAGCCAGGAGGACATCGAAGGCCTCGCCGACTTCGCCGCCGAGCGCTTCGGCCGGCTCGACATCTGGGTCAACAACGTCGGCGGCAGCTCCGGCTTCGCCCCGATCCACCAGCTCAGCGACGAGGCGTGGCACGACGCCCTCAGGCTGAACGTCAACGGCTACTTCTACGGCACCCGCCGGGCACTGCCGAAGATGCTGGAAGGCGGCTGGGGCCGCGTCATCAACATCTCCTCCGTCGAGGGCAAGCAGGCCAACAAACCGGGGATCAGCCACTACATCACCAACAAGCACGCCATCCACGGGCTCACCAAGGCGACCGCCTTCGAGTACGGCACGCAGGGCATCACCTGCAACGCCATCTGTCCCGGCGCCGTCGACACCGACCTGATGCGTGCCGCCGGGCCGGCCGCCGCCGAGGCCGAGGGCATCAGCTACGAGGAATGGCTCAGCCGCTTCGCCGAGCACGCCGCCACGAAGAAGATCACGACGGTGGAGCAGATCGCGGCCGTCGCCTCGCTGCTCGCGAGCGAGGCCGGGGCCGGTATCACCGGCGCGCTGATCAGCGTCGACGGCGGAACGGCACAGTGGTAGGCGCGGGTACGGACAGCGGGAGACCTCGGTCATGAAGAGCTGGATCACGGACTGGCAGCGCAGTGAGCGGCTGCCGCACTACACCCGGGCCAACGCCGGCGAGACCCTGCCGGAACCCGCCAGCCCGCTGGGCTGGACCCTGGTCTGGGGGCGAGGCCTGCAGGGCTGGCGTCACGGCTTCGTCGGCTTCGGCATCTACCGCGAGGAGGAGGTGGCCGGCCCCCGGCCGCCGTTCGTCGGCATGTTCGGCGGCCACTTCTACCTCAACCTGTCCCACATGCGGCTGTTCGGCATCCGCATGGGCCAGACGGCGGACCAGATCGACACGGCCTTCGTCGGTCAGCGCTCCGACACGCCGGTGTACGTGGCGCACCCGGACGACCACGACGAGGAACTGACCGCCAAGGCGGGCGCGACACTGCAGCGGATGCTCGGCCAGGCCGGCTTCCCCGAGGCCGACGCCGACCGGGAAAGGCTGCGCGCCCTGCGTCGCTCGCGACCCGACCTGACTCAGCTGTCCGATGCCGAACTGGTGGCGCACGCACGGTCGTTGCTGGACGAGGTGGAGACGACCTTCCAGCGGCACGTCGAGTCGTCGCT